>JAQGNS010000370.1 GCA_028291705.1 Nevskia sp.
CAGTAGCGGCGGCGCGGCCGGCGCATTACGCTTGCTGATCCGCCCCGCACGGGCCCTGACCCAGAGACGATTGTGGAACGAACTGTTTCGGACAATACGCGGCCGCTGAACCGCGGCGACGCCAAGACCCTGGTGCTCTCCGCCCTGGGCGGGGCGCTGGAGTTCTACGACTTCATCATCTACGTGTTCTTCGCCGTGGTGATCGGCAAGCTGTTCTTTCCGGCGGACATGCCGGAGTGGCTGCGCCAGCTCCAGACCTACGGCATCTTCGCCGCCGGCTACCTGGCGCGGCCCCTGGGCGGCATCGTCATGGCGCACTTCGGCGACCGGGTGGGGCGCAAGCGCATGTTCGCCCTGAGCGTGTTCCTGATGGCGGTGCCGACGCTGTGCATCGGCCTGTTGCCGACCTATGCCGCGGTGGGCCTGTGGGCGCCGCTGGCTCTGCTGCTGTTGCGCGTATTACAGGGCGCGGCCATCGGCGGCGAAATCCCCGGCGCCTGGGTCTTCGTGGCGGAGCATGCGCCGTCCAACCGCACCGGCCTCGCGGTGGGCATGCTCACCTCGGGCCTGACCGGCGGCATCCTGCTCGGCTCCCTGGTGGCGGCGGGCGTGACGCGGCACTACGGGCCGGAGCAGGTGGCGGCGTTCGCCTGGCGCATCCCCTTCATCCTCGGCGGCATCTTCGGCTTCGTCGCCGTCTACCTGCGGCGCTGGCTGGACGAGACCCCGGTGTTCGAGGAACTGCGCCGGCGCAAGGCGCTGTCGCAGGAGCTGCCGCTGAAGGTGGTGGTGAGCCGGCACCTCGGCGGCGTGCTGCGCTCGATGCTGGTGACCTGGGTGCTGACCGCCGCCATCGTGGTGGTGATCCTGATGACGCCGGCCCTGCTGCAGAAGCTGGACGGCTTCACCGCGGCGCAGACGCTCACCGCCAACAGCGTGGCGACCCTGATGCTGACGCTGGGCTGCATCGCCGCCGGCGCCCTGGCCGACCGCTTCGGGCCGGGGCCGGTGCTGAGCATCGGCAGCGTGCTGCTGCTCCTGTGCACCTACGCCCTATACCTGGGTCTGGGTCAGAACCCGGGCCTGCTGGTGCCGCTGTACGGCCTGACCGGCCTGTGCGTCGCCATCGTCGGCGTGATCCCGCTGGTGATGGTGCGCAACTTCCCGCCGGCGGTGCGCTTCTCCGGCATCTCGTTTTCCTACAACGTGGCCTACGCCATCTTCGGCGGCTTCACCCCGCCGGTGGTGGCGCTGCTGAGCAAGGCCAATCCGCTGGGGCCGGCGCACTATGTCGCGGCGATGTGCGTGATCGGCTTGCTGATGGGCCTGTTCGGCGCGCGGCAGCCGGCGAGCGCCTTGCAGGTGAGCCAGCCGGGGGCTGCGGCTTAGGCCGGAAAATCCAGCCCCCTGTCATCCCCGGATTCGATCCGGGGATGACAGGGGGCAAGGTTTTACCTGGGGTTTTGCCGGACGCTTACTCGTGTCCTGAAACAACATGCGGCACGTACGCCGCTTCCAGCTGCGCGATCTCGCCTTCCTCCAGCTTCAGCGACAGCGAGGCCACGGCATCATCCAGATGCTCCGGCTTCGACGCCCCGACGATGGGTGAGGTGACGGCCGGTCGGCTGCTCAGCCAGGCCATGGCTACCTGCGCCCTGGGCACGTCGCGGGCCTTGGCCACGGCGGCGACGGCCTCGACCACCTTCTGGTCGGCTTCCTGGGTGTTGGCGTAGAGGGTGTTGCCGTACTTGTCGGTCTGGGTGCGCGCGGTCTGCTCGTTCCAGGGGCGGGTCAGGCGGCCGCGGCCCAGCGGACTCCAGGGCATGACGCCGATGCCCTGGTCCAGGCACAGCGGCAGCATTTCACGCTCTTCCTCGCGGTACAGCAGGTTGTAGTGGTTCTGCATGGTGATGAAGCGGGTCCAGCCGTTCTGCTGCGCCACGTACAGGGCCTTGCTGAACTGCCAGGCGTGCATCGAGGAGGCGCCGATGTAGAGCACCTTGCCGGCCCTGACCAGGTCATGCAGGGCTTCCAGGGTTTCCTCGATGGGCGTGTGGTAGTCCCAGCGATGGATCTGGTACAGATCCACGTAATCGGTGCCCAGCCGCTTCAGGCTGGCGTCGATGTTGCTGAAGATGGCCTTGCGCGACAGGCCGCCGACATTCGGCGCGCTGCGCAGCGCGAAGTGCACCTTGGTGGCCAGCACGATCTCGTCGCGGCGGGCGTAGTCGGTGAGGGCGCTGCCGACGATCTCCTCCGAGGTGCCGTCGGAATAGGCGTTGGCGGTGTCGAAGAAGTTGATGCCCAGGTCCAGCGCCCTGCGCAGCAGCGGGCGGCTGTCCTCCTCCGGCAGGGTCCAGGCATGGTTGCCGCGCTCGGGTGCGCCATAGGTCATGCAGCCCAGGCAGATGGGGGAGACGCGCAGGCCGGTGCTGCCGAGGTTGACGTAATCCATTGCTCAACTCCTGGTTCGAAAGCGCGGCCCGCGTGGCGCGGGCCGTGGCACATCATGGGGCAATCGGTAAATGCCTGCAGCCGCCTCAGGCGGCCTTGAGCGAGGCCATGTCGATGACGAAGCGGTAGCGCACGTCGCTCTTCAGGATCCGCTCGTAGGCTTCATTGACCTTCTGGATCGGGGTCAGTTCGATATCGCAGGTGATGCCGTGCTTGCCGCAGAAGTCGAGCATTTCCTGCGTCTCGGCGATGCCGCCGATCATCGAGCCGGCCAGGCTGCGGCGCTTGGGGATGAGCGCGAACGGGGCGATCGGCACCTGCGTCTCCGGCACGCCCACCACCACCATGGTGCGGTCCACCTTGAGCAGGCCCAGGTACAGGTTCCAGTCCATCTCCGCCGAGACCGTGTTGATGATCAGGTCGAAGTGGTTCTTCAGCTTGACGAAGGTCTGCGGATCGGAGGTGGCGTAGAAATGATCGGCGCCGAGGCGCCTGGCGTCTTCCTGCTTCTTCAGCGACTGGCTCAGCACGGTGACTTCGGCGCCGAGGGCATGGGCGATCTTCACGCCCATGTGGCCCAGGCCGCCCAGGCCGATGATGGCGACGCGCATGCCGGGGCCCGCGCCCCAGTGCTTGAGCGGCGAGTACAGGGTGATGCCGGCGCAGAGCAGGGGCGCGGCGGCGTCCAGCGGCAGATTGTCCGGCATGCGCAGCACGTAATCCTGGTTGACCACCACGCGCTCGGAGTAGCCGCCCATGGTCGGTGTCCTGCCGTCGCGCTCGAGGCCGTTGTAGGTATTGGTGGGGCCTTCGTCGCAGTACTGTTCCAGGCCCTGCGCGCAGTAATCGCAGTGGCGGCAGGAGTCGACGAAGCAGCCCACGCCGACCTTGTCGCCCACCTTGTACTTGCTCACCTGGTCGCCGACGGCGCTGACCACGCCGACGATCTCGTGGCCGGGCACCATCGGGAAGATCGAGCCGCCCCAGCCGTCGCGGGCCTGGTGGATATCCGAATGGCAGATGCCGCAGTACTGGATGTCGATGGCCACGTCGTGCGGCTGCGGCGCGCGGCGCTGGAAGGTGAAGGGTGCCAGCGGCGAGGTGGAGGTGGCGGCGGCGTAAGCGCGGGTGCTGGTCATGCGGTGCTCCTGCGAAAGGGGGCGGGAATCGGGTGGATATCGGTTGGAGGTTGGATATCCGGGGGGAATTCAGGGCGCTACTATAGGCAGTTGGAGACAACCGGAGTAGTCTGATTCTCGTGTTTCAGAATCAACCAACGGTTGTCAATCGAGATTGCCCGTGGACCGCTACCGCGCCATCGAAACCTTCATCAAGGCCGCCGATCTCGGCAGCTTCCACCAGGCGGCGATCGCCCAGGGCACCACGCCGCAGGCGGTGAGCAAGGCGGTGCGCCAGCTGGAACAGGCGCTGGGCCTGCGCCTGTTCCACCGCACCACGCGCAAAAGCACGCTCACCGAGGATGGCCGGCGCTTCCTGGAGAATGTGCGGCCCGGCCTGGAGACCATCGCCGGCGCCTGGTCCGGCGCGCGCGACGCGGCGGAGGACGAGGACGGCCTGATCCGCATCACCGCCACGCGCTCGGTGGGCAAGGAGGTCCTGGTGCCGCTGATCGTCGAGTTCCGCCAGCTGCATCCACAAGTGGAGTTCGAGCTGCTGCTGGACGAGCACTACACCGACATCGTGGCGCAGAAGATCGACGTCGGCTTCCGCAGCGGCCAGCCGCCGGACCGGCAACTGGTGGTGCGCGAGCTGTTCCGCATGCAGCTGATCATCTGCGTGGCGCCGGATTATCTGCGGGCGCACGGCGCGCCAGCCACCGCGCAGGAGCTGGCGCGGCACGCCTGCACCGGCTTCCGCCAGCCCAATACCGGGCGCATGGACCAGTGGGAACTGCGCATGGGCACCGCGCTGTCCTTCCTCGACCTGCCGGCGGCGGTGTGCTTCAACGATTCGGAGTCCGAGGTGCGGGCGGTGGAGGCGGGGCTCGGCGTAGGGCAGCTGGACAGCATCGGCGCCGCCCCCGGCTTGCGCGCCGGGCGGCTGGTGCCGCTGCTGTTCGAGCACATCAGCGAGCGGCACAGCCTGCACCTGTACTACGCGCAGCGCTCCGACATGCCGCGGCGGGTGCGGCATTTCATCGATTTCTCGGTCAAGCGTTTGCGCGGCAGCGAGCAGTTCCGCTTCAGCCGCGCCGCGCTGGAGACCATGCGGCGGGCAGCGACGGCAGGATCGGTACGGGCGAAAAGGGGCTCCGCGGCAAAAGCGCGCTAGCGGCGCGCGCCGGGAGCGTCCTGTCTTATTTGGCCACCATCACGTCGGAAGCCTTGATCACCGCGATGGCGGCATCGCCCACTTTCAGGCCGAGGTCGTCCACCGCTTCATTGGTGATGGAAGCGGTGACGCGCACGCCGTTGCCGATGTCGATGCCGACGTGCGCCGTGGTCTGGCCCTTGGTGACTTCCACCACGGTGCCCTTGATCTGGTTGCGGGCGCTGATTTTCATGACGATACTCCTGTTGTCGGAAACGCAAGCATACCGCCTTGCCGCCGGATTCCGGCGACAGGGCCGGATCTGCGGCCCGCGGGGAATGGAATGCCGCCGCGGGTTGTCCAAGGCTTTGCGGGATGCTGGCCCGACGCGCGGTATCGACCTGAGGCTGTGCCACTCAACGGACTGAATGGAGCGGATCATGAGCAAGAAACATCGCGGCACTCCCCTGGCCGGCAGCGAGCGCGCTTTTCCGGCGGATGCCGGCGGCGCGGTTGCGGCGCATCCCGACGAGCGTCTCGAGGTGAGCGTGCTGCTGCGCCGCCGCGATGCGCAGGGCTTCTCGGCGCGGCTGGAGCAGGTGCGGGCGGGTAAGGCCCCGGAGCACGTGGAGCGCGAGCGCTTCGAGTCGTTATACGGTGCTACGCAGGAAGACATCGCGGCGGTGACCGCCTTCGCCCAGGACTCCGGCTTGATTGTGATGAGTGCCGACGCGGCGCGGCGCACGGTGCGCCTGTCCGGCACGGTGAGCCAGTTCAACCAGGCTTTCGGCGTCGAATTGCATCACCTGCAACATGCCGGCGGCACCTACCGCTGCCGCAGCGGCGCCATCTACCTGCCGCCCGCCCTGGCCGGCATCGTCGAATCGGTGCTCGGCCTCGATAACCGGCCGCAGGCCCACGCGCATTTCCGCGTGGCGCAGCAGGTGGCGGCCGTGGCGGAAACGCCCGGCAGCTTCACCCCGACGCAGCTCGCCACCCTGTACCAGTTTCCGCAGGGCGGCGGGCAAGGGCAGTGCATCGCCCTGATCGAACTCGGCGGCGGCTACGAGACGGCTGATCTGTCTGCCTATTTCGCCGAATTGAACGTGACGGCGCCGCAAGTGCTGTCGGTGGGCGTGGACAGCGCCGCCAACCAGCCGGGCGGCGATCCGAACGGCGCCGACGGCGAGGTGATGCTGGATATCGAGGTGGCGGGGGCCATCGCGCCGGAGGCGCGCATCGCCGTGTACTTCGCGCCGAACACCGACGCCGGCTTCCTCGATGCCATCACCACCGCCATCCACGACACCAGCAACCAGCCCACGGTGATCTCCATCAGCTGGGGCGGTCCCGAATCGAGCTGGACCCAGCAGGCCATGAACAGCTTCGACCAGGCTTTCCAGTCGGCGGCGGCGCTGGGCATCACCATCTGCGTCGCCTCCGGCGACAACGGCTCCGCCGATGGCGTCGGCGATGGTGTGAACCATGTCGACTTCCCGGCTTCGAGCCCGCACGTGCTGGC
This sequence comes from Nevskia sp., assembly GCA_028291705.1. Taxonomy (GTDB): domain Bacteria; phylum Pseudomonadota; class Gammaproteobacteria; order Nevskiales; family Nevskiaceae; genus Nevskia. Next base: position 6,248 of record JAQGNS010000370.1, read on the forward strand.
CTGCGGCGGCACTTCGCTGAAGGCGCAGGGCGCCGGCATCGCCAGCGAGGTGGTGTGGAACGACGGGTCCGAAGGCGGCGCCAGCGGCGGCGGCATCAGCGCCACCTTCGCCTTGCCGACATGGCAGAAAGGTCTCAAGGCGACGGACAGCCGCGGCGCCACGGTGGCGCTGAACATGCGCGGTGTGCCGGACGTCAGCGGCGACGCCGATCCGCAGACCGGCTACGCGGTCCTCGTCGACGGCAATGACACCGTGATCGGCGGCACCAGCGCGGTGGCACCGCTGTGGGCCGGGCTGATCGCGCGCATCAACGCCATCAAGGGCAAGCCGGCCGGCTTCATCAACGCCACGCTCTACCAGAATCCCACCGCGCTGAGCGACATCAAGCAGGGCAATAACGGCGCGTACTCCGCCGTCTCCGGCTGGGATGCCTGCACCGGCCTGGGCAGCCCGAACGGGACGGCGCTGGAGGGCATACTCTAAGCTAGGCACGATGACGTCTGCGTACCGCGGGGGCGTTGGGTGTTGCCGGCGAAGGTCCGCCGCGCCCGTTGCGGCGCGAGATACGCCATTCGATTCTGACGGGAGGGGAAGATGGCGGCTTACATCGTGATCACGCGCTTGCGCACCCGCAATCGGGAGCAGCTTGACCTGTATGCAAAGCAGGCTCCGGTTTTCATGGCTGGCCATGCCGCCACCTGGCTGGCCCGCTTCGGCGGTCATTGCGAATCGCTTGAAGGGCCGCAGGTCGAGGGCGGCGCCATCCTCGAATTCCCCACCTTGGCCGAGGCCAAGGCTTGGTACGACAGTCCGGCCTATCAGGAAGCCTGTCAGCACCGCTTCAGGGGCGGGGATTACAGCGCCGTCATTTTCGATGGCGCGGCTGGCGAACTGAAGAAGTAAGGGCCTGCAATTTATGGACAGTGACGACGGGACGGGTGTGGAACGCAGTCGTCTTGGCGTATTTGCCTACATCATCGGTGCCTTTTCTTTCATTCCCGGCCTCGGCATCCTGTTTGGAATCGCATCCGTCGTCTGGGGTGCGGTGACGAAGAAAGAGGGTGGTAGGACTTTGTTGATCATGGGTGCTTCAGGGATAGGCCTGAGCGTAGTGCTGTATTCCGCGCTGTTTTATTTCGCGTTCATGCAGCGGGGTGGGGTTTACGACGGTTTGCGTACCCAGATGGCGGAAAGCTCGGTCACTACATTGGTACAAGCCATCGAGTTCTACAAAGTCCAGAACGGACACTATCCAGACAGCCTGGAGACGCTGGCGAAATCTCTGCCCAGGAACACCATGACCTTCGTGTTCGATCCTTCCGAGGTTGGCTTCGGCAGGCAGCCCCGCTACTTCTACTATGAGCTGGCGGACGACAGCCATTACTACCTACTCGGAGTCGGCCCGGACGGAAAGCCGTTCACCAGCGACGACGTTCTGCCGAAGATCAAGACTGGTCCAGACAGCAAGATCGGATTGCTGATCCGGAGCGGCACGGATCGTCCATAGGAGGCGCCGTGACAAATCCAGAACCCACAGGCAAGCCCCTGCTTGCCGGAAAGTGCCTGTGCGGCGCCGTGCAGTACGCGGTAGCCGACGAGTTCGTTTACGCCGCGAACTGCCATTGTTCGAACTGTCGGCGGGCGACCGGCTCGGCCTTCAAGCCCTTCGCCGGCATCGAGCGCGGCAAGCTGGCCATCACCGGCGGCGCGGACCGCCTGATGATCTACGGCGACGACAGCGGCAACGACCAGCACTGCGGCGTGTGCGGATCGCTGCTCTATTCGGTGGTGCGCGAGGGCGCCTACGTCCATGTCGCCATGGGCACCTTGGTCGATGCGCCCTCCATCCGCCCGGACAAGCACATCTTCGTCGGATCCAGGGCGCCGTGGTTCACCATCACTGACGACCTGCCGCAATATCAGGCGCATGTCGTGGATGCCTGAACCGCTGCCGTCTCACTGCATCAGCCCATCCAGCGTCCGCCGCACCGCCAGATCCAACGGCGTGTGCGGCTCGGCGCCGAGGCGGCCGAGCAGGCGGCTGTTGTCGAGCTGCAGCGGCTGCTGCCACAGGTAGCGCATCTCGCGCATCTCGCGGAACAGGGTCTTGAACGGCGACAGCAGGATCAGGATCGCCCAGGGAAAGGCGCGCACCGGCAGTTTCGGCTGCTTCAGGGCCTTGCGGATGGCGCCGATCATGGCGGTGCCGTCGGCGTCCCAATGGCCGGCAAAATGGAAGGTCTCGAACGCGGCGAGGCGGTCCTCATGCGCCACCAGTTGCGCCACGGTCTCCGCCAGGTCCGGCAGGTAAGCCCAGGCGTGGCCGGTACCCGGCTTGCCGGGGTAGGTGATGGAACGGATGGTGGCGCCCGGCTTGACCAGGGCCATCGAGAACCAGTTGCTGCCGGGGCGCGGCCCGAAGAAGTCGCCGGCGCGTACCACCAGGCTGCGCACGCCGTCTTTGGCCGCGTCGCGCAGGGCCTGCTCCATCTGCACGCGGATCGCGCCCTTGCGCGTCAGCGGATGCTGCGGCGCCGCCTCGTCGATCACCGGGAAGACGTCGGGGCCGTAGTTGTAGACCGTGCCGGGCAGCACGATGCGGGCGCCGCTGACGCGGGCGGCGGCGATGGTGTTGTGCAGCATCGGCAGCACCAGCCGGTTCCAGTCGCGGTAACCGGGCGGGTTGACGGCGTGGACGATGAGTGAGATGCCCTGTGCGGCGCGCAGCACATCCTCGGCGCGCATGGCGTCGCCGGTGGCGTATTCGATCGACGCGGTATCGCCGCCCGCGGGCACCTTGCGCACCAGGGCGCGCACCTTCCAGCCGTGGCGCCCCAGGGCGCCGGCCAGCTCGCTGCCGATGCCGCCGTTGGCGCCGATGACCAGTGCAATGCCTTGCTGTTCCATGACCGTGACTCCTGTGTTTGCCTGCGAAGTACGGTCATTTTCAATCCGGCTCCATCAAAACGGAATTGCCT
>JAQGNS010000453.1 GCA_028291705.1 Nevskia sp.
GGGTCGAGGACAGCAGTTCATCGACCTCGGTCACGATGCGCCGCGCCTTTTCCACCACTTCCTGCCCGACCGGCGTGAGTGAAATGGACTTGGCGTTGCGCTCGATCAGGGTGGCGCCGAGATACTCTTCCAGCTTCCTGATCTGGGTGCTCATGGTCGGTTGCGACACATGGCAGTCTTCGGCGGCGCGTCCGAAATGCGCACGATCCGCCAACGCCACCAGATAACGCAATTCCCTTAGCGTCATGCCGATCTCCTCTTAGGGCTTGCTAATGCTCCTTTGGTCGCTGCGTTGCCCCCAGAAATGGGGCCAGGCTAGGCGCGAGGAGCGAAGTTTAGTACCACTAAATAAGTGACGAGTAACGACGCATGGCCCCATTTCTGGGGGCAACCCTCCGGGACGGGATAATTTTCGCGCATTGCGTCGTCTCTCCTCGCTTATGTACTAGCAGTACATCGCGCTCGTCGTTCCTAGCACTGCGCGAAAATTACCTCCGTCGCAGCGATCAAAGGCGCATTAACAAGTCCTTGCTACTTTTTACTTGGCTGGGTGTGGCCCGCCGATTACAACGCCGGGGAGAAGGAGAATCCAATTAATTATTGCTGGCCAGTGCATAGCCGGAGTCAATGATGCTTTGTTGCGGGGCACAAAAAAGCCGGGCAGAGCCCGGCTTTTCGTTTGCAGCGAGCCGGCTTACAGCAGCTCGTAGCGGAACTCCTTCTTGAAGCGCGCGTGGAACTGCTCCATGGTGAAGGTGTGATTCTGCGGGCCCGGCCGCTCGATCTTGATGGCGCCGATCAGCGAGGCGACGCGGCCGGTGGTTTCCCAGTCCAGACCGCGCAGCAGGCCATAGAGCAGGCCGGCGCGATAAGCATCGCCGCAGCCGGTGGGGTCAGCCAGGGAGTGGGCCGCGGCGCAGGGAATCTCGTGCACCTTGTTCTTGGCGAAGATGTGCGAGCCCTTGCCGCCGCTGGTGACGATCAGCGCATCGACGCGCTCGGCGATCTGCTTCAGGGTCCAGCCGGTGCGGCTCATGATGATCTCGGACTCATAGTCGTTGACCGCCACATAGCTGGCCTTGTTGATGAAGTCCTTCAACTCGTCGCCGGTGAACATGGGCAGGCCCTGGCCCGGATCGAAGATGAAGGGAATGCCGGCATCGGCAAACTGAGTCGCATGCAGCAGCATGCCGTCGCGGCCGTCCGGCGACACGGTGCCGATCTTGACCGGACCCTTGTCGGTCTTCTTCACGATGTCCTGGGTGTGGGCGAAATTCATCGCGCCAGGGTGGAACGCGGTGATCTGGTTATCGTCCAGATCGGTGGTGATGTAGGCCTGGGCGGTGTAGGTGTCCGGCACCGTCTTCAGGAGCTGCTGCTGCACGCCGTGCTGGTCCAGCCAGGCGGCATAGGGGCCGAAATCATGGCCGATGGTGGCCATGGGCAGGGCGTCGCCGCCGAGCAGGTTGAGGTTGTAGGCGATGTTGCCGGCGGTGCCGCCGAACTCGCGGCGCAACTTCGGCACCAGGAAAGACACATTGAGGATGTGCACCTTGTCCGGCAGGATTTCGTTCTTGAATTGGCCGGAGAAGACCATGATGGTGTCGAAGGCCATCGAACCGCAGATTAATGCTGACATCGCGTATCTCTTTCCTTTAAATAGTCGGTGAATCCTGGCGCTACTCCCAGGTAATCGTAGGGTTTATGCCTAGAGTTTCAACATCGGCATGGGACTCCAGGGATGCGTCAGCAGCCGCCGTAGGCCCAGTTGCAGCAACCGGCGGTGAAAGCCGGCGTTGGGGAAGGCCGTACGCACTTCCCGCACGTAATCGACCGGCACGCCGAAGCGCACCAGCCCCAGACTCACATCCAGCCAGTCGGCGCAGCGGAACGCCTCGATGCGCGAACCGTCGCGGTACTTCGACAGTTTGTGGTGTTCCCGCACCATCAGCAACACCTCGGCGATCCAGGCGCCCTGCCCCTGGTCCCTCAGGTAGGCCTCGGCCAGTTTGGCGGAAGGCTCGATGTAATCGAAAGTACGATCGGTCCAGATACCCAGGTCATGGAAGCAGGCGGCGACCGCCGCCCGCGCCTCACCCGCCGGGTCTTCACCGTTGAGGACACGGAAGAAATGCAGCATCCGGTAGAGGTGGTTGCGATAGGCCGTGTAGTCCGCGCCCAGCGCCTGCCGGTATCGCGGCAGGATCAATTCCACCGCCGGAATCTGGGGCGTGATTGGCGGATAAGCAGCCATCAATCGAAGAGTACCAAGCCCCACACCAAGGGCACTTGCAGCAGGGACAGGTGCACCGCGGCCGAGCCCAAATCCTTGGCCCGCCCCGACAGCACATGCCGCTCGGGCCCGATGCGGTCGATGGCGACCTCGATGCCGGTATTGAGCAGCTCGGTGATCAACACGGCCATCAGCGACATCAGCAGCACCGCTTTCTGCACGCCGCCATGGCCGAACCACAGGGCCAAGGGCGCCAGCAGCACGGCCAGGGCAGCCTCGATACGGAAGGCCTCTTCCTGGCGAATGGCCCAGCCGAGCCCCAGGTACGAGACCCTGGTGGCCCGTATCAGCCGCGCCCACCCCTTGATGCCGTCAGCCATCGCTTGACCCTCTGCCCCGCGGCGTATCAGGCCGCCGCAGGGTTATAGCGTATATCGAGCTGCCGCACAGCGCGCACATCGTCCAGGCGCCGCACCGGCATGGTGTAGGGCGCGCCCTTGACGTAGGCGATGTCCTTCTTCGCCTCTTCCCAGATGGCGCACAGGGCCTCGACGAAGGCGTCCTGCGTTTCCTTGTCCTCGGTTTCGGTGGGCTCGATCAGCATGCACTCCGGCACCAGCAGCGGGAAGTACACGGTCGGCGCGTGGAAGCCGTAATCGAGCAGGCGCTTAGCCATGTCGGTGGCGGTGAGCTCGATCTCCTGCTTCTGCCGCTTCAGGGTGATGATGAACTCATGGCTGGCGCGGCGAGTCGGGAAGGCCAGGTCGAAGCCGCGCTCACGCAGGCGCGTCTGCAGGTAGTTGGCGTTGAGCGTGGCGAACTCGGCGACACGGTGCATGCCCTCGCGGCCCAGCATGCGGGCGTAGACGTAGGCACGCAGCAGCACGCCGGCATTGCCCATGAAGGTGGACAGGCGACCAATGCTCTGCGGCAGATCCTTCTCGTCCAGCCAGCGGTACTTGCGGCCCTTCTTGCCGACCAGCGGGATTGGCATGAACGGCAGCAGGCGCTTGGACACGCCCACCGCGCCCGCGCCCGGACCGCCGCCGCCATGCGGCGTGCTGAAGGTCTTGTGCAGGTTCATGTGGATGACGTCGAAGCCCATGTCGCCCGGGCGCACCTTGCCCAGGATGGCATTGAGGTTGGCGCCGTCGTAATACAGCAGGCCGCCGACCTTATGCACGATCTTGGCGATCTTGGCGATCTCGCGCTCGAACACGCCGAGCGTGGACGGGTTGGTCAGCATGATGCCGGCCGTCTGCGGCCCGACCGCGGCCTTGAGCGCCTCGATATCGACGTCACCCTGCGCATCGGTGGGAATCTCGCGCACCGTCATGCCGAGCATGGTGGCGGTGGCCGGGTTGGTGCCGTGTGCCGCGTTCGGCACCAGGATCTCGGTACGGCCCAGGTCATTGCGCGCGCGGTGGTAGGCGCGGATCATCGCCACACCGGCGAATTCGCCCTGCGCACCAGCCATCGGCGTCAGCGAAACGCCGGCCATGCCGGTGACTTCCTTGAGGATCTCCTGCAGTTCGTACATGCAGCCGAGGAAACCCTGGCTGTGTGATTCCGGCGCCAGCGGATGACGGCCGAGGAACTCCGGCAGCATCGCCAGCTTGTTGCAGGCGCGCGGGTTGTACTTCATGGTGCAGCTGCCCAGCGGGTAGAAATGCGTATCGATGCTGAAGTTCAGTTGCGACAGGCGCGTGTAGTGACGCACCGCTTGCAATTCCGACACCTGCGGCAGGGCCGGCGCATTCTTGCGGCGCAACTTTTCCGGCAAGGCCGCATCGACAGCGGCCGTGGGGCTCTGCGCGGTGGCGCGGCGGCCATCACGGGAAATTTCGAAAATCAGCTTTTCAGACATGGCTCTCAATACGATTCAAAAGGTGGCACAAGCGGCCGCCGGCTTGGAATGACGCGCAGCTCAACCCAGTACTTTCAGGGCCGCCTCGTAATTTGGTTCGTTGGCGATCTCCGCCACCAGCTCCGAGTGCAGCACCTTGTTGTCGATATCCAGCACCACCACCGCGCGGGCGGTGAGACCGGCCAGCGGGCCGTCCTCGAGCAGCACGCCGTAGTCCTTGGCAAAGTTGCGGCCGCGCATCAGCGACAGGGTCACGACGTTGCTGATGCCTTCCGCACCGCAGAAGCGCTTCTGCGCGAACGGCAGGTCGGCCGAGATGCACAGCACCACGGTGTTGCTCAGCTTCGCCGCCTGCTCGTTGAACTTGCGCACGGACATGGCGCAGGTCGGCGTGTCGATCGAGGGGAAGATGTTCAGCACCTTGCGCTTGCCGGCGTAGTCATGCAGCGTCACGTCCTTGAGGTCGACGTCGACCAGGCGGAATCCGGGGATCTCGCTGCCCGGCTTGGGCAACTCGCCGGAAGTCTGCATCGGGGTACCGCGCCGCGTAACAGTGGCCATCAGGGTTCTCCTCGTCGTTCGTTTATTGGCTCAGCAACTTGCGCAGCGCATCGGCGTAGCGATCCAGATCGGCTTCGCTCTTGGTCTCGGTGGCGCAGACCAGCACGGCATTGCCCAGTTCGGGGTAGTGCCTGCCCAAGTCGAAACCACCGAGGATATCCTGCTTGGCCAGCTTCTCCAGCACCGGCGCCGCCGGGCGCGGCAGGCGGATCACCGCCTCGTGGAACCGGTCGCCGGCAAACACCACTTCAACGCCGGGAATGGCGCCGAGCTTCTGCACCAGCACCTGCGTGTTGTTCACGCTATGCGCGCCGACGCGGGCCAGGCCCTCGGCGCCAAGCATCGACATGTGGATGGTAGCAGCGGTGACCAGCAGACCCTGGTTGGTGCAGATATTCGAGGTGGCCTTGGAGCGGCGGATGTGCTGCTCTCGCGCCTGCAGGGTCAGGGTGAAGCCGGGCTTGCCGTCGACGTCAACGGTACGGCCGACGATGCGGCCCGGCATCTGCCGCACGAACTGCTGCTTGGCGGTGAGGAAACCGAAGTACGGACCGCCGGAGGACAGCGGCGCGCCGAGCGGCTGGCCGTCGCCGCAGACGATGTCCGCTCCCTTCGCGCCCCACTCACCCGGCGGCTTGAGCAGCGCCAGCGACAGCGGATTGACCACGCCCACCACCATGGCGCCGTTGGCGTGCGCCCAGTCGGTCAGCGCATCGACATCTTCCAGCACACCGAAGAAATTCGGCTGGGGAATGACCAGCGCGCTGATCTCCAGCCCTTCGTACTGCTTCAGCTGCGCCGACGGCGTATCGCCACGCGCCGCGTCGAACTCCAGCGGCAACAGCTCCACATCCAGCGCTTCGGTAATGGCCCGCACCGCTTCGCGGTAGTACGGATGCACCACTTTGGGCATCAGCACGCGCACCAGGCCGCTCTTGGGATTGGAGCGCACCGCCATCAACAGCGCCTCGGCCAGGGCGGAAGCGCCGTCGTACATGGAGGCATTGCTCACTTCCATGCCGGTCAGCGCCGTCATCATGCTCTGGAATTCATAGAGCAGCTGCAGCGTGCCCTGGCTGGCCTCGGCCTGGTACGGCGTATAGGCGGAATAGAACTCGCCGCGCGTGGTGATATCCCACACCGCCGCCGGGATGTGATGCTCGTAGGCGCCGGCACCGATGAAGTTGAGCGGCTGACCATCCAGCTTCGCGCGGCCCTGCATCAGGCGCACGATGTCCATTTCGCCGAGGCCTTCGGGCACGCCATGCAGGCCCTTGCAGATCAGTTCCGGCGGAATCTCGTCGAACAATGCGGTGATGGTCGGGGCACCGATCGTCGCCAGCATCTCGCGAACATCGGACTCGGTGTGGGGAATAAACGGCATCAGCGGTTCCTAAAAAATTTTTGTCTTGTTTCTGAATGAGGGATGGACGGCTCTCAGAGCGCGGCCAGCACCTTCTCGTAACCGGCCGCGTCCAGCAGGCCGTCGACATCGGCGGCATTGGCCGGCTTCAGCTTCCACAACCAGCCGGCTTCATACGGATCGGTGTTGAGGGTTTCCGGCGCGTCGACCAGCTTGGGATTGGCGTCGACCACTTCGCCGGCGATGGGGGCGTAGACGTCCGAAGCGGCCTTCACCGACTCCACCACGGCGCAGGCTTCGCCCGCCGCCAGCTTGCGGCCGACCTTCGGCACTTCGACGAACACCAGGTCGCCAAGCGAGCCCTGGGCGTAGTCGCTGATGCCGATCAGCACCGTGCCGTCGGGAAGCTTCTTCACCCACTCGTGGGACTTGACGTACTTCAAATCGGCGGGGACCTTGCTCATGAATCTCTCCTGGGAAGCGGGAATGGGGATCGGGAACCGGGAATAGGGATTGGGAAATGGGACGGAACAACTCGCTACACCAGCACCTTGCCATTGCGTACGAACGGCGGCTTGACCTCGCGCGCCGGCAGCCACTGGCCGCGGATTTCCACTTCATAAGGGCCGGCCGCATTGCCGGCGACACGCGCCATGGCGATCGAGCCCTTCATGGTCGGAGCGAAGCCGCCGCTGGTGGTTTCACCGAGGGCGCCGTTGGCTCCGCGTACCGGCATGTGGGCACGCAGCACGCCGCGGCCCTCCAGCACCAGGCCCACGCTCTTGCGCGGCGGCGCGGCCTTCTGCGCTTCCAGCGCCTTGCGGCCGATGAAGTCGCGGTCTTCCGGGGTGAAGGCCACGGTCCAGGCCAGGCCGCTTTCCAGCGGGCTGACGCTGTCGTCCATGTCCTGGCCGTAGAGGTTCATGCCGGCTTCCAGGCGCAGGGTGTCGCGGGCGCCGAGGCCGGCCGGCTTGACCCCGGCCGCTTGCAAGGCGGTCCAGAACTGCACCAACTGGACCTGCGGCAGAATCAGCTCGTAGCCATCCTCGCCGGTGTAGCCGGTGCGGCCGACGAACAGTTCGCCTTCCCAGGCCGCGCTGAACGGCGTCAGGGCCTTGGCCTTTTCGGCCAGCGCCGGCGGCAGCAAGGCTTCGACATGAGCGCGCGCCTGGGGCCCCTGCACCGCCAGGATGCCGAGGTCGGGGCGATGGCGAATCTCCACGCCGTAGGCTGGGGCCTGCTGGCACAGCCAGGCCAGATCCTTGTCGGTGGTGCCGGCGTTGACCACCAGGCGGAACAGGTCCTCGGCCACGAAATAGACGATCAGGTCGTCGATGACGCCGCCGTCGGGATTCAGCATGCAGGAATAGAGGGCCTTGCCCGGCGCCTTGAGCTTGGCGACGTCGTTGGCCAGCAGGTGCCGCAGGAATTCGCGGCTGCGCGCGCCATGCAGGTCCACCGCCGCCATATGCGCCACGTCGAACATGCCGGCACCAGCGCGCACCGCGTGGTGCTCGTCGAGCTGGGAGGCGTACTGGATGGGCATGTCCCAGCCGGCGAAATCGACCAGCTTGGCGCCGAGTGCCTGGTGGTGAGCATGTAATGCGGTTTTCTTCAGCATGCGGTTCGAAAGGCCCTGTCGAGAAAATATGCGCCGATGTGCGTCGAACCGCCCCTCTGTCTTGGGTACCTGAGAGTTGAGAGCCCTGACACCCGCTCTTGCCCCATCGGTGGATGGCGCCGATGCGCCACCTCTCTCCAGAGTTTACTGTTGCCCTGCCGTCCTTTTGCCTGAGCGATTCCGGGCGGATTTGCGCCTTCGGCGCTGACCGTTGGCACGATCAGTCTCTCCGGCAGAGCTGCTGCAGGCACTATAACGGCTGCAACCGGTGCTTCCAAGCGAAATGTTGGTCAGACGGGGCCAACCCAGGCATTTTCGGGCGCGTCCGCGGGTTTTCCACCCCGCATCCGGGATACCGACAGCGCAAGCGCAATGAACTGTGCGCTGGTTCGCATCGGCGGGACATTCCGTAGGTGTGGAACGGGCCAAATGTCGATTGCGTCACAGACACGGATTCCCCTTTTGTTTCCGAGGGTTTTCCCTGCTGAAACGCAACTGTGAGATACCCCTCAGATGGGTCTTGGATGCCCCCCGAGTGCCTCGTTATAGTCGCAACTTGCCGCCTGGGCGCGTATTCAAGTGCACAGCGCCGCACAAGTGGTTGATCGGGGATCATTTGCGTTCGGGGGTTGCATGTACGCAGGGAAAAGGGGACGTGGACTATTGGCCTTGGCCGGTGCCGGCATTCTGCCGGTCTGTGTACAGGCCGCACCGCCGACACCGCCGGCGAGCGCGACTACCCCCGGGACCATCGGCGACACCTTAAAACAGCCCCCCGCCCTGCAACCACCGGTCGCCGTTCCCGGCGTGGTCACGCCGCCGCCCGCCGCCCCGGCCGGTGCCTCCCAGGGGGCCACCATCGTGGTCTCTGCTTTCAGCTTTTCCGGCAACACCCTGTTCAGCGAGGACGTGCTGTTCCCGCTGGTGGAGGAATACACCGGCAAGCCCATCACCCTGGCCCAGCTCTACGAAGCCGCCGACCGGGTCGCCGATTTCTATATGCGCAAGGGCTACGCCCTGGCCAGCGTCAACGTCCCCGCCCAAAAGATCAAGGACGGCGTGGTTCATCTGGAAGTGATCGAGGGCCGCATCGGCAAGATCGCCTTCGAAGGCAATCATCACTATCACAACGACATCCTCGGCGGCTTCGTCAGCCGCACCCATCCCAAGGACATTTACCAGGCGCCGCCGCTGGAGCACGATCTGCAGATGTTGAATGCCCTGCCCGGCCTGGCTGCCCGCGCGGTAATCCAGCCGGGCGCCGACTACGGCACCAGCGATGTCACGGTGAAAGTGCAGGAAGATCCGATCGACGGGTACGTGGTGGTCGACAACTACGGCCGCAAGGATTCCGGCGAATATCGCGTCTCCGCCTCGGTGACCCTGAACAACCCCTTCGGCGTGGCCGACCAGTTGCAGGTGCTGGGCACCCACTCCACCAATAACGGCCTCAACTACGGCTACGTCGATTACAGCATCCCGCTCAATTTCAGCGGCCTGCGCTTCGACATGAATTACGGCCATGCCTATTTCAAGACCGAGCCCCTCGCCGGCAGCGAGGTCAACGGCCAGAACAACAACCTCCAGTTGAGCCTGATCCAGCCCTGGCTGCGGACCTCGACGGATACCTTCGTCACCACCCTGGGCTTTCTGCACACCGACGGCAACGCCGATTTCCTGGGCAGCCTGTCGCTGAGCGAAACCAATATCAACCTGCTCAACCTGGGCCTGAACTACGCCCACATCTGGCAAAACTCGGCGATCACCCAATACATCGTCAGCATCCATACCAATTTCAGCGAAAACACCGCCGCGGACGCCAACAAGTTTCCGGCGGATTTGAATCACGAGCGGGTGCGGGTGGAGATCGATGCCCAGCATCTGCAACCACTGCCGGCCCGTTTCCAGTTACTGGGCCAGGTGGATGCGGTGTATTCACCGGATCCGCTGGCGGACACGGAGCAGTTTTCCATCGGCGGTCCCACCTCGGTGCGTGGCTTTCCCTCGTCGGAAGCCCGCGGCGATCGTGGCTTCTTCGCCCAGCTGACCCTGCGCCGTCCATTCGCGTGGGGACCGGTGAGCCTGGTGCCGCGCGTTTTCGGCGATACCGGCTTGGTCAAGAGCAAGCATTTCGCCCCCGTTCCCAACGACAGCAACAGCCTGACCAGCGCCGGCCTCGGCGCGGACCTGATCTATCGCACTCTCGACCTGAAGGTCGACTGGTCCTATCCCCTGGACAGCACCCCGGTAAGCGACGGTCGCGACGACGGTCGCGTCTACGCCTCTCTCTCGGCCGGCTTCTGAGGCACACGCCATGACCCAATACGCTCCGCGCCTTGTCCGCCTGCCGATTCCGGCGATGATTGCCCGCTGCTTTGCCACGGCCTCTTTCCTGCTGCCGGGGCTGGCCCTGGCCGGGCCCACCGGCGGGGTTGTCGTAGGCGGCCAAGCCACCATCGGCAACCCCTCGCCCACCGGCACGGTGATTCACCAGGGCTCGAACTCGGCCATCATCAACTGGCAGCAATTCAACATTGGCGGCAACGAGTACGTGCAGTTCATCCAGCCGTCCTCCAGCAGCGTGGTGCTGAACCGGGTCATCGGCGGCTCGCCGTCGCAGATTTTCGGCAACCTCAGCGCCAATGGCCGGGTGTTCCTGATCAACCCGAACGGGGTGTTGTTCGCACCGGGGGCCCAGCTCGACGTCGGCGGCCTGGTCGCCTCGACGATGAATATCAAGGACGCGGACTTTCTCTCCGGCCACTATGTCTTTGCCGGCGGCAGTGCGCCCGGCTCGAGCGTGGTCAACGGCGGCACCATCAAGACCAGCGACGGCGGCTTCGTCGTGCTGGCCGGCGATTACGTCAAGAACACGGGGATCATCCAGGCGAAGCTGGGCCAGGTGGTGCTGGCCAGCGGCTCGGCGACAACGCTGGAGCTGGGCAGCAGCGGGCTGGTGAGTTTCGCGGTGGACAAGGCCACCCTGGCGCAGAAGGCCGGGGTCGACAATGCCGGGCAGATCATCGCCGATGGCGGCCGGGTGATCATGACGGCGAAGACGGCGCATGACCTCGTCGGCAGTGCGGTGAACAACTCCGGCCTGGTCCGCGCGCAGGGCATTGCCAGCCACAACGGGGAGATCGAGCTCACCGCTTCCGGTGGGGACATTGCCGATAGCGGGACGCTGGATG
>JAQGNS010000464.1 GCA_028291705.1 Nevskia sp.
CGGTGCGCAGGGTTTCTTCGCACTTGGCGCCGCCGATGGTGACGGCGATGATTTCGGTGATCTTGCCCTTTTCCTTCAGGCGCACCGCTTCTTCCATGGCGATTTCATCGAACGGGTTGACGCTGAACTTCACGCCGTCCGTGACCACACCGCTGCCGTCCGGCTTCACCTGGATGCGGACGTTGTAGTCCACCACGCGTTTGACGCTGACCAATGCTTTCATGCTTGATTCCATTTTCCTGATTAAAGGGCGGAGGCCTATTTACGCAGCTTGCCCAGATGGCGCCCTTGATTGGCCCCCTTGCTAGCCGCGGCCTCGACGTTGCCGCGCTTGGGAAGGCACTGATTGCCATCCCCGCAGTCCAGAGGGCACCAATGACATCCAGAATGTCAGTGCCGCTACTGTCGTAATGGTGGACGCGGCTACTTGCAACAGCGGTCGAAGCACTGACTGAACAACCTTCCAATCGATCATTTGCAACCCCCTGAGCTCTTATCCCCTGAATAGCCGCACTTACGCCGAACTCCGACCGGATCGACGCCCGCGCAGACGGAATGTTGCTTCCGGATAAAAGGCTCCTGAAATCCTTTTCAATCGGAAGAAGATAAATAGTATGGTAACATACTATATTGCCGATACAGCGCTATGTTCATCGACGCGCATGCATTCCGCATCGGACCGAGGAATGCGCCTAAAGAGTAGCTTCGCCCAGTTCCTTCAACGCCCCTTTCATCCGCAGCAGTGTGAACAGGCTCATCATCACCGTGAGGCCGGCCTGAGCAAGCTCAGCCTTTTTTTCCGTTGAATGCCGGGCCGAAACACGCGTCAGGAATTCGCGGATTTCCGCCTTCGCGAGATTCTTGGCGACTTCGACGTAAATCGAGACCGCTTCCGGGTCGAAGCCCTCCTCCTCGGTGAACCCTGCGGCGCGCATGTCCCCCCACAGACCGACGATCTGGGCGTCGATATGGCTCACGAACAGACGCCCTTTGCGAGACTTCACCTCGATGGCGCCGATGCGGTCCAGCGTCCGCGCATCCTTTTCAGCGCAGGGGTTGCGATCCTTGATAGAAGACACCAGGACTAGGCTTTCATCGGCGCCCATGCGGGCGGCCACCAGCGCGTCGAGCTGCGGAAACACCAGCGCATCCGACGGAATCGCCGCGGCATTGCCGTTCAGCGCCTGCTTGATTTCCTCGATCGACAGGCGCCGCTCGGTCTGCAACCGTCGCAGCGCATTGATGCCCCGGACGTGCTCTTCGCCGTACTCGGCAACGTTCGGCTTCGGCCGCGCCGGCGCCGGCAGGAGCCCATTCCTCAGGTAGTAATGGATCATTTCCCTGCGGACGCCGCTGCGCTTTTCCAGCTCGCGCATTTTCATTGGTTATTCAACTTAACGCTCTACGCATCGAATCGTCTGGCCAAAAGCATACCTGCACAAGGCGGTCCGACATAAGGCGGTTGACATCGGCTCCGCTCATAAGTAATTTGATAACGTGTAATTTAATTACACGTTATCAAACGATCAGGTCATCCCGCCTATGGCCATCAGGCCGCACGGCGAAACCTGACTTCCGGGTCGCATCTTTCCGGAAGACCAAAGCCCGGCATGGACCGGGTAATCGAGGAGAAGTGCGATGGACTATCTCAAATACTGGATCCCGGTGCTGGTGGTGGCGATGAGCTTCGGCGGATTCTTCGTCGGCGGCGACTGGGTGTGGCTCGGTATCGCCTCCTTCCCCGTGCTGGCCGTACTGGACACGCTGACGCCTAACGACTACGCCACGCGCAGGATGAGCAATGCGCGGCTGGCCAATCTTCCGATCTGGCTCTGCGCCGTCGGGCCGGTGCTGCTCTATGTCGCCTTCGCCTGGTGCCTGTCGCACCACGATCTCAACAATTGGCAGATTTTCGGCGGTGTCCTGAGCCTGGCCTGGATGGGCGTAATCCCGCTGATTCCGGCGGCGCACGAGCTGTATCACATGCGCGGCATCGTCCCGCGCACGGTGGGCCGCTACTCGCACCTGTGCATCCTCGATTGCACCCGCGACATCGCCCATGTCGTCGGCCATCACATCGACGTCGGCACCGCCGACGATGGTGACACCGCCCGCCGCGGCGCCAATCTCTATGGGTTCACCTGGAACGCGTTCCTCGAGAGCACCGCCTATGCCATGAAGATGGAGTCCGGCGCGCTCCGCAAGAAGGGCCTGCACCCCTGGAATATCCGCCACCGGGTGTACCGCGCCATCCTGGCGCAGCTGGTCTTCCAGGGCATCCTGTTCGCCATCGGCGGCTGGAAGGGGACCGTCTTCGGCCTGTGCGCCATGCTCATCTCGCGCTTCTGGGTCGAGTCCTTCAACTACTTCCAGCACTATGGCATCGTCCGGCTGCCGGGCTCGCCGATCGGCCGCCGCCACCTGTGGAACCACCTCGGCTGGTTCTCCCGGACCATGGCGTTCGAGATCACCAACCATGCCGATCATCACCTCAATTCCTACCAGGTCTATTACAAGCTGCAGCCCCACCGCGAGGCTATTGTCATGCCCAGCGTGTTCGTCTGCTTCCTCGCCGCGCTGATCCCGCCGCTGTGGCACGAAGGCATCATCAAACCGGCCCTGAAGCGCTGGGACACCGAGTTCGCAACCGCCGAGGAGCGCGCGCTGGCGGCAAAGCAGAACGCCGAGGCCGGCTGGCCGGACTGGCAGAACGAGCCCGGCCTCCAGGTCGGCAGATCGGCCACGGTCGGCGTCTGAAGTCCGCAAAGCGCCGCGTGACTTCCGCCGATGGGCTGCGCAAGGCATTCGCCGCCCGCACCGGAACACCCGACTAAAAACAACGGCGCCGCCGGCACTTCCCGTCTGGCGCCTCGCAGTTCCTCCTTCTTGAACTGAATCCATGCGCTCGAAATATCTTGCGGCCTGGCTGGGTCTGTCCCTACTGGTACCTTTCCAGGCAGGCGCCACACTTGGTGTATTCGAGCACGGCTCGGGTATCAAGTCCCTGGGCGAGGGTGGCATCAGTTACGTCGCCGGCGAGGAAACCACGGCGATCGCCGCCAACCCGGCGCTGGCCGCCGGCATGGGCAAGAGATTCGACCTCGGCATCGATCTGCTTTCGCCCGATGCTCGCAGCAGCATCGTCGGCAACAGCCTGGGTCCGGACCAGACCTACGACTCCGACGCGCACCATTTCTACCCGATCCCCCAGGGCGGCGTGACCGTGCCTCTGTCGGCTCGATTGACCGGCGGCGTCTCCATCTATGCCGGCGGGCTCGGCCCGGACTACACCAACAGCCCCTACGCGCGATTTTCCCCGGGCTCAAACGGCGGCCAGCAGCAGAGTGCCAGCCTGACCCTCAAGATCACAGGTATCTCCCTGGTCCTCGCCAACGCCGTCACCCCCGGACAATCCCTGGGTCTCGCCCTGAACATCCAGCGCGAGGTCCTCAACGCAAAAGGGCTGCAGGCATTCGACGCCTTCTCGGAGTCGCCCAACAACGTCAGTGACGTCGGCAAGCACGGTGCCTTCGGCGGCAGTTTCACCACGGGATGGACCGGCGCCATCACGCCATGGATGTCCGCCGGCGTCTCCTACCGCTCGAAAAGCTGGAGCCAGCGCATCAAGCAGTATCGCGGACTCCTGCCGGACGAGGGGCTGCTGGAGCTTCCCGCTATCTACGGCGCCGCCGTGGCCTTCACTCCCTTGCCGTCCGTGGAAATCGCGCTCGAATTCCAGCGCGCCGACTACGGTTCCCGCAACGCGTTCGGCAATGGCATCGAACAACTCGGGCAGGGCAAGCTGCTGGGATCGCCCGACGGCCCGGGATTCGGCTGGACCGACCAGAATGCCTACAAGCTGGGCCTGTCCTATCAGGCCACGCAGAGCCTGCGCCTGCGCGCCGGCTACATCTACAACACGCTCAATTTCACGCCTTCCGAAACACTGTTCAACGTGCTGGCGCCCGCCACCGTTAAAAATCACTACACCGTCGGCGCTACCTGGGCATTCCTCGCCCGCTATGAGCTTTCGGGTTATGCGGGGCTGGCTACCCGCCACCAGATCAGCGGCCACAACTCGATTCCGCCCGCTTTAGGGGGTGGTGAAGCCAACGTCTCCAATGAACTGTTCATGGTCGGCCTCTCACTCGGCAAGCGTTTCGGCAAGTAAGGCCGCCGCCGCTGATCCCATAAGCGCATCCACCAACCAGGAGTTTTCCCCATGCTTGCCCATCAGACCGAACACCTCTTCACCTACCGGGTCGATATCGCACCACCAGAAGTGGTCGGGCCCTGCCCCGGCGATGTGCGCTTCAACTTTCCCCTGACGGGCGGAGAGGTCTGGGGTCCGCGGCTATCCGGCAAGGTCCGCCCTGGCGGCGCCGACTTCGCCACGCTGAGAACCGACGGCGTCATCATTCTCGATGTGCGCGGCCTTCTGGAAAGCAACGACGGTGCCCTCATCGACATCGCCTATTCCGGTGTGCTCGATCTGGGCCCGGAGGGCTACGCCAACTTCCTCAAGGGCATCATGCCCAAGGAACTGCCGATTCGCGCGGCGCCGCGCTTCCGCACAGCGCATCCGGCCTATCAGTGGCTCAATCGCCTGCAGTGCTACTCCATCGGCGCAGCGGACCTGGCCAAACAAAACGTGACGTACGACGTGTACGCCCTGCGCTGATCCCCCGTCGGCACAGAGCCAGCAGCCCGGCACGACCAAGCCTTCGAAGTGACGGCTCGCTGCCCCACTGGAGCGTCGCCTAGGCGAGGCACCATCGCCAGCTACAAGTGCCAGCGCAGTATGGAAATCCGCGAAGCGCTGCCCCTGTCCTGCGCCGGCAGGGTGCTGAAAACGGAGTTGCGCAAACCTTACTGGGACGGCCACAGCCGTGCGGTGAACTGATTCCCAATACTGGGGTTCAGCGTAGGCGCAGGAATAGTGGCAGGGGTTGCTCATCGCCGGGGTCAAGCAAGGCGCGGCGAAGTTTTACGCGCCGCCGTTGCGAGTGGTGCTGTACCAGTAGACCGCTAACACCAGCAGCGAAACCAGCAGCAGCCAGCCCTCGATCACGGCGCGCCAGATGCGCGGCGCATGGCGCAGTTCCATGAAGTCGAGGATGACCAGCCGGCCCTTGAAGCAGGCAATGGCGACGGTCGCGAAGCCGGCGACGAAGCCGGCCAGGCCGTCGACGCGCACTGAAAACGTCGCGGCGGTCGCCAGCGTCAGCAGCAGCCAGGTGCGGTGATTGAGGTTGCGCAGGATTTCCGGCATGCCCTCACCTCAGCAGGTAGAGCAGCGGAAACAGGAATATCCATAGCAGATCCACCATGTGCCAGTACGAGGCGCCGGTCTCGAGGCCCTTCATGTTCGCCGGGCCGTAGCGTCCGTCGCGCGCGTTGTTCCAGCACACCAGCAGGATGGTCGAGCCGACGAAGACGTGCAGCAAGTGGATGCCGGTGAGGCAGTAGTAGAACATGAAGAAATCGTTGCTCAGCATGGTGTAGCCGGCCTTGATCTTCGCCGTGTACTCGATCGCCTTGACCACCACGAAAGCCATGCCCAGCACGATGCCAAGCGCGAGCC
Source organism: Nevskia sp. (assembly GCA_028291705.1). Taxonomy (GTDB): domain Bacteria; phylum Pseudomonadota; class Gammaproteobacteria; order Nevskiales; family Nevskiaceae; genus Nevskia. Next base: position 5,585 of record JAQGNS010000464.1, read on the forward strand.
GGCGCGGCACCTGGGCGAGACGATTCTGGCGGGCCGCGGCAACAGCCGTGGCAACGGCCCAGGAGCTGGTGATCAGGAACAGCGTATTGAGCACACCGAGCCCGCGGTCGAGTGTCTGCTGCGCGCTGTTGTACAGCGCCACGTCGCCCGCGCGGTTGATGATGTAGGCGACGAAGAACGCACCGAACATCAGCAGCTCGGCGGCGATGAAGACCCAGACGTCCGGATCGCCCGGCAGTCGCAGCGGCACGTCGGCCGTGGTCCGGGACTCGGCAGTCACTGCGGTCATGGATTCCGCCCGAGAGATGATGGAGATGGGGCTTCCCAAAAGCGCCGGCCCCGCGCTGGCAAAGCCAGTGCGGGGCCGGCGTCCCAACTCAAGCCATCAAGCCGTGGCAAGACGGCCGCTGCCGGCCGGCTGGTCCGCGCCGACCATGCGGCGACGCACTTCCTTGATCATGTAGATGCTCGCCGTCGAGAACCAGCACAGCCAGCAGAAGTACGGGATGTAGTAGCTCAGCGCGCCACTCCAGGCGAATGGGCCGGTCTTCAGCACGCCGGTCAGGCTCGCCGGGAAGAAGCTGATGCCGCACCAGATGGTCAGGTAGCAGACCCAGCGCGGGAACAGCGGCACCTTGCTCTTGTCGGCCAGGCCGACCAGGGCCGCGGCGACCATCTGCAGAGTGGTGCAGCAATACTGCAGATCGATGCACAGCCAGCCGGTATCGGTCATGAGCTGGAAGGTTGCGGCATCGGCTTCCGGACGGAACGCCGCGACGCACCAGAACATGGCGCTGAAGGACACCACCATCACCGTCAACGCGCCGCCGATCAGCTGCAGGTAGGACAGGATCGGCATGTTCTTGCCTTCGATGCGCGACATCTGCCCGGCCAGCACGCAGGACCACGGCATGTAGAAGCATACGGTGATCAGCGAGATGATGAAGCCCAGGCGGATCTCGCCCAGGTTCGCGAGGTAGCGTGCCTTCAACGCTTCGGCGCTCAACGAGGGCGCCGGATTCGGGATGTTGTGGCCGATGAAGCCCCAGAAGAATACAAAGGTGAGCAGAAAGGCCGGCCCGCACCAGGCGCTGATCAGTTGGTATCTGAGGCTCGTTTTCTCGTCCATTTCCCTGCTCCTCTCGTAATGCCGATCGTCGTCGGCAGTGATGAATTCTGGTTTCTGCCGCCCTGCCTCAGGCTGCCGCGCTCATGGCCCGGGCGCCTTGATCGAAGGACACGATGGCCTTGCGCAGCAACCGATCCAGCGTGGCGAGTTCGCTCGCGCTCAACCCGGAAAAGGCGCGGTTGAGCGGCTCGATCATGCGGGGCACCACTTCCTGCACCTTCGCCCTTCCAGCCGGCGTGATGCAGATGACGTGGCGCCGCCCATCGCGCGCATCGACGCTGCGCGACACCCAGCCGGAGGCAAGCATCGAATCGAGGATGCGGGTCATATTGGCCCGGCTGGTGCCGACCAGTTCGCTCAGCTCACTCGGCGCCGCGCGGCCATGCTCGCTGGCGACCAGCAGGCACATGACATGGAATTCGTTTTCGCTGGTTTCCAGCGCGCGAAATACTGGCTCGAAGAAATTGCCGAGCCCGAAAGCGCTGATGCGGATCAGCCGGACCATGACGGTCGGCGGCATCGGCATGTCCGGCAGCGCGCGCGCCATGCGTGGCGTGCTCGATTCGACAGCAGACAGGCGCTCAATTCCCCGCATGGCTATTACTTAGTAGTTCATCGATAAATCATATGGTACAATACTAACTTGCAAAGGACAATGCAGCCGAATGTCGTCCAGGGAACGGCGGCGGCGTTGAATCGCCGTTTCCGGGGCACGCCCGGGACTCAAACCGTTTTATTGATGGCGAGCCGTCTTCTTCGCCGCCCACAGCAGACGCTGCCCCTCGCGATCGAGGCAGGGATTCAGGCGCGACAGGAACTCGAATCCCGCCAGGCCATCGATTCCCCACGCCGGGTCCATGGCCTGGGCGATGAGCGATAGCGGCACCTGCCGAAGGGTGGAATTGGAATCGACCCCGACCGCATCGGCTACACCACTGAATACGTCGAAGGTCTGGCCGCCGCCCGCCGTTCCCTCCAGCAATTTCAGGTCTGGATAGCGCTTGCGCAGGTCATTCTGCTCGGCGAATGCGGGGAACAGCTCAACGCCGCCGTTATTCCCGCTATCGACGATCAGCGTCGCCTGCAATCCATCGATGCTGATGTCGATCGTCGGCAGGCCATGATTGGATCGCATCGGGATGGAGGAAAGCCCGGCGTCGTCGAAGTCGGATCGCTTCCACCGCTGCATCACCTTGTGCCGATAGTCGATGCAGAGAACCGCTTCCTGCATAAGAGGTGCCCCGAGGAAGCCGGCGATGGGGGGCTTGCCCTTCTGGGCGATCAAGGTTTCGGGGACATCGGTGATGGCAAAGGTCTGCTCGTCCAGCACCGCGGCGCCGACATGGACCGTTTGAATGGTCGTCACCCCCGTCGAGCCGCCTGTACCGCTGCTGTCGGTGAAATGCGCCCGCCCCTTCGAGCTCAGGCCCAGCTTCCTGGCGGTGTCGGTGGTGAGGATGTTTCCAACCGATAGTCCGCTGTCGAAAATGAACGGCAACGGGTGGTCCGACATCAATCCCACTTCGACGACGATGTTGCTGTGGGTGAGCGTGAAGGGAATCCTGGCCGGTCCGCCCTTATCCGCCGTCTCCGCTGCGGACGCGGCCACCGCGTAGAGGAGTGCGAGCAGGGTTGCCGACCAAAATGCCGTGTCGCGCGCTTTCATGAGCAACTCCTTCAGGCGCTGAAGGAAGACGCTCCTTCTATTGAAGCGTGGCATCCCTGGCATCGTTGATCGGATGCTTGAACGTGGAATGTACAGGGTTGAGGGCATCGTCAAACAGCATGGACGCCGCCAAGGCCCCGATTCCTTTCAAAACGGCTTTTTCTGTGCCGAAACTGTGCACAAATATGTGCACAACCGAGGACGGAGCTGTGCATAACCGCAACCTATTGTGTTTTCTACTTTTAAAAATCACTAAATGTAGGGTCTTCTTATTGACACTAAGACCGTCCGAGTTCAATCTGTTGCAACAGATTTGGACCGTAAAGATTGACGTGGAAAGTAGCTCGTTTTCTCGTCGATGTTTACGAAATAACGCTGGTCGGTCAAACGATTTGAGTCGCTTTTCTAATGGCGTCAATCACTTACGCTCGCGTTTACGTTTTTGGTGTAAATGGAATGCCAGTAAGCTGAGGGTTGGTGTCCTCCCCTCTCCCCATCCGCGTGATGGGGAGAGGGTGAGTTGGAAGGTTTTGGGGGAGTTGGCGAGGTAGAGTCCCTCCTTTCCCCATCATGGATGGGGAAAGGGCCAAAGGGCCCCCGTAGCGGCATCCTGCAGCATTGCCCCGGCCGAAAACCGGGGAATCGGGAAAGGCGGTGAAGGCCGCATTTTTCGGGATCGTTCCGGACCTGTCGTGGTCCAAATATTTCGCCCTTTCCCTTGCGGGGGAGAGGCCATAGACAAGTAGCCCTGCCCCACCGAGGGAAGGGTACGGACGAGGAGGAACAGCCTCCCGCCCGGCAGCAATCAAGGAGAGACAAAATGCTCGAATGGGATGATGCACCCGCCAAGCCGAGCCATCAGCCCGCGCCGCCGCCGGTGCGCGCCGGCAATGGCGCCCCGCAGCGCAGCCTGCACACCGTGCCCGCCAGCGGGCCTTCGGCCACCGTGCGCGTGCCGGCGGCGGACGAGTTCAAGCTGACGCACCCGCAGGCGCATGTGGAATCCGGCGCCACCGGGCTGGAAAACCTGGAAATGGGCGCCCGCCGCATCCAGGTGGACGACAAGAAGATCATCAATTGCCGCGCGGACCTGAACCAGCTCGTCCCCTTCAAGTACGAATGGGCCTGGAAGAAGTACCTGGACGCCTGCAACAACCACTGGATGCCGCAGGAAATCAACATGTCCGCGGACATCGCCCTGTGGCAGGACCCGAACGGGCTGACCGAGGACGAGCGGACCATCATCAAGCGCTCCCTGGGCTTCTTCTCCACCGCGGACTCCTTGGTGGCGAACAACCTGGTGCTGGCTGTGTACCGCCACCTGACCAACCCGGAGTGCCGCCAGTACCTGCTGCGCCAGGCCTTCGAGGAGGCGATCCACACCCACGCCTACCAGTACTGCATCGAGAGCCTGGGCCTGGATGAGGCGGAAGTGTTCAATATGTACCGCGAGATCCCCAGCATCCATGACAAGGCGGCGTGGAGCCTGCCCTTCACGCAGAGCATGGCCGACCCGGACTTCCATACCGGCACCCCGGAGACCGACCAGCGCCTGCTGCGCGACCTGATCGCCTTCTACGTGGTGTTCGAAGGCATCTTCTTCTACGTGGGCTTCGTGCAGCTGCTCAGCTTCGGCCGCCGCAACAAGATGGTGGGCGTCTCCGAGCAGATCCAGTACATCATGCGCGACGAGTCGATGCACATGAACTTCGGCATCGACGTGATCAACCAGATCAAGATCGAAAACCCGCACCTGTGGACCGCCGCCTTCCAGCAGGAAGTGCTGCACATGATCGACGAAGCCACCCAGCTCGAGATCCGCTACGCCCACGACACCATGCCGCGCGGCGTGCTGGGCCTCAACGCCAGCCAGTTCAACGAGTACCTGAAGTTCGTCGCCAACCGCCGCTGCTCGCAGATCGGCCTCAAGCAGCTCTACCCCGGCGCGGAAAACCCGTTCCCGTGGATGAGCGAGGTGATGGATCTGAAGAAGGAGAAGAACTTCTTTGAGACGAGGGTTACGGAGTATCAGACGGGTGGGGCGTTGAGTTGGGATTAGGAGCCTGACGTACTGCATAGAAAAAAGAGGGGCACCCAAGGTGCCCCTTCTTCTTTAGGGCAACTACAAGGCAAACTAACATGGCAGCCGACGGAACGTACCTACTAAATCCCCGAGTGAAGCACAAAGGGTTTCGGCAGCAGAAGAAAAGCCTGGGAAGTATCTCGGCCGAGATGCTACGAGGAAACAGTATCGAAATCTTAGATGATTTGCCAGAAGATCATTTTGATTTAGTGGTAACGTCACCGCCCTACTTCATTGGCAAAGCGTACGACACTTCGAAGTCTGCCGATAAATTCCTTGAACTGCACCGCGATATCTTTCCAAAGGTCCTGCGGACACTAAAGCCCAACGGAACCTTTCCGCATCGTGTCTTTCTTGATCGGATGTGTTGTATCTCTCAAATGCTGTGCTTCCCCATCGAAGTATTTGGAAAAGTACCCCTGTGGCAGAATCATTGTCGGCGGTAACAATTAGAAGCTTAGGGGGCCTACGCCCATATTTGCATCCGCTTGCCTCCTGCGACACAGAATAGAATGGCTCAAATCTCGACGCTTCAAACGCCGGATTGATCAGGTCAACCTGGTCAGGCCACGTCCAGTGTTGATCCAGCTCATCTTGCGGAATGCACCCCAATTCTGGATGCGCGGGATCGCGTAGAGAGGGCTCTCCCATTACAAGATCATTGAGCAATGCTTGCGACGTAGCGTTGAATGCAATCAGTCCTCCAAAACTATGACCGACAACAATCGTTCGCATTCGCCCTTTGGGATCGCTCTTGTTCCGGCTCCGCTCTTCATATTGAAGCTTCGCCAATTCTGCGAACAATTGGCGAACAGACCCCTTGGCAACATGATCTGCCGTGACCCGCCGGCCTATGATTGTGGAGTACCTTAGTCCCGGGATATCAATTGATTCGCCTCGCCACCCGACATAAATGCCAAAAAGACGGTGCTTTCTTGTTCTGTCATTTGTCTTCAATGCATCAACTGTGTGTTGGGCCATCAATCGAAATTCATTGACGTTGCAATCGTTGTCGTGAGCATTGTGATGCCAGCCATGAACGAAAACCAAGGTTGTAAATTGTGCATCGCTGAGTGCTTCATTCCCAAGTTCAGAGCGCATCCTCTTGAGAATCGCCTTCATCTGTTTCGCATCGGAATCGTAGAACCATCCTTGGTCGTCAACTTCTACATATCCGATAGTGACATCTCCATATTCCTCAATGGATCTATTTTCTTCTCCAACAGCCGCCGTCCCCGGCTTACATTCGGTCTTGAGAAAGCTGGCTTCATCGAGAGTTTTAAAAGCAGCATTATTTGTATCGGTTCGCACCTCATAGATGGACCCACAACCGAATAAAGAAAGCACAAATATAAAGATACAAACTCTGCTAAATGTGTACATCCCCTTCCCCTAACATACGTTTACATAACGAGGAGCATGGTTCTTCCGCTTCCATCGAGGAACGGATGCCCGGAGGCAAAAAAAGCCCACGACCGTATACCCGCGGCACTTCACATTAGGCCGCCGGACTGAGCAAGCCGCAGCCCCTCATTGATTGCGCGGGGGATATCCAGCGGATTGCAGAACATCACGCTTCCCTTGAATATTGCGAGCTTGGGCGCGGTGTTTGCGCGATCGCATCCTGCCCAAGGGTAGAGCTCTGAAAAGAGAATTCTATGAACTTCAAGAAAATCCTCGTGGCGGATATTCTCTTTGGAGCCCAGTTTCGAAAAAGGTAATAAGGGACAGACCACGATACTAATTTCGATCCGATAGAAATTGTGGCCTGTCCCCTATTACTCTCTACTCTCTGCTATGGATTTTCGCGTGTAATGACAGGCTTTGATCCAAGGTCTTCAGGTTTACCAAAGCGCGAGCCACCACCTGCAGCCCAACCGGTAGCGCTAAACGGAACTAGCTGACCTGCAACATAAAAATCGTCGGTCGACGTAAGTGTCAATTTGTTATCAGAGCTCCATTGAGCATCTAGGCTCGCAGTTAAATCACCTGTAATTGATTTGGCAATCGCTCCAGAGTATTTTCCCTTCAACGAAGCAACATCGCTGTCGGAAAATTCAAGCTCTGCCGAAAATCCTTTTATTAAAAGAGCTTGATACATTACAAACCGTCCGGCTTTTTCCTTTAGATCCGTCTTAGCGCCATTCCCCGATGGCAAACTGTCTATATAGTTTTCGTATGGGCCTTCACTGACCAGATCCCACCTAGCGGAATTCGCTTTGACAGTAATGCTCTTTGCTTTTTGAAAATCATTACTGAGATCAGCGGACATTGGAGAAATCGAACTTGAAAGGCCCGCAGCGGCTTTTAGGCTGAACTTTGTTTCGGCGGACCCATCACATTGGAATTCTTTTTGCTGCTTAAAAAATGCCTTGGGATCTGGCATATCACTAAGCGCATATCGCAAACGAAAACTCCCGTCGTCATCCTTTCGCCAAATCGAACCTGGCCCAATTGCATTCGATGGACCGAAGTACATGATTGACGACCCCGTAAGATCGCTCACAGCACATTTTTTTAGGACAGAAGTCCAAGCGGTGCGAGCATCATCACTGCACGCGGCAAGACAGAACATCATTGCAACGGCCAAAACTTTTTGGCTTTTCATTGTTAGCTTCCAGTGGCAGTTGGCGCATTAGAGAAGAACCGCGTCACATTGAACCGAATTTTGTTGAAAGCGCTTGCGTTGAAGTCGTGCATAGACATGATCTCTTTCTTAAGGGAATTAGCCCAGTATTCTGCAAGTTCACTTTTTGTATTGACGGATTCTCTCGCGGCTATGAGCCATGCAACTCTGGGGGATGCAAAGCTACTCCCGCCGCATGGAGTGCCCTCGAGAGAGCCGGAGAATCCAAGACCATAAGTATCATGTTGTAAATCAAGGATGCTGGATTTACATACCGGGGCGCCTGAAGCATCAATATTCATGACCGTAAGCATGTCGCCAGGTTCTAGGCTTCTAAGCGCAAATTGCCTACGTAGGGCATACACCGTCGTTCCGTTTCCATCTCCTTCGTTCCCAGATGCAGTAACGGGAAGCCCGAAATTAATGCTCGGGAAATAGGGCTGCAGTTCAAGATCAGGAACGGTCCAAGACATATTCACCAGAAATGGTTGATGCGTGATCCGAGAATCCAAATGTGCCAACATGATCAGCGCTTCTACGACACCTTCGTCTGAACTAGTTGGACCGGCCTGAAGAACCTTGTCCACATTTGCCAATATGTTCAGCGCCACGTTGTGCGAAGCATCGACGTACTTGGCGGGTACCGGATCGCCGTGATTATTTGCCATTGATCGAACAATCTGATCAAGCTCTACCAATTCTCTTAGTATTTCTTCAGAGCCAATCTGGGCGCAGAACAGCGGAACATAAATGACATCAACGCGCCCATCGGCCGGCTCTAAGTCCATCAATGGCTTCAGGGAGCGCTGAATTTCATGCGAATGTGTTTCTACTACTCCTATTGCACCGGGTAATTGCGGAGCGCTAACAGCACTTAGAAGCGCTGCTGAAAAATGGGCTTCATCTAGCTTGTAGCTCTTACGGACTCTGTTTATGGCAGCGACTAAGTAATCACGAGACTTGATAAATGCGGCGTCATCGGGCCAACTGTCGTCAAGTACAAAAACAACGGGGCGTCGTTGTGGCGCAGCCGCTAATTTTTGGCGTACGAGATTTTGCTCGTTTGCCGTAAGGGGTTGCTCGGGCACCGATGGCACTTCAACATTGGCACCCGGCGTCCCGTCTGCCATGCGGATCGTGATCGGCTGATTCAGAATTTCGACGTCCTTTGAGCCTTGCTGCACTAGCGCTTTCGCCACTTCGATCGTAGTTTGGCGAATTTCGAAAACCTCCTGTGCACCGACCCTTCCTGAATCTTCCAAATGTATCAATCGGGCCTTTTGCGAAGAACTCCGAGCTGTGGAGTTAGTGCTTCCAGCAAACACGTTCTCTATTCTTGGTGTCGAAGACTTATCAAGTCCGTTGAGCAAATAGGCGTAGGTACTGAGCTTCGGTAAACGATTCGCGATGTTATCTGGATTAGGCGAAGTTCTGGCTAAGGGAGGTAGATCAGGAACTTTGATCGTCGAGCCGGACGCGACATCATTTGGTCCGGAGAGATTGTTTCGCGTAATAATTTGATTTTCAAATGCTCGGTATGCTTCTGGCGCGTTACTTACACCTATTTGATATTTGTCAGACACAATTCTGGAAACCGTATCACCCGGATGAACAATATAGTCAGCCTCAAGCGGCAAACGCACAGTCGCGGCAGCGATCTCCGGGTTGGCAACATAATTTGCATTTACTCGGACACGAACAAATACCTTGCCAGGCGAAGCGTCCGCCCACCCGCAGCCTTCAACTAGAAAAATTATTGAAGCAACGAGAATCGCGACGGCGTCTCTCATGACTGAATTGGAAAAGAGAGAGTCCAATTTTCTTGGGCATCGAAGATGAGAACGCGGGAGCAGATGACCTGCTGGGTTGCAGAAAACTTGCCTAAGTTGCCGCGGGCAACGGAATAGGGGTTGCTAGGACGGGGTGCGGATATGTCGAAATCCAAAAGAATTTGTGAAGTAGCCGCTAAGTGAAAAATTTTGGTGCCGGCGCGAAACACATTTTCGGAAGGAGCAGAAGGTGACGCAGCAGGGATGGCAGATTCGGGAGTATTGGACGTTCGCCCCTTACCCATACCCTCCGATAAATTCTGCACGGCGTGCAGCCTTACGGAGGTGGCACTCTGGGCATGGCGCTCTAGCAAGAACAGCGCTACAGCCAATTGAGCGAAGGCGATAATTCCGCAGACAAATATCTCTAGCGCGCGGCTCATAACCTTCCCCGAGGCTACATTGCGTTTGCTGGCACTGTCCCTTGCCTTTGAACGCCCTTGGTGCAGCTAGCAGCACGCGCCAACCGAGCGGAGGTGACGATATGCCGGGGAGATATAGACGAGTAAATCCGCCGGAAGGCGGCGTGGTGAAATTCGCATTCCAAATCCCTACTCTCGGGCTGATTCTAGAATGTAGATAGCTGATAACCATGAATATTTCGGAAGTTAAAGATTGGTTAGAAGCACGGCAATAGTGGCCGGCCTGTAACGCCGAATTTGCGCAAAGTCACAGTTGCAGTCGTTCGGCCTTCAAAACCCGTCGCAGCCTGAGCAAGGCCCCGATACAATCGGGCAAAGGGGTTCGGCACCCGCGAAGACGGGGGCTGTGCAGGTTCTGCCATGGAGGGCATATCGCTCGGACGTGGGGGGCTTGTGATGCTGGCCGTGCAGATTGAGGGGGGGACCCTGTTCCGATACCGGTTCGGCGATGCCGAATTCGATGAGGCGCGCTTTGAGTTGCAGGTGGGCGGCGCGTCTGTGGAGGTACAGCCCAAACCCCTGGCCCTGCTGGCGATGCTGCTGCGCACGCCGGGGGAGGTGGTGACTTCCGAGGAGATCCTGCAATCGGTCTGGAAGTACCAGAACACGGGCGACCTTGAAACCAATGTGATCGGCACGGCCTTGACCAAGCTGCGCAGTGCGCTTGGGAAGGACGCTCGCCGGATCGTGAACCTGCCCCGCGTGGGCTACCGCTTCGAGGGGCGGGTGGAGCGGGTGGTGGTGGGGCACACGCTGAGCAGCGGGCTGGCGCTGGAATCCGGGATGGCGGTGCCGATGCGGCCGAACTTCGTGCTGCAAGAGCTGCTGAGCCGCACGAAGTACAGCGAGGTGTGGCGGGCCCGGCATGCGAAAACCGAAGAGGTGCGGATCTACAAGTTCAGCCCGGCCGGGGAGCGGCTGCTCTCGCTGAAGCGGGAGGCGACGCTGTACCGGCTGCTGCACGACGCGCTGGGGGAGCGGCCGGACATCGTGCGGGTGATCGACTGGAATTTTGCGGAGGCGCCTTTCTTCCTGGAGTGCGAGGACGGCGGGCAAGACCTGCGGATGTGGGCGGACGCGGGGAGCCGGCTGCGGGGCTTGAGCCTGGAGGCGCGGATCGCGCTGTTCCTGCAGATTGCGGATGCGGTGTCGGCGGCGCACAGCGTGGGGGTGCTGCACAAGGATTTGAAGCCGGACAATGTGCTGGTGGCGGCTCTGGGCACTGGGTGGCAGGTGCGGCTGACGGACTTCGGCAGCGGGCAGTTGCTGGAGCCGGGGCGGCTGGAGGATCTTGGCATTACGCAGCTGGGCTTTACGATGACGCAGGGTATTGGGAGCGACGCCACTACCGGCACGCTGCTGTATCTGGCGCCGGAGTTGACGCGGGGCGAGACGCCGACGATCCAGAGCGATGTGTATGCGCTGGGGCTGCTGCTGTACCAGCTGGTGATCGGCGATATGCGCCGGCCGCTGGTGCCGGGCTGGCAGCGGGAGGTGGCGGACGAGCTGCTGCAACAGGATATTGCGGCGGCGACGGATGGGAACCCGAACCACCGGCTCAACAGTGTGGGCGAGCTGGCGAACGCACTGCGGCGGATGCCGGAGCGCCGGGCGGAGCTGGCGAGCCGGCGCGCACTGGAGCAGGCGGCGCAGCAGGCGCAGGAGGCGCTGAAGCGGGCGCGAGCGCGACTGCCCTGGGTGATCGCCGCACTGGCGAGCATGGCGATCGGCTTGATGGTGAGCTCCTGGTTGTATGTGCAGAGCCGGCAGGCTTACCTGACGGCGGAGGCGCAGCGCATGCGGGCGGAGGCGATCAACAAGTTCCTGAACGACGATCTGCTGGGCGCTGCGGATACCAGCGGGCCCGACGGGCAGCACGACCCGACGGTGCGGGAGCTGCTGGCGCGGGCGGCCGGGCGGCTGGAGGGGCGCTTCGGCAATGACCCGGTGACGAAGGCTTCGGTGGACCTGGCGATCGGCCAGGCTTATTTCGGCTTGAGCGATTACTCGAGCGCGGAGACGTTTCAAAAGCGCGGGGTGGCGGGGCTTGCGGGCAGCAGGGCCGCCGCGGATGACGACACCATCGCGGCCATGTATGCGCTGGCCCGCACGCTGGGGGTGGAGGGGCGCTTTGCGGAGACTGGCGATACGTTGGCGCGCGCGGACGCTGCGGCCGGGGAGCGGCTGCACGAGGCTTCCAAGCTGAGCCTGCTGGCGGCGTGGTCACGCGGCAATTACTTCGCGATCAGGATGCAGCCGGAGCAGGCGCTGCCGCATTTCGAGGAGGCGGAACGCATCCGCGCGCAGACGCTGGCGGAGGACGATATCTGGCTGCTGCGCAGCCGGGGGGCGCTGGCCTGGTGCTATGTGCGCCTGGGCCGGAACGATGAGGCGATTGCGGTGCTGAAGGGCTTGCTGGCGCCGAAGTACTCGCTGGAGAACATCGGCATCACGGATTGGCAGAAGGTGCATGTGCAGTATGCGCTGGCGCTGACCAATCTCTCGCGCTTCGACGAAGCGGAGGTGGCGCTGAAGGATTCGCTGCGCCAGGTGCAGCAGGTGCTGGGGCAGGACAACTATGTCACCGGCTTGGTGTGGAACTACCTGGGGACGGTGTACCAGAACGCGGCGAAGTGGGACGCGGCGATCGATGCGCAGACGCGGGCTTACGCGATCATGCGGCAGTCGGTGGGCGAGCAGGCCCAGGCGACGCTGGGGGTGGCGAGCGAGCTGGCGATTTCCAAATATCTCTCGGGGCGGACCGGTGAGGCGCTGCCGATGCTGGAGGCCGTGCACACCGCGCTGGCGGCGAAGCTGGGAGAGGATGCGGCGCTGACGGAGGATGCGGCTTTTTACCTGGCTTCCGCGCTTACCGGCCTGGGGCGGCAGGATGAAGCGTCCGGCCTGCTGGAGAAGCTGCGGGCGGAGTCGCTGAATTCGGTGGACCCCGGCATCGACTGGGCGCAGCGGATCGCGGGGCTGAAGGGGATGATCCTGATGCGGCAGGGCAAGCCGGCGCAGGGGCGGCCCTTGCTGGAGGACGCGGTGGCACATCTCACTCAGGAGAAGGCGCCCGCCTGGGTGCTCGATCCGCTGCGGGCGATGCTGGGTGCGGAAGGCGACGCTACCGTGGTCAGCAGCCGCTAGCCCGGGCGAGGGCCGGGCCGTCGATAAAAGGCGGACGCCGTGGCGTCCGCTTTTTTTTCAGCGCGCCGCGTGCGGCGGCACGGTGAGGCAAACCGGCGCTTCCGGCCGGCTGGCGCCCGCCGCATTGCCGTTGCGGGAAGCGGCTACGGACGAGCCGCCTTCCTCACGCGCCTTGAGCAGCGTCAGCATGTCGGCCCGATTGGGGTACTTCAGTGTGTGCAGTTTCATGCGCTTCTCCGGTGGTGTCACAGGCTTGGGTGCGGAGCACCCGGTTTATCAATTCGGTATGCAGGCGGCGGCATCTGCGGAAGCGCTGTTGCTGGAGCGCCGCGTCCTCCGGGCCGAGTTCGCCGGAGAAGGGGTAGTGCAGCAGCGGGCCGCCGAAGAGCTGCTGGCAATGCTCAAGGTAGAGGCCGAGCGCCAGGATGTGGGCGTGCCAGTAGGTGTCGCAGTCACGGCTGGGGACGATGTTTTCGTCCGGGCGGTCGCGCACCAGTTGCAGGAAACAGCGGTATTCGAGCTCGGTGGCGTCCAGCTTTTCCAGCGACCAGGGTTGCTCCATGGCAACGAGGTAGCTGATGGGCTCGAGGTTGAGGGCGGCGATGTCCGGGTCGAGGGCGTGGCGATCGGTTGGATCGCGCCCTGGCTGACCGAATGTGGATGGGCGCCTTGCGGCTCCCCTCGCCTCGCCCATCTGGATGTCAGCCCTTGTCGCGGAAATATTGCCGCGGCCACAGTTGATTCCTGGGCTGGGCTGATTGCCACTATCGGGGGCTAATCAATCGCTAACTTGGATTTTTCATCAATGGGATCAATTGATCGGCGGCGGGCAACCGGTCATTTTCGGTGAGCAATCTGGCCCGCAAGAGGCGGTCAAATGGTTAATGGACACCTGCGGGGATTGCAGGCGCATTGCTACACTTCTTGCAGGGTGTCACTTTCCGTACCGAATGGAGGGGAGACGATGCCCCTCTTTTGATAGAGCGGTTTCGCAAACTTGTCGATCTGGAGAATCGCAATGCTGGGAATCTTCCGCGCCAAGCCCTTGCTGGATGAAACATCCGCCGCCTGGCTGATCGAAGCTTTTGGCTGGGCGCTGCGCAGCCTGGAGCCACGCATATTTTTCGAACACACGGAGCTGGTAACACCCAGCAATGCGCATTTTCCGGACCGGATCGAGGATGCGCAATCAATGCCTGCAGTGCTGTTCGCCCGGGTACGCAACCTGGCGGGGATGGCGCAGTGGGACTGCGAACTGGTGATGCAGGACCCGGATCCGGAACTGCAGGTGGCGCGGACCCTGTTCATCCGCAATGCGGAGCAGCCGCCTGCGGGGACATTTTCGTTCGGACGGGACGAGCAGAAGGCCAGGATCACTTACAACCCGAACTTGTTGCGCGACCCCGAGCGATTCATCGCGACGATGGCGCATGAGCTGGCGCACTACCTGAGCATGGCGATCGCCGAGCCGCCGCCCGGTGGCGAGGAATACCATGAGCACGCGACGGATGTGCTGGCTGTGTACATGGGCTTCGGCTTGTTTCAGTTGAATAGCACGTTTTCGTTCCGGCAGTTCACGGATACGGCGACGGGGACACAAGGCTGGTCGACACAGGGCCTGGGCTATCTGTCGCGGGCAGAGTCGGCTTTCGCGCTCGCGCTGTTCTGCCACCTGAAAAAGATTCCGGTGGAGCGCGCCAGCCGCTATTTGCGGGAACCGCAGTTGGGTCTGTTTCGGAAGGCGATGAAAAACATGGGACAGCACGCGGCGGCGTTGCAGCCCTTGCTGGAAATGGAGCGCAGATTGGATGAAGGAAGCGGGACGCGGCAGCAAGCAGCCTCGGGATGACATGCTCCCGATCTGAGTTGCTTCAACGCAAGTCAAAACCCGTTGTCGCGATTCAGTCGTGAAACTATCGGAACTTTTTGTGATGCCGACTGGCCGCATTCGCCACGAGCGAAGGAATATCGCAGCAGTCTTCTGCGGCGTGGTGTTTGGCGCAGCGCATATGGCCTGCATAGCGGCCGACGACGCCCCTGCCCCGCCGGAGCGCTGGAGTCTGCATTGGCAGGCGACGAATGTGACGCAGTATCACCCCGGCTTCCGCTCGCCCTACAGCGGGGCGAACAGCCTCTCCGGGGAAAGCCATGATGACGAGACGACGGACGCGACGCTGTTCGCCGGCGTGCGGCTGTGGCGCGGCATGGGGTTTTACCTGAACCCGGAGGTGGATCAGGGGTATGGGTTGAGCGATACGCTGGGGCTGGCGGGGTTTTCCAGCGGGG
>JAQGNS010000467.1 GCA_028291705.1 Nevskia sp.
CCGTTGTGGCGCAGGGCCAGGCGCAGCTCGAAGCGCGCCAGGGCCAGGCGCCGTGCCAACTGGTCGATGTGGCGGAATTCGGTGGACTCGGCGCGCATGAATTTGCGCCGCGCCGGGGTGTTGAAGAACAGGTCGCGCACTTCCACCGTGGTGCCCACCGCATGCGCGGCGGCCTGCGGCTCGCTGGCATCGACCGCACCGGCGCCGCCGATGCGCCAGCCATGCGCGTCCTGCGCGGTGCGCGAGGTCAGGGCGAAACGGGACACCGAGAGGATGCTGGGCAGCGCCTCGCCGCGGAAGCCGAGGCTGGCGACGCTCTCCAGGTCTTCCAGCGAGACGATCTTGCTGGTGGCGTGCCGCTGCAGCGCCGTGGCCAGCTGCTCGCGTGGAATGCCGCCGCCGTCGTCGCGGATGCGGATCAGCCCAAGGCCGCCCTGCTCCACTTCGATCTCGATGTGGCGACCGCCGGCGTCGAGGCTGTTCTCGACCAGTTCCTTGACGACGGCGGAGGGGCGCTCGACCACCTCACCTGCCGCGATCTGGTTGATGAGCTGGTCAGGAAGAACTTGAATGGTCACAGCGGGGATGGTCACGGCGCGCTCGACGAAATCATGGCGCTTAGGATAAAGGAAGGCCCGGGCGTTCTGTGCCCGGGCCTTAAGGCTACGAAGATCTGATCAGTTGTCGCTTTCGCCGCGGGCGCTGTGCTCGTAGCTCACCGGCATGGCCTTGCCGCGCGCACGGCGCCGCGTTTCCGCCGGACGGTCCGGCTGCGTCACCGCCACCAACTGCTGCTGTTGCAGCGGACGGTAGCGCGAGAAATAGCCCTTGATGCCTTCGAAAATGCCATCGGCGAACTGTGCCTGGTAATCCGGGCTGCGCAGCATCTGCTCCTCGCGCGGATTGCTGATGAAGGCCGTCTCCACCAGCACCGAGGGGATATCCGGCGACTTCAGCACCATGAAGCCGGCCTGCTGCACCATCGGCTTCTGCAATTCGTTGACCTTGTGCAGCGAGTCCAGCAGACGGTTGCCCAGATCGAAGCTGGCGTCCATGGTGGCCGACTGCGAGATGTCCAGCAGCACCGCCGCCAGCCGGTCGTCCTTGTCGTGCAGATCCACGCCGCCGACGAGGTCGGCCGCGTTTTCGTGGTTGGCCAGCCAGCGCGCCTGCTCGGTGGTGGCACCGTGATCGGACAGCACGTAGACCGCGGTGCCGCGCATGTCGCGGTCGCGGTAGGAATTGGCGTGGATCGACACGAACAGGTCGGCCTGGGCCTGGCGGGCGCGGATGGTGCGCTGGCGCAGATCGACGTAGTAGTCGCCATCGCGGGTCAGCACCGCGCGCATGCCGGGCTGTGCGTTGATGCGCTTGGCCAGCTGGCGCGCGATGGCCAGGGTGACGTTCTTTTCCTGCAGGCCGCTGCGGCCCTGGGCGCCGGGATCGACGCCGCCATGGCCGGCATCGACGGCGATGACGATGGGCTTCACGCCCAGCGGCACCGCATCACGGGCGCTGGCGGCTGCCGGGGCGCTGGAGACGGCGACCGGCGGGGTATTGGAATTGATTGGCGCATTGACCGGGGCGCTGGCGGGCGCGGCGGCCTGCGGCGCGGCGACCGGCGGCGGAGGCGGTGCCGGGGCAGCCATGGCGAACTGCGCGGGCGCGCCGGCCGGGGCAGCAGCCGGCGACGGGGCGGCGGCGGTCGCGGCGGAAGGCGGCAGGCCAGCGGAGGCACCGGCCGGGGCGGCCGAAGCCGTTACCATCGCCGGCATGGAAGCGGCGCCTTGCAGGTACAGGTCGAGGATCAGGCGGTAGCCGAAGCCGCCGCTGGGCTGCAGGCCGAAGCTCTTGGGGGTGGCCGCCTGGCCCAGGTCCAGCACTACGCGCAGGCCGCCCTCATGCGGGCCGGAGCGCACGCTCTTGACGATGCCCGTGGGGCGCAGGTTGAGATTGAGCGCACGCCCACGCTTGGCATCGGCGATGTCGATGACCACGCGGTCCGGATTGCTCAGGGTGAAGACGTTGTTGTCGGCGCGGGCGTCGAGATCGAACACGACGCGGGTGCTTTCGGCGCTGTCGAGCAGGCGCACTTCACGCAGCTCGCCTGCGTGCGCGCAGGCGACGGACAGCAGCATGATTGCAGGCCCAACGTACCGACGCATAAGGCCCCCGACGGGCGATGACTTGGGGAAGATAGCGCCGCCAGCCGGATATTTCAACAATTTTCTTTGCTTAATCAACAAGTACTGCCAGACACTTCAAGTTTAATGTGGAGCCCGTAGGCCGAAATCACCCCGGCGACAGCCCCGCCACGGCCAGGACCGGGGCCAGCGCCGGGCTGGATTCCAGGCGGATTTCCCGGCCCGTGCCAGCGGCTTGCAGGAAGATCCTCAGGTCCGCCGGCGGCAGCTGGCCGACGCCGCGCTCCGGCCATTCCACCAGCCAGACCGAGCTTTCGGGGGGCGTATCGTACACGCCCAGTTGCTCCAGTTCGGCAGCATCGGACAAGCGGTAAAGGTCCAGGTGCAGCAGGCTGCGGCCGGCCAGTTCGTAAGGCTCGACCAGGGTATAGGTGGGACTGCGGATGGCGCCGGTGGCGCCCAGTTCACGCAGCCAGCCGCGCACGAGGGTGGTCTTGCCCGCGCCGAGGTCGCCGTGCAGGAACACCACCAGGCCGGCGCAGCCGATCAGCGCCCGCGCCAGCCGCGCGCCCATCGCTTCGGTAGCGGCGGCATCGGCCAGGTCGAGGCGCACGGCCGTCGCGCTCAAGGATTCACCACTGCACGCAGGGCCTCGATCAGGTCCGACGGCGCCAGGCCGCGTTCGCCGTCGCGGGCGGCACGGTCGCCGGCCAGGGCGTGCGCCAGGGCCGCGGCGGCAGCTGCGCTCTCGGGGTTCAGGCCCTGGGCGAGGAAAGCGGCGGCGATGCCGGTCAAGGCGTCGCCCATGCCGCCTACACCCATGCCGGGGTTGCCGTAGGGGCAAAGCACCAGTTCTTCCGCGCCCCGCACCAGGGTGCCGGCGCCCTTGAGCAGGGCCACGCCGCCGTAGCGCTGCCACAGATCGTGTACTGCCTTCATCCGGTCGGCCTGGACTTCGGCGGTGGAGACGCCGAGCAGGCGCCCGGCCTCGCCCGGGTGGGGTGTCAGGATCCACTGCTCGTTGCGCTGCGGGGCCTGCGCCAGCAGGTTCAGGGCATCGGCGTCGATCACCAGGGGCTTGCCGGCGCTGAAAGCTTCGGCGCAGGCCATGCGCCCCCACTCGCCCTGGCCGAGGCCGGGACCGATGGCGATCACGTCGGCGCGGCCGATGGCGGTCTGCAACTCGCCCGCCGCTTCGACGCCGCGGCACATCAATTCGGGCTGCGCCGCCGTCAGCAGTGCTGCGTGCGCGGCGCGGGTGGCGACGCTGACCAGGCCAGCGCCGGCGCGCAGCGCGGCGCGCGCCGCCAGCAGTACGGCGCCGATGGTGCC
Organism: Nevskia sp.; assembly: GCA_028291705.1. GTDB lineage: Bacteria > Pseudomonadota > Gammaproteobacteria > Nevskiales > Nevskiaceae > Nevskia. The sequence continues at coordinate 3,477 of JAQGNS010000467.1, forward strand.
GGCGTCGCCGCCGATGACCAGCACATGGCCATTGTCGCCTTTGTGCGCGGTGCGCGGCCGCCGCGGCAGCCAGCGGCGCAGGTCATCCGCATCGAGCAGGCGCGCCAGCGGTGCGATATCACCGTAGACCGCAAGGGGCACTTCCAGCGCATCGAATACGACAGGGCCGGTACAGCCCGGCCCTTGCCCGGTATGCAGGCCCAGTTTTCGGCCGATGAAGGTAACGGTAAGGTCAGCGCGAACCGCCTGGCCGAGAATCGCACCGGTGTCGGCGTGCAGGCCGGAAGGCACATCCACCGCCAGCACCAGGGCGCCCTGCTTGCACGCCCGCGCGATGGCCTCAATGGCGGCGAGCGCCGCGCCTTGCGGCGGGCGTGAGAGGCCGGTGCCGAAGATGGCGTCGACGATCAGGTCAGCCTTGAAGAAATCCTCGCCGGCATCGTCGAAACGCTCGATGGCGCCCTGCCCCAGCCAGGCCGCGCGCGCCGTGGCGGCATCGCCCTTGGGGGCGACCCCATCGACCTCGCAGACGCGCACCGCACAGCCGGCGTCCTGCGCCAAGCGCGCGATCTCGTAGCCATCGCCGCCGTTGTTGCCGGAACCGGCAACCACCGCCACGCTGCGCAGCAGCGGCCAGCGATCGTGCGCCGCCTTCCAGGCCACAGCGGCGGCGCGGCGCATCAGGGTA
>JAQGNS010000473.1 GCA_028291705.1 Nevskia sp.
ACCAGTTGATGCACTCCTGGTACATCGGCGCCTTCCACCTGCCGCTGGCGGCGCCGCTGGCCTGGAAGCTGGGGCTCGATCAATTGTGGCCGAAGCTGCTGGAGCGCTTTGAAGGCATCCGCGGGGAATCCGCGCCGACCCAGTCCAGCGACGGACAGCATGGCGTGAACCTGTATCGCGCCAACGTGGCCAAGCGACTGCTGGCGCCGCGCGAGCGGCGCACCAGCGTGCCGGTGCAGCTGGTGGTGCCGACGCGCGACCGCTTCGTCAGCCTGGAACTGCTGGACGGCATCGGCCAGTGGGTGGACCAACTGTGGCGGCGCGACGTCAGCGCCGGGCACTGGCTGCAGCTGAGTCATCCGGAACTGGTGGTGCGCTATGTTTCCGAATTCGTCGACTTCATCGAAGGCGCGGAGGAATCCGCCGGCCTGCATCGCGCCCGCGTGCGCGACGGGGTGAAGCCGGGCAAGGGCAACAAGTACGCCGGCAAGCTGGCCATCGTCACCGGCGGTGGTTCCGGCATCGGCCGCGAGACGCTGCTGTCTCTCGCCGAGCAGGGAGCGGAGGTGGTGGCGGCGGATATCGACCTGGCGGCGGCACAGCGCAGCGCCGAGCTGGCCGAGCTGCTCGGCGCCACGGCGCATGCGCGCAAGGTGGACGTGGGTGATGCGAAGGCGATGGAAGCCTTCGCCTCCTGGGTCGGCAACGAGCTGGGCGCGCCGGACATCGTGATCAACAACGCCGGCATCGGCATGGCCGGCAATTTCCTCGATACCAGCACCGCCGACTGGGAGAAGATCCTGCACGTCAACCTGTGGGGCGTGATCCACGGCTCGCGGCTGTTCGGCAAGCAGATGGTCGCGGCGGGCAAGAGCGGGCATATCGTCAACGTGGCTTCGGCGCTGGCCTTTGCGCCCTCGCGCATGATGTCCGCCTACGCCACCAGCAAGGCGGCGGTGGCGATGCTCAACGATTGCCTGCGCGCCGAACTGGCCGACCAGGGCATCAAAGTGGTCAGCGTCTGCCCCGGGGTGATCGATACGCCGATCACCGGCAGCACGCGCTTCGTCGGCGTCAGCGAGGAAGAGCAGGGCCGCCGCCGCGCCGGCGCGAAGAAGCTGTACCAGCGCCGCAACCTGAAGCCGCAGGCGGTTTCGGCGGCGATCCTCAAGGCCATCGACAACAACCGGCAGGAAGTGCTGGTGGGCAGCGAGGCCCACGGCGCGCGCCTGCTGTCGCGGCTGTCGCCGGCCTTGTCGCGGCGGTTGGCGCGGATGGAATTGTCGCTGTAGTCCTCCCTTAATTCATAACTACCCTGGAGATCGTCATGCTGCCGATCAGACGCGACCTCAAATTCAAGCTGCCCGCGGACAAGATGCGCTGCTGGAATCCGCGCGGCGTGCACGTTTCGCACTTCTTCAACACGCTGTCGATCTTTTTCCCCTCGGGCGAGCGCTTCTTCATCGACAGCGTGCGCAATTACCGCGAGCGGATCAGCGATCCGGAGTTGCAGAAAGCCGTCACCGCCTTCATCGGCCAGGAGGCGATGCACGGCCGCGAGCACATCGAGTACAACAATGCGCTGGTGGCCTCCGGCATGCCGGCGGACGCGATGGAGCGGCTGGTGATCCGGCTGCTCAACGTGGGCAAGAAGATCCTGCCGAAGGCGGACCAGTTGGCCGTGACCATCGCGCTGGAGCATTTCACTGCGATCCTGGCCGACATCCTGCTGCGCGAGCCGAAGCTGCTGGAGGGCTCGGAGCCGCGCTTCGCCGCGCTGTGGCGCTGGCATGCGCTGGAGGAGACCGAGCACAAGGCGGTGGCCTATGACGTCTACCAGGCGGTGATCGGCAAGGGCGCCGTGGCCTATGTGCGCCGCTGCGTGGCGCTGGCGGCGCTGACGGTGATCTTCTGGGGACTGGTGATTCCCTTCCACCTCGAGATCATGCGGCGCGAGGGCGGGCTGTTCGACTTCAAGGGCTGGTGGCAGCTGATCAAGTTCCAGTGGATCAGCCCGGGCGGCCTGCGCCGCATCATCCCGGCCTACTTCGACTATTACCGCCCCGGCTTCCATCCCTGGCAACACGATAATCGCCGCTTCCTGTCGGAACTCGACGCGCTGGCCCAAACCTATCGCGCCGCCGCCTGAACCCAGCCACCAACATCACCATGAGCAACGCAAGCAAAACACGCAGGCGCGCCTCGCACACCGTCGGCCATCTGCAGCAGCGCCGCGTGCAGTTCGACTGGTCGGAGACGCCGCTGCACTGGCTGCCGCAGCAGCCGTTCACCAGCCACTTCATCAACGAGATCAACCTGCTGCTGCCGGCGGGCGAGTTCTGGTTCTGCAAGCTGTACAACCAGGCGCTGCCGCTGGTGAAAGACGCCAAGTTGCGCGAGGACGTGCAGGGCTTCATCCGGCAGGAGGCGATGCACGCGCGCGCGCATGACGGCGCCATCGCCGAATACCTCGGCGCCCACGGCATCGAGACCGAGAGCTACATGCGGCGGGTGAGTTGGCTGTTCGAGGTGGCGCTGGCGGATGCGCCGTTCGGCCGCAAGGTTCCGCGCATCGCGCAGCGGCAGTGGCTGGTGTTCCGGCTGGGGCTGATCGCCGCCATCGAGCACATGACCTGCGTGCTGGGCAAGTACGCGCTCGACAACCGGCGCTGGGATGAACTCGGCGCCGACCCGGTGCTGCTGGACCTGATCCGCTGGCATGGCGCGGAGGAAGTCGAGCACCGCAGCGTGGCGTTCGACCTGTACAAGCACCTGGGCGGCAGTTACCCGACCCGCTACTACCTGATGACCATCACCTTCCCGGTGGTGTTCGGCCTGTGGGTGGCCGGCGCGGCCCACCTGATGCGGCAGGACCCGCTGCTGGCCGGCAAGCGCCCCAGCGTGCTGCGGCCCTGGATCTGGCTCGAGTGGCAACGCCAGGCCAAGACCGGCCTGCTGCCTTCCCTGCCCTGGCTGTTCAAGGAAGAGCTGCGCTACCTCAATCCCTGGTATCACCCGGAGAACGAGGCTTCGACCGAGCAGGCCCTGGCGTATCTGGATAACTCGCCGGCGGCGCGGAAGATGGCAGCCTGATCGCTTGAGGCTGTCTTAGGGCTCGCCAGCGATGATGATTGGCCGCGCCGCCATGAACGATGGATGCCCCGAGCCTTGTTACGGCAACACCCGCTCCATAGAGTAAGCCGGATAACCATCCAGCTTCAGGAGTTGTCGTGAGCGAGAAGGACAGCGGCCAGAACAGTGGATTCTCTGCCGGGGCACTGGCCAACCGGGTGCTGAAACGCCTGCCCGGCGGCAGCTTCGCGCAGGAGCAGCTGGAGAAGATCGAACGGCGCGTGCTCGGCGAGCTGAAGCAGCGGCTGGACAAGGTGGAGCGCAGCGCCACGGTTTCGGTGCTGGCATTTTCGGTGACCGAGGATCCCTTGCAGTCGCGCAAGCGCGGGCCTTATGCGCCCGGCGAGTTGCTGCGCGAGCTGCTGGATATCTCCGGCGAGCAGACCCGCGAGCAGGCGCGGCAGGCCTATTACGTGGCGGCGCTGAAGAGCCTGGTACCGGACGAGGCGCGCATTCTCTCCGCGCTGTCCGATTCGACCGGCTTCCCCCTGCTGCACGTGATGGCCGGCTCGCGCCTGGGCGGCGCCACCCACCCGGTGCTGCAGAACGTGTCCAACGTCGGCAAGATCGCCGGAGCCCAGTTATTGGACCTGGTGCCGAACTACATCCGCCGCCTGCGCGACTGGGAGCTGGTGGAAACCGCACCGGAAACGCCGGCCCTCAAGACCAGCTACGAGATCCTCGAAACCGACGACGCGGTGCGGCGGACGGTGGAGCGGGTCAAGAAGAACGGTCAGCGCGACGTGATCCAGCGGCGCACGCTGAGGATGTCCGACCTGGGCCGCGCCTTGTGGGAAGCCTGCCGGATCAGCGAGGATTAGCCACAGCACATAACTATTAGCGGCTCGGGGAGAGGCTTATGCAGGGCTGGCACGACATCGTCACCGATGTGCAGCATAACTGGTACATCTATCTCTCGATGCCGTTCGTGGCCGCGATCATCGGCTTCGTCACCAAGATCGTGGCCATCCGCATGATGTTCCAGCCGATCGAGTTCATCGGCATCAAGCCGCCCTACCTGGGCTGGCAGGGCATCGTGCCGCGCAAGGCGGCGATCATGGCCGCCATTTCCTGCGACCTGCTGACCACCCGCCTGGTGCGGCCGGAGGACGTGTTCGGCCGGCTCGATCCCGACCGGGTGGCGCAGGAGATCGAGAAGCCGCTGCTGGTGGCGGTGGACGACATCACCCGGGCGGTGGCGGCGCAGTATTCGCCGGGGCTGTGGGAGGCCGCGCCGGAAGCGGTAAAGCGGCTGATCGTGCAGCGGGTGCAGACCGAGTCGCCGGCGATGGTGCGGCAGATCATGGTGGACATCAAGGCCGACATCAACGCGGTGTTCGACCTCAAGGAGATGGTCATCACGGCGCTGCTGCGCGACAAGCGCCTGCTCAACCGCATCTTCCAGGAAGCCGGCAGCGAGGAGTTCAAGTTCATCCGCAACTCCGGCCTGTATTTCGGCTTCGCCATCGGCTGCATCCAGGCGATGACCTGGGCGCTGACGCACTCGGCCCTGGTGATGCCGCTGTTCGGCGGCTTCACCGGCTGGTTCACCGACTGGCTGGCGCTGAAGATGATCTTCAATCCGAAGCAGCCGACGCGTTACCTGGGGCTGTTCCAGTGGCAGGGGCTGTTCCTCAAGCGGCGCAAGGAGGTATCGGCCGAGTACGGCCGGCTCATCGCGCGCGAGGTGGTGACGCCGCACAACATCATCGAGGCGGTGCTGCGCGGACCGCTGTCCGACCGGCTCTTCACCATGGTGCAGAAGCAGGTGCAGCGCATGGTCGACGAACAGGCCGGTGTGGCGAAGCCCTTCGTGGTGTTCGCCGTGGGCAGCGGCAAGTACCAGTCGATGAAAAAGACGGTAGCCGAGGAGCTGATGAAGCGGCTGCCGGACACGATGCGCTCGATGGAAGCCTATGCCGGCAAGGCGATGGACATCGAGAACACGATGGTGACGAAAATGCAGGAGCTGTCGCCCGAGGAATTCGAGGGGCTGCTGCGGCCGGCGTTCCAGCAGGACGAGTGGATCCTGATCGCGGTCGGCGCGGTGCTCGGCTTCCTGGTGGGCGAGTTTCAGGTGTTCATCATGCTGCATCACTAGGTGCAAAGGTCCCGGGGATGGTGCAAGCCCGCACGCTTGCGCCACCCCCGAGACCTTGCAGCAGAAAACTCGGTATCTAAACTCTGCCTCAAGGCATGGCGTAGACCGCGTAGGACGGTCCAGAACGTTGCAGCGTGAAATGCCGCTCCGTCACCAGGCGCCGCAACTGGCCCAGTTCATAGCGCAGGTCGTCCGCCACCGGCAACATCTTGTCTTCGAACAGGCTGACCATGTCGGAGAAGTGTCGCAGTTGTTCTTCCGGGCCGGCCTGGAGCCGGCGGAACGGCGCGTCACCGTGGCGCAGCTCCGAGGTCAGGCAGCGCAGGTTGTGCAGTTTGTCGCAGGCGGGCACCAGGCAGTCGTAGGCCGTGGCCTGTTCCAGACGGGCGAGATGTTGCTGCTTGCGCCAGACCCAGGCGGGCTTGGGCTTGCCTTCGCAGTCCGAGCAGAGCTGGACCAGGCGCAGCACGGTGGGGCCGAATTTGTTGCCGATGATGTCGCCGAGGAGGACGGCGCCGCCGAAGGCTTCGGCCTGGTCCTCGATGGCGTCGTGCAGCAGGGCGGCGATGGCCTGCTGCTCGTCGCCACCATATTCCAGCACCAGGCCGGAGACTTCGAGCAGGTGCGACAGGTAGGGGGCGCCGTTGCTCTTGCGGCGCTGCTGCGCGTGCAGCACGCGGGCGAAATTCAGGGCCTGGTCGTAGACCGGCGACAGCGCCACGGCGGGACCGGCCCACCCCTGGCTGCGCTCCGGCATTCCTTGATCCGCCATGACATTTTCTCCTCCAACCTGACTGTGATGTCAGTGTAGGAAGAGGCCTGGCCCCGAACCGTCGCGGCGGCCGAAATGCGCACGCTGGCGGACGAGCGGAAAGCGCACGGCGCGAACGGTAGTGCGGAAGGGATCAGCGGAAGAAGAGCCAGCGGGCCGGGGCCGCGCTTGCGCAAGCGCAAGGGCTTATTTGATGTCGCGATGCTGCGGCAGATGGTCCAGCACCTGGGCCAGGCGGTCGCCGAGGAAGCGGCTCAGGGCCCGCTCCATGGCGCGGGACACTTCCGATTCGATGGCCTTGTCGGCCAGGGGACGCAGGCGGCCGATCATGCCGGCCAGGCGCGGCACGTCCTCGGCGGGAGGCAGACCGTCGCCGTAACGGTCGATGGACTGCACGGCGACCTGGATCAGCTCGTCGGCGACGCGCTCGACGTTTTTGCGCAGTCCGCCGACGATGTTGAGCAGCTCGCGCAGGGGAATGCCCATCTTGACGATTTCCGTGCCCACCGCGAGCATTTTCGGGCTGGGTACGCGGAAGCGCAGGCCGTCGCGCTCGACGATGCCCAGCTCCAGGGCGCGGGCCAGGTCGCTGGGACGGTAGTTGCCGCCGAAAGCCTTGGCCAGTTCGATCAGGGAGATGGCCGCCGGCGTCTCGTCGGACCAGGGCCGGGTGAGCTGCGACTCCAGGCCCATCAGCTGGTACAGGTCACGGCCCTGCTCCCAGGCGGCGATCAGTTCGGCGATGTTGGCCAGGGTGTAGCCGCGCTCCAGCAGGCGCCCGATCAGGCGCAGGCGCGCCAGGTGGTCCTGGGTGTAGATGCCGTTGCGGCCGCGCCGCTGCGGCGGCGGCAGCAGGCCGCGGTCCTGGTAGGCGCGCACGTTGCGCACGGTGGAGTTGCCGGCGCGGGCCAGCTCGTCGATGGAGAACTCCGACTGCGGCGCACTGCGGCTGGCCGCGCGCGGCGCAGCGCGCTTGGCGGGGGCCGTGGTGGCTTTGGCTGGAGTCTTTTTCATCCGCGGCTACTCGGGTGCGGGTCTCAGATCCTGCCGCCGCGCGGCCCGAACAGGAACCACAGCACCAGGCCCAGGAACGGCAGGCAGACGATGATGACGATCCAGATGGCTTTTTTCAGGTTTTCGGCGCTGCTCTGCGCGATGTTCAGGATCGCCCAGATATCGGCGACAAAGATCAGCAAGCCGAGCAGGCCGAAGCCGCCATTGCCAAGATTCATCATGTAAGCAGCCCCAAGTCCGTGTGCGTCGAGTTCATGCGGGGATTTTGTGGCATGGCGGCGGTTGCGGCAATGCCGGGGGCCGCTGCGCGCTGCGCTGCCGGGAATGGCGGCGGTCTGTCGCGTCTACATCGGGGCGCCCATCAGGCGGCCGATGTCCCAGATGTCCTTCTCCGCGTCCTCGGCGATCATCAGCACCACCGCCTGATCGGGCTTCATCGCCGCAGCGGCCTGGCAGGCCCAGCCCAGGGCGTGGGCGGTCTCGATGGCCGGGGTGATGCCTTCAAAATAGCTCAGGTCGCGGATCGCCTTCTTGGCGGATTCCAGGGTGGCCTTGAGATACTCGACCCGACCGGTTTCGCGCAGCCAGCGGTGCTCACGCACCACGCTGGGATACTCCATGCCTTCGAGGATCGACTGCGCCATCCGGTGCTTGTCCGGCGGCAGTTGCTGCCGGGCGGGATCGAGCGGGGCGGAGGCATCCCCCTGCCCGGTCTCAGGCAGCGGCTCGACGCAGACCAGGCGGATCCCTTGCTCCGCCACCATCGGCGGAAACAGGCCCAGCGCATCGGCGTTGTCGCCGCCGCGGGCCACCACCAGGTCCGGCGGCCTTTTGGCGGCGAGGCGCACCTGGCGCAGGCATTCGCGGCCGATGGTGGAGGCGAACTCGCGGGCCATCGAGGGATAGGGCTCCGGCGCCGCATCGAGGCCGAAGATCATCAGGGAGTCCGCGGGGTGGCGGGCCCAGTACTTGAGGGCGGCTTCGCGCGCATCCTGCGCTTCGCCGCTGCGCTCGTCCTGGGTCGGCAGGACTTCGGCGCCGCGCAGCCACATGCGGAATACGTTGGCGGCATGGCGGGCGCTCTTGTCGTCATCCATGAACACCACCGCCTGCATGCCCAGCCGCGCGGCAATTGAAGCAGTGACCGCGCCGCGCCGGCCGTCGACGGTGGAAGTCACCAGGGTCTTGCGGCCCAGCTTTTGCGCCAGCAGGGCCTGGCCGACGACACTGATGATCAGCTGCGTATCGCGCGGCGAGACATCCTCGCGCTTGAGGTAGATCTGCGCGCCGCCCAGGCTGGCGGAGAGCCGGCGCGCATGCAGCAGCGAGGATGGACGCCGCGCCAGGTAGGTCAGCTCCATGTCGAGCATGGCCTGGAATTGCGTGTTGGCGCGCGCCGATTCGAAGCCCTTGGCCAGCTCTTCGAAATGCCGGGTGAAGCGCACGTCGTCGCCGAGACGGCGCACCGGCGCCGTGCTCGGCGGCGGGGTCGCGCTGTAGCCGGCGCCGACGAATTCGATGCGGTCGCTGCCCTCGGTGGTGAACAAGGGAGCTTCCGGCAACAGCATGCGGCCCATGCTGGCGCACTTCTGCCATTCCGGCGAGGCGGCCTTGTTGGGGGTCAGCTCGGCCAGTTCCTTCGCCACGCGCAGGAACGGCGTGGCCCGCTGGGTTTCGTAGTACAGCTCCAGCAATTTCAGGCGCGCGGTGGCGTTGCGCGGCTGCGCCTTGAGCTGCTCGGTCAACAAGCCTTCGAGCTGGTCGTGAAACGACGGTGGTTCCTTGCCAAAGATCGGCATTGCGGCTTGTCCTCACGGTTCGTGGGGACAACTATACCCCGGGGCGCCGGGCGCGCCATCGCGCCCGCCTCCTCCCGGATGGCCGCTGGTCCGCGCCTCAACGCCGGGCGGACTTCTTTGCAGCGGTTTTGCGGGGAGCGGTGCGCTTCGCCACTTTCTTCACCGCCTTCTTCGCGGCCTTCTTCACCGCTGCTTTCTTCGCTACCGTCTTTTTTGCCGCCGGCTTCTTTGAGGCGGATTTGGGCGTTGCGGCGGGTTTCTTCACCGCTTTCTTGATCGCCGGTTTTTTTGCTGCTTTTTTGGTCGGCGCCTTCTTGGTCGCAGCTTTCTGCACCGGAACTGGCGCAGCGGGTTTGACCACGGCTGGCGGCACACCGCCGGCAAACAGGATGCGCTCCTGGTACTTGTTGGAGCCGGGCTGGTAATAGGCCGCCCACCAGCGCGGCGCCGTGGCTGCCTGCCCCTGCAGGGTCACCGGGGCGGTGCTGGGATGTTGCTTCTGCAGCATGCGGAAGTGGTAGTGGTCGACCAGGCGCACCGCTTCCGCGGCATAGGCGGTGGCGATGCGGCGGTCGTAGATCGCCAGCAGGTTGTCGCCGTTCTGCGATTCGCCGCCGGCGGCGAGGTTGGAGGAGCCGGTGAACACCACCGGGTTGTCGCCGTCGAAATCCACCACCACGAACTTGTTGTGGATGACCTGACCCGCGCCACCCGAGGACTCGGCGCGGAACGGCGCCGGCACCTGCTTCGACAGGTAGGCGAAGGTGGCGAATTCGCCATGCTGCGCCGAGCCGGGCTTGAACAGGCTGACGCCGCTGTCGCTCTGGGTGATGCCGTAGCTGAAGACGTCGCCGCGGGTATTGAGGGTGGACAGGGCCTTGAGCACGTCGCCGCCGCCGTCCAGCTCCATCACGGCGAACATGACCGAGCGTTTGGCGTTGGTGATGGCGTTGCTGACCTCGGCCAGCGACACGGCGGAATCGGCGTGCGGGGCGAAGCTGACGTGGAATTTCGGCACGGCGGCGCTGGCCTGCACGCTGCCCTCGTACCAATCCTTGGACAAGTCGCTGGCCTTGAACACCGTGGCGGCGTTCTTGCCGGCCTTGGCGGCGTTGAACACGGTATCGAACACCTGTCCGTAGACGCCGGCGGTGACGGCATCTTCGATCACCAGCACGTTGTTGGCCTGGACATAGAGACCGCGCACGGAGAAATTGGCCGAGCCGGTGAAGACCTTGAGCGGCTTGCCCGTAGCATCGCGCTGGATCAGCACCTTGTCGTGGGCAAAGCGGCTGAAATGGCCCTTGAACACTGCGCCCGGCGCCAGCGCGGCCAGGGATTTGTAGACCTGCGGCTCGACCGCGCCGGCCTTGGTATGCAGCGGGGCGTCGTCGAGGAAGGCGCGCAGGCGCTTTTCCCGCGCCAGCTGCTGCAGGCCGCGGATGAAGTCGGGCTCGTCCAGGTCGTAGCCGAACAGGTCGACCTTGAGGCTCTTGTCCTTCACGCATTCGTCGAGGAACTCGAACATCATGCGGCGGGCGGAATAGCCGAGCCACTGGTACTGCGCCTCGAACGGCGCGGTGGCGTAGTCCATGGTCTTGGCGCCGGCCGGCCGGATATCCGCGTTGTGGAATTTCTCGGCGTAGGCCTGCGAGGACAGGTAGCCGCGGGTGAAGCCGGCGCGGAAGTCACTGTAGGCCTCGCGGAAGTCCTGCTTGAAGTCGATCGCCACGGTGGCCGACGGCCCGGCGACCAGGGCGTTGCCGGCGCCGAACTGCATGGCGGTGACGCGGTACTGGAAGCGGTCGACGTTGTCGGTGGGCGGAAAGTCGACCCACTGGAATTTCTGGAACGGAGCCTCGCTGGAAGGCGTCCATTCCCGCGTCTCCGCCGTGGTGGCCTGCGATACGCCGACGGTGAAGCTGATGCGGTTGAGCAGGAAGCTCCAGGCCCCGCC
>JAQGNS010000544.1 GCA_028291705.1 Nevskia sp.
TGTTCGAAGCGCTGTTCCAGCGTCTGCGTAGCGACGGGAGCAGCAACGCTTGCGGCGATGCCCGCGAGTGTTGCCGCGGCGACCAGGCGAACGACGATGGACTTGCGGGCTTTCACTTTTCGCTTCCTGGGCTGACCGGCTTGAAGCTGCGGTAGTCGTCGGGATTGCCGCTGCCCTTGTATCTGGCCCAGGCCGGATAGGGATAGAGCGGCCGGGTGAATTTCACCTTGGCGGGGTCCGGCTCGCGCATGAAGTCGACGGGGCCACCCTGCTCGATGTGCGAGGCCTTGATCAGCTCGGGCGCGTGGCCCTGCTCGACCCAGTCTTCGAGGCTGGCGAGGTAGTCGGCGGCGCTCGCACCGGAACCGCCGCCGCAGTGGTCGCGGCCCGGCACCATGAACAGGCGGGCGAATTCCCGGGTCGGCTTGGGGCCGCCCATGACTTTTTCGACCGTCTCGTAGTAGTCGATGGTGCGCAGCGGAAACGGCGTGCCGCTGTCGGTCCAGCCCTGGACCATGAGCAGCTTGCCGCCGGCTTGTGCGAACTGGCGCAGGTCGGGATTGGACGAGGCGTAGAGGCCTTCCATGACGCCTTCGCGCCGGGCGGCGGTATCGAAATCGAAATCCGTCGGCTTCCAGCCTGGCCCCGGGTCCGGCATGAACGCCAGATAGCGGAAGAAATCGGTCACGGCGTTGGCGGCGACGGGCCTGGAGACGCCGAAGCCGAACACGCCGGTTTCGGCGCCGGGCATGGGATGGCCGCGATAGAGCAACCGGCCGCGGGAAGTCTGGGGGCCGGCAGTGACCTTGTGCGCAGCGGCGACCTGGGCTGGCGTGAGGCAGCCCTGCTGCTGGCCCGCACCGCATTGCAATTGCGCGGGATCGAACTTGCAGGCAAGTGGATTGCCGATCACGCCGTCGCGCAGGCCGTCGTCGGCGTCACAGGCGGCGACCGCCGCGTTGCGCATCAATTCCAGCTTGCCCGGCGTGAACAGCGGCTTGCCGCCGTCGTCGGTGACGGCCTTGAGGTTGTAGAGGAAGGTTGTGAAGGCGCCGCTCAGGTCGAGCGCCGGTTCCATGGCGAGGATGCCATCGAAGTCTTCGGGAAAGCGCTGCGCCGCGACCAACGCCTGGCGGCCGCCGTTGGAGCAGCCGACGAAATACGCATGCTTCGGCGCGGCGCCGTAGTAGCGCTGCGCGATGGCCTGCTCCGCCAGGGCGACGACGTGGATCGAGCGATAGGCGTAGTCCAGTTCGGCCTGGAGGTTGTTGTAGGCCCACAGGGCGTCGAGCGAGGCGTTGCCGCGCTCACCCGGTCCCGCGGTGTGCCCCTGGTCGGAATGGATGCAGGCGTAGCCGCGCCGCAGGCCTTCGTCGCACAGCGCGCGCTCGGCCGGGACCTGGGCGGAACCGGCGAAGCCGCCGGAGCCGAGTTCCAGCAGCTTGCCGTTCCAGCCAGACAGGGGCAGCTTCAGTTCGAAGCCGACCTGCGGGGCGACGTAGCCGCGTACCAGGCAGGCTGGCGGCACGTCCGCGGTGGGCTCGGCGAGCGCCGACTCCATGACCTTGGTTGGGGCGTCCTGGATGCCGGCGAAGTCGGTGAGCTTCAGCGCCTCGCAGGCGGCCTGCATGGAGGGGGCGGCCGGCTCGGCTACGGCGAGCCGTGGGACGGCGCAGGCGAGCAGGCACAGCGCCGCCAGTGCGCGGCATGGGGAGCGCTTCATTCCGGCAATCCGCCCTGGACCGCGGGCAGGATGGTGTCGCTCGGGGTGCTAAGCAGGCAAGGCTCTCGCGGCAGCATGAACCGCATCCGGTACTCCTCCGTTTTATTACCCGGGTCTGGTGCCCGGGGTCTTGTCGAGCTAAGACGTGCGAGGCGCGTGATGCGACGGTCGGCGGGAGTTCTTTTTCCGGCTGCGACCGCCGTCCGCTGCCCTTCGCACGTCTCGGCTGCACAACAAACGCGCGGGCTCCCGGGCCCGGGCATAAACAGAGGAGTCGTGCATGCACCAATACCGCAGTTGCGCTACGGGGCTTTTGATTGCGCTCGCCGCATCGGGTTTGTCCGCCGCGGCATCGGCTGACGCGGGAAGCAGCGCCGCAGTCGTCCCGGAGCAGCCGCCCCAACAAACGCCCGAAGGAACGTATTACATGCCGCCGTCGATTTCGCCGGAGGCGCGCGCCTTCTACGACAAGATGCTGCCGATCGTGCTCAAGGACCAGGCGGCCAGGCCGGTGGCGCGCACCGCCGCCGACTTCGAGGCGCGGCACGATGCGCTGCTGGTGGGCATCGACGCGCGCAATGCCGCCATGCTGAAGCAGCTGAACGTGTCGGCCAAGGATCTGGAGATGGCCGGCGTCGGCGTCGTGGATCTGAGGCCGGCGCAATACCAGGACGACGGCACCATCCTGATCCACGTCCACGGCGGCGCCTTCGTGCAGGACTCGGCCCACTCCGCGGAACGGGGCGACGCCCTGATGGCCCTCGCCACCGGCAAGCGCATCATTTCGGTGGACTACACGGTGGCGCCGAAAGGGCGCTGGCAACTGGTCACCGACCAGGTGATCGGGGTCTATAAGGCCCTGCTGGCGGACGGACACCCGGCGCGCAGCATCGGGCTGTATGGTGATTCCGCCGGCGGCGATATCGTCGCGGGGAGCGTGCTCAAGCTGCGCGACCAGGGCGTGGAAATTCCCGGTGCGCTGGTGCTGATGTCGCCGGCCACGGACCTGGGCCTGGGCGGCGATACCGTGGTGACGCTGCGCGACGCCGATCCGGTGCTGAACCGGACCGAGGAGATCCGCGCGGCTTTCACGCTCTATGCGGATCCGGCCGACTGGAAGAATCCGTATGTCTCGCCGGTCTACGGCGATTTTTCCAAGCCCTATCCGCCGGT
>JAQGNS010000546.1 GCA_028291705.1 Nevskia sp.
CTGCAGGAATCCGCGGACGGCAAGGGCAAATCGCAATCGAAGAACCTGGTCGCGGAATTCCGCAGCATCTCGAAATACCTGTGATCCGCTGACGCTTCCGGGCGCGTTCCGGCGTCCGGCCGCCTATCCTGCCTGGGGGATACCTCCTATCCTCCCCAGGGGATACATAAAAATCCCGTAAAAACGGTTGACTCGCTGCGGAGCCGGGCATAAAGTGCGCGCGCCTCAACAGCAAGGAGGGGCCTTAGTTGGACAGTAGTGGTTGTCGATTCCATAAAACGCCGTCCTGAGCGCACCTCCGTCGCAAGTCCACCTCGACCTGCCCTGAAGCTGCCGCCCATACGGCGCCGGTAGCGGACAGGTAGGCGAAAGGTCCATGCGGTAGCTTTGCTGCCGCTGCAGCTTTCCCCGATGAATCCGCCGATTTGAAACAGTCGCTGCTGCGGCCGGGGCTTTTGCACCCGTCACCCAGTGGCCAGGGCCTCCTGCGCCCGAAGGGAGACGAGTGTGGATAAAAATGCGCTGCTGAATCAGGGTTTTCCGTTTCGCGTGCTCAGGAGTTTAAGCGCCGCCATCGTCATGGCCCTCGGGGCCTGTCATTCCGGGGAGCCGGTGCCCGCCGCCGAAAGCCCTGTTGCGCCGCATGTGCGCGAGGGCGATCTGATCGTGGTGCCGGAGAAATCCGAGCTGCGGCACTACCTGGCGATCGCCGAGGTCCAGCAGCAGACGGTGCAGACGCCGCTCGAAGCTCCCGCCGTGCTGGAAGCCGATCCGGCCAAGGTCGCTAACATTCTGCCGCCCCTGTCGGGACGCATCAGCGCCCTGTATGTCCACTTGGGCGATACGGTGATCACGGGACAACCGCTGTTCACGCTCGACTCCGCCGACCTGGCGCAGGCGCGCTCCGACCTCCAGCATGCCCAGATCGGCCTGACCCAGACGCAGAAAGCCCTGAGCCTGCAACAGGACCTGGCCGATCATCACATCGCCGCGCAGAAGGACCTGGAGCAGGCGCAGGCCGATCATGACAACGCCGTGACGGAGTTCGAGCGCGCCTCGACGGTGTTCCGCGTGCTGGGCATCAGCGCCCAGTCGGCGGAGTCGCCGCGCCAGCTCACCATGCGCGCGCCGCTGTCGGGCCGCGTCTCGGTGCTGAATGCCGTGCCCGGCACTTATGCCAACGACAACACCGCCGCGTTGATGACCATCTCGGATGCTTCAACCATCTGGTTCACCGCCGGCGTGCAGGAAAAGGACCTGAGCTATGTCCGCGTCGGCGAGGAAGTGAGTGCTACGGTGCAGGCTTACACCGGGGAGACGTTCAAGGGCAAGGTCAGCTTCGTCGCCGACCAGCTCGACCCCGACACCCGCACCATCAAGGCGCGCATCGCCTACGACAACCACGACGGCCGCCTCAAACCCGGCATGTTTTCCAAGCTCACCTTTGCCGGCACGCCGCACACGGCGGTGCTGGTGCCTGTCACCGCACTGATCCAGAACGAGGCCCGGACGCTGGTCTTCGTCGAGGTGCAGCCGTGGAAGTTCGAGCCGCGGCCGGTGTTGGTCGGGGCGCGCAACGGCGACTCCGTGGAAATCCTCGGCGGGCTCAAGGCCGGCGAGCGCGCGGTGGTGAAGCAGGGAGTGCTCCTCAATGATTGAGCGCCTGATGTCCCTGTCGCTGAAGCGGCGCGCGGTCATCTGGATCGTCTTCACCCTGGTCGCGGCCTACGGCTATGTCTCGTTCCGGCAGCTGCCGATCGAGGCCTATCCCGACATCGCCGACGTCACCTCGCAGGTGGTGACCCAGGTGCCGGGCCTGGCGGCGGAGGAAGTGGAGCAGCAGATCACCGTACCGCTGGAGCGCGAGCTGATCAATACACCCGGCCTGGAGGTGATGCGCTCGAAGAGCACCTTCGCGCTGTCGCTGATCACCGTGGTGTTCAAGGACGGGGTGGAAAGCTACTGGTCGCGTCAGCGCCTGCAGGAGCGCATCAGCCAGGTGACGCTGCCGTATGGCGCGCAGCCGGGACTGGACGCCCTGACCTCGCCCATCGGCGAGGTGTACCGCTACACCCTGGAATCGCCGCAGCGCAGCGTGCGCGAGTTGTCGGAGCTGCAATTGTGGACGGTGATCCCACGCCTGAAGCAGGTGCCGGGGATCATCGACGTCGCCAACTTCGGCGGCATCACCACGCAGTACCAACTGGTGCTCGACCCCGACCGCCTGGTCAAGTACAACCTGTCGCTGACGCAGGTGGAAGCCGCGATCAAGGCCAACAACTCCAATGCCGGCGGCAGCGTGCTGACCCGCGGCGAGCAGGGCTTCGTCATCCGCGGCATCGGCCTGCTGCAGGGCCTGAAGGATCTGGGCAACGTCGTCGTCACCACCAGCAAGAGCGGCACGCCGGTGCGCATCGCCGACCTCGGCACCCTCACCCTGGGCCAGCAGGAGCGCCACGGCATCCTCGGCAAGGACCATAACCCGGATGCGATCGAAGGCATCGTGCTGCTGCTCAAGGGCGAGAACGCCGGGCAGGTCATCAGCGGTGTGCACGCGGCGGTGGACGAGTTGAACAGCAAGCGCCTGCCGCCGGACGTGAAGATCGTCCCCTACATCGACCGCACCGTGCTGATCAACAACACCGTGCACACGGTGTCGCACACCCTGGCCGAGGGCATGACCCTGGTGGTGGTGGTGCTGATGCTGTTCCTGGGCAGCCCCCGCGCCGCGCTGATCGTGGCCCTGACGGTACCGCTGTCGCTGCTCATCGCCTTCATCTTCATGAACCACATCAAGGTGCCGGCCAACCTGCTGTCGCTGGGCGCCATCGACTTCGGCATCCTGGTCGACGGCTCCATCGTGATGCTGGAGAACATGCTGCGCATCCGCGAGGAGAACCACGACCGGCCGATGCTGCTGCGCGACGCCTATGCCTCGGCGGTGCAGGTGGGACGCCCGATCTTCTTCGCCACCGTCATCATCATCGTCGCCTACCTGCCGCTGTTCGGCTTCGAGCGCGTGGAGTACAAGCTGTTTTCGCCGATGGCCTACGCCGTCGGCTTCTCCCTGGTCGGCGCGCTGCTGGTGGCGCTGTTCCTGGTGCCGGGGCTGGCCTATGTGGCCTATCGCAGGCCACAGAAGGTATTCAAAAACCAGTTCATCGACCGGCTCAGCTTCCGTTATCGCAGTTTCCTGCTGCGCTTCACCGTGCGGGTGCGGCTAGCCTTCGGCGTGACCGCAGTGACGCTGCTGCTGACGGCGCTGCTCGGTCTCACCGCCGGCAAGGACTTCCTGCCTTACCTCGACGAAGGCTCGATCTGGCTGCAGGTGACGCTGCCGCCGGGCATCTCCCTGGAGAAAGCCAGTGAAATGGCCTCGCAGCTGCGCGAGGCGACGCTGGAGTTTCCCGAGGTGGAGCACATCGTCACCCAGCTCGGCCGCAATGACGACGGCACCGATCCGTTCACGCCCTCGCACATCGAGAGCGCCGTCACCCTGCACCCCTACGACAGCTGGAAGTCCGGCTGGAACAAGCAGGAGCTGATCGCGCACATGGCGGCGCGCTTCCAGAAGCTGCCGGGCATCGACGTCGGCTTTTCCCAGCCGATGATCGACGGCGTCTTCGACAAGATCGCCGGCGCCCACAGCGAGCTGGTGGTCAAGGTCTACGGCGACAGCTTCGACGAACTGCGCCGCATCGCGCGGGGCATCGAAACCACGCTGGACGGCATCCACGGCGCCGCCGACGTGGCCATCGACCAGGAGCCGCCGCTGCCGCAGGTGCGCATCACCCTCGACCGCGAGGCCGCGGCGCGCTACGGCCTCAACGCCGACGACATTTCCGACCTCATCACCAGCGGCATCAGCGGCGGCCCGCAGACGCAGATCTTCATCGGCGAGCGCATCTACGACGTGGCGCTGCGCATCCAGGGCATCTCCCGCGACGACCCAGACAAGATCGGCAACCTGATCCTGACCACGCCAAGCGGCGCGCACATCCCGCTGGCGCAGGTGGCGAAGATCGAATTGCAGTCCGGCGAAAGCACCATCACCCGCGAGATGGGACGGCGGCACCTTACGGTGAAGCTCAACCTGCGCGGCCGCGACCTCGGCAGCTTCCTGCAGGAGGCGCAGCCGAAGATCGAGCAGGCGGTGCAGTACGACCACACCCAGTACCAGATCACCTGGGGCGGCCAGTTCGAGAACGAGCAGCGCGCGCAGCGGCGGCTGTTCGTGGTGGTGCCGATCGCCCTGGCGCTGATGTTCGTGCTGCTGTTTGCCGCCTTCGGCAACGTGCGCCATCCCCTGCTGATCCTGGCCACGGTGCCGCTGGCCGCGGTCGGCGGCCTGGCCGCGGTGCATCTGCGCGGCATGACGCTGAACGTGTCGAGCGCGGTGGGCTTCATCGCCCTGTTCGGCGTGGCGGTGCAGAACGGCATCATCATGGTGTCCAACCTCAATCGCTGGCGCGAGCTGGACCAGACCCTGCTGCAGGCGGTGATGAAAGGCGCCCGCCAGCGCTTCCGCCCGGTGCTGATGACCGCCACGGTGGCGACGGTGGGCCTGGTGCCGGCCGCCTTCACCCACGCCATCGGCAGCGACGTGCAACGTCCACTGGCCACGGTGATCATCGGCGGACTCATCACCGCCACCGCGCTGACCCTGATCCTGCTGCCGGCGCTGTACTTCATGGTCGAGACCTGGGCGCAGCGGCGCCTGCGCGAGCACCCGCCCGTCACGGACAACTCCCTCGACGAGCTGCACCTGGAGAACCACTGATGATCCGGAAAGCGATTCACGCCGGCGCCCCGGTCCCGCTCTTGGCCGTGCTCCTGTGCGTCTGCGCCCATGCCGACGATGTTGTGTCGGCGACGCCGCCGGCCAATGCGCAGTTCGCCGCCGACGGCTCGGTCGGCGAGGTACACGACGGGCAGTACCTGGACCTGTCGATGCCGCAGGACCGCTGGACCGTGCAGGCTTCCACCGCTGCGGAGCAGCAGCTGACCTGGCCGGTATTCATCCGCGAGGTGCTGGCGGCCAACCTGGACTACGCCGCCGCGCGCTACAACGTCGACATGGCGGCGGCCGATGCCGCCGCGGCCAAGCTGCTGCCCAATCCGACCCTGTCCCTGAGCGGCGACCGCGACCTTAGTTACCACGACAAGTACGCCACCGGCACCGACGGCAATCCCGCCCCGCTGCGCCAAGTGGAATCGCGCAGCATCGGCGTGGACCAGACCATCGAGTGGTACGGCAAGCGCAAGTGGCGCATCAAGGCGGCGGACCAGAGCCTGCGCGCCGCCGCCGCCACGCTCGACGACTTCCTGCGCAACCTCAAGCTCGACGCCGCGGCCGCTTATGCCGACGCGCTGGCGGCGCAAGGCATCGTCGACCAGCTGCGCGCCGCCGCCGCCTTCCTCGACACCCTCAACCAGGCGCAGCAGACCCGCTACACCGCCGGCGACATCGGCCGCCCGGACCTGCTGCAAACCCAGGTGGAGCGGCAGGAGTTCCTCAACGACCTGGCGCGCGCCGAGGACGACGCCGAAGCCGCGCGCTACGCCCTCTCCACCTACCTGGGACGCAACCGCGGCCAGACCGGCTTCATCGTCAGCGGCGACCTGAAGCAGCAGCCGCGCGACTACAACCTGGCCGGCATGATCGGCGAGTCGCTGAAGAAGCGCCCCGACCTGGTGGCGCTGCGCCACGGCCGCGATGCCGCGCAAAGCGGCGTGGAGCTGGCCAAGGCCTCGCGCATCCCGGACCTGGATGTCGGCGTCAACTATGGCTACAACGGCGGCGTGGCGCTCAATCACCCGGTGGATCCGACGCCGGGCTTCCACCAGCTAACGTTGAACCTGTCACTGCCCTTGCCGCTGTTCGACCACGGCCAGTATTCGGTGCGCAAGGCGCTGGCGGCGGACGACCAGGCGCAGGTGCAGCTGGCGGCGGCGGAGCTGCACGCGGAAGTGGATATCCGCACCGCCTACTTCCAGTACAAGTCCGCGCAGAAGCGCGCGGCCTCCTTCGAGACGGGCATCCTCAAGGATGCCGACGACCTACTCGAAGCGCGGCGCTACGGCTACCAGCGCGGGGCGAATACCCTGCTGGACCTGATCGACGCGCAGCGCTCCGACAACCAGATCCGCCAGGACTACGGCCAAGCCCAGGCCGAACTGGCCAAGACGATGATCCAGCTGGAGCGGGTTACCGGATTCGAGCAGGGCATCAGATTCTGATCCGCCTGCGGTGACGCACTTGCCAGGCCCCGTTGAGCCGAGGACCCGGCAAGCACTACCGATCAGCCCCGCGTAGCCTCCAGGGCTGCGTTGAGGGTCTTGCTCGGCCGCATCACCGTTTCCATCTTGCCGATGTCGGCCAGGTAGTAGCCGCCGATGTCGGCCGGCTTGCCCTGCACGTCGGCGAGTTCGCCGACGATGGTCTGCTCGTTGTCGGTCAGCGTCTTGGCCAGCGGGGCGAAGCGCGCCCGCAGGCCGCGGTCTTCGGTCTGCGCGGCGAGTTCCTGCGCCCAGTACATGGCGAGGTAGAACTGGCTGCCGCGGTTGTCGAGCTGGCCGGTCTTGGGCGACGGATTCTTGTTGTTCTCGAGCAGCTTGCCGGTGGCGGCGTCCAGGGTCTTGGCCAGCACCTTGGCCTGCTTGTTGCCGGTCTTGATGCCCATGTCTTCCAGGCTCACCGCCAGCGCCATGAATTCACCCAGTGAATCCCAGCGCAGGTGGTTTTCCTCCACCAGCTGCTTGACGTGCTTGGGCGCCGATCCGCCGGCGCCGGTTTCGTACATGCCGCCGCCGGCCATCAGCGGCACGATGGACAGCATCTTGGCGCTGGTGCCCAGCTCCATGATGGGGAACAGGTCGGTGAGGTAGTCGCGCAGGATGTTGCCGGTGACCGAGATGGTGTCCAGGCCGCGGTAGGCGCGCTCCAGGGTGTAACGCATGGCGCGCACCTGCGACATGATCTGGAGGTGCAAGCCGGAAGTGTCGTGATCCTTCAGGTAGCGCTCGACCTTCTTGATCATCTCGGCTTCGTGCGGGCGGTACGGATCCAGCCAGAACACGGCTTCCATGCCGGAGTTGCGGGCGCGGGTGACGGCCAGCTTGACCCAGTCGCGGATCGCCGCGTCCTTGACCTGGCACATGCGCCAGATGTCGCCGGCTTCCACCTGCTGCACCAGCAGCACTTCGCCGGTTTCGATGTCGACGATGCGCGTCTCGCCGTCCTCGGCGATCTCGAAGGTCTTGTCGTGCGAGCCGTATTCCTCGGCCTGCTGCGCCATCAGGCCGACATTGGGCACGGTGCCCATGGTGACCGGATCGAAATTGCCGTTGGTCTTGCAGAAGTTGATCATCTCCTGGTAGATGCGGGCGAAGGTGCTCTCCGGGATCACCGCCTTGGTGTCCTTGGGGCGACCGTCGGCGCCGTACATCTTGCCGCCGAGGCGGATCATGGCGGGCATCGAGGCGTCGACGATGACGTCGTTGGGCGCATGCAGGTTGGAGATGCCCTTGGCCGAGTCGACCATGGCCAGCTCCGGGCGGTGCTCGTGGCAGGCGTGCATGTCGCGGACGATCTCGTCGTGCTGCGAACTCGGCAGCGTTTCGATCTTGTCGTAGAGGTTGACCAGGCCGTTGTTGACGTTGACGCCCAGCTCCTCGAACAGCTTGGCGTGCTTCTCGAAGGCCTCGCGGTAGAAGATGCGCACGGCGTGGCCGAAGACGATGGGGTGCGAGACCTTCATCATGGTGGCCTTGACGTGCAGGGAGAACATCACGCCGGTCTTGC
>JAQGNS010000190.1 GCA_028291705.1 Nevskia sp.
CGGCGGCCTTCATCGCCACCGTGCCGATGCAGCGGGTGGGCGAGTGCGAGGCGGACATCGGCCGCTTCGTCGTCTCGCTGTGCTCGGACGATTGCCGTTACATCAACGGGCAGAGCATCGCCGTGGATGGTGGGCAGGCCTACCTGGGCTGATCAAACTCAAAACGTCATACCGGCGAAAGCCGGTATCCAGACCGTAGCCCGGGAAGCGCGCAGCGCTACCCGGGGTGGCGCAATCTCCCGGGTAGCGCTGACGCGCTTCCCGGGCTACACGAGCCTTCACTTTCGCTGGTGGAAACAAAGAAAATGACGGAGCAACGCCAATGAGCACGGAACAACTGGTATCCCTGAGCCACACGCCGGAAGGCGTGGTGACCTTGAGCATGGGCGTCCCGGGCAAGCCCAGCGTGGTCACGCAGGAATCCGGCAAGGCGATGCAACACGCCCTGGCCGAAGTAGCCGCCATGCCGGAGGCCCGCGTGCTGGTACTGCGCAGCGCCGGCAAGTCATTCAGTGCCGGCGGCGATCTCACGGCGATCAAAGACACCCTGGTCGATTCCGATCGCCTGCTCGGCGCGATCATCGACGCCTTCCACGGCGCCATCCTGGCGCTGCGCCGCCTGCCGATCCCTGTCATCGGCAGCGTCTACGGTGCCGCGGCCGGCGGCGGCTTCTCGCTGGCCCTGGCCTGCGACCAATTGGTGGCGGCATCCAACGCCCGCTTAGTGGTGGCCTATCCGGCCCTTGGCACATCCTCCGACGGCGGCCTCAGCCATTTCCTGACCAAACGGTTGGGTGCGATGAAGGCGTTCGAAATCATCCTCGGCAGCGGCGCGATCAACGCGGCGGAAGCGCAGGCGCTGGGGCTGGTGGCGAAGGTGGTGGAGGATGCCAGCCTCGACGCCGAAACGGCCGCCTACGCCGCGAAGCTCGCCCAATTGGCGCCGCAGTCGGTGCGCGAGTTCAAGCGTCTGATCGGCGGCGCCGAGGACGGCGAACTGGAAGCGCAGCTGCAACGCGAGAAAGAGGCTTTCCTGCGCTGCGCCAGGACCGAGGATTTCCGTAACCGCGTTACCGCGTTCCTGCAAAAGCGCGCATGAGCGCGGCCAGCACCGCCGAGCTGCTCGACGAAGCGCATGTGCGCACGGGCCTGCAGCGGGTGCTGCGGCAACACACTGGCGCCGAGGTCGGCATCGGCGGGCTGAAGCGCTTTCCAGTGGGCTATTCCTGGCTCACCTATGGCTTCGAGGCAAGCTGGGATGATGCCTCCGGCCCGCAGCGGCGCGAGCTGATCCTGCGCCTGGGGCCGCCCAATGGCCTGTTCGCGCCCTACCTGGCTGCGCCGCAGTTCATTACCCTGCAGGCGGTGCGCGGCAGCGGCGTACCGGTACCGGAAGTTCACTGGTACGGCGACACGCCGGAAGTCTTCGGCGCGCCCTGGTTCATCTGCGAGAAAGTCTCCGGCCGCGCGCCGGTGATGTGGGGCGAGAATTTCAGCGACAGCACCCGCACCGCCCTGGGCGAGCAACTGGCCGATTCGCTGGCGGCACTGCACCGCTTCGAATGGCGCGGCACGCCGATCGAGGGCCTGGGCGGCGGCGTCACGGTGGAAAACGCGGCACGCACCCAGGTGGACTACTGGGAGCATGCCATGCGCGGCTGGGAGCTGCGGCGCATGCCGATGGCCGAGTCGGTGCTGGGCTGGCTGCGCCGCAATTGCCCGGTGGCGCCGAGGATCAGCGTGGTGCACGGCGACTACCGCATCGGCAACTTCCTCGCCGAAGGGGACCGCATCACCGCCATCCTTGACTGGGAGCTGGTCCATCTCGGCGACCCGCACGAAGACCTGGGCTGGATGTGCCAGCGCACCTTCCGTCCCGGCACGCCGCTGATCTGCACCCTGATCCGCCGCGAAGACCTGTACGCACGCTACCAGTCGCTCACCGGCATCGAGATCTCCCTGCGCGCCGTGCACTTCTACGAGGTGCTGGGCCTGTTCAAGTTCTACGTCATCGACGTCGGCGCGGAGCGCTGCTTCGAGGAAGGGCGCCACAACGACCTGCGCCTGCCCTCGATGAGTGTGCAGGGGCCGCGCCTGCTGTTGCAGCTGGAAAAGCTGATCGCGGAGGCGCCATGAACAACTCGCTCGACCGGCTCTTCGCCGGCATCGTCGCCAGCCTGGGCAGCGAGATCATCCCGCGCCTGGACGACGAGTTCGCCCGTGGCCAGGCCTATGCCATCGTCGACCTGCTGACCAACCTGCGCCCGCGCATCGACTGGGCCGTCGGCCCCCTGGCCGAACAGATCGCCGCGCAGCTGGCCGCGGCGCGGTGCATTGATGATTTGGCGCAGGGCTTGCAAAACGGCCCATCGCGCTTGCTCCCGGCACTCGCAGCCATTCCCGAACCCGCCGCCGGCGAAACCCTGCGGCGCCTGCGCGACCAGCTCGACGAGCACCTGTGCAAGGTCATCGACTGGCAGAACCAGCCACCCGCGGGTGTGCCCGACGCGGCGCTCGCCGCCATCGCCGCGGTGACCGCCAAGTACATGCAGGAACAGGTGCGGCGCGAGGTCAGCCTGCTGGCCAAGCCCCTGTTCGGCGAGATCGCCGGCAATACCGGCGCTGCGAAGCCGGCAGCCAAAAGCCAGTGAACTCGCATTCTCTTGTCATCCTGAGTGCAGCGAAGGATCTGGCCCTGCGCGGAAGCCGGATCCTTCGCTGCGCTCAGGATGACAAAAATAAGAACCAGCTCCCGGAGGAGTAACCATGCTGACCCCACAGGACGACTGGATCGGCCACCAGTTGCCGACCACCTTCGACCACGTCGGCACCAGCGACCCGGCCTGGATGGAGCGGCTCTGGTACACCGGCCACCTGACGCCGTCCGGCGAGGTCATCTT
>JAQGNS010000040.1 GCA_028291705.1 Nevskia sp.
CGGACCGGTTCGCGCAGTTCACCCAGGACTACCGCGACGAGCTGGCCGTCAATCCGGCCGTCGAAGAAGTCCGCGCCCGTATTGGCAAGGCCAGGGCCACGCTTTTGTATGGGGCGCGCGATCCGGCGGTGAATCACGCCGTCGTTCTTGCCGACTACTTGCGCAAGGCGCGGAAGAAATAAGCGTCGCGGCTTACCTCAAGGCCTGCGCCACCCGCGCCCGCAGCACCGGCAGCAGCTCGGTTTCGAACCAGGGATTGCGCTTCAGCCAGAGATTGTTGCGTGGGCTGGGGTGCGGCAGCGGCACCAGGGCAGGGAGGTAGCCGCGCCAGGCCGCCACCGCCTCGGTCAGCGACGGGTGCCTGCCCGCCAGATGATAGGCCTGGGCGTAGCTGCCGATGACCAGCGTCAACTCGATATTGCCGAGCTGCGCCAGCAGCTTTGCCCGCCAGGCGGGTGCGCATTCCGGCCGCGGCGGAAAGTCGCCGCCCGGCCCGGTTCCCGGATAGCAGAATCCCATCGGCACCAGGGCAATACGCGCGGGATCGTAGAACACCTCCGGAGTCAGTCCCGTCCACGCCCGCAGCCGCTCGCCGCTGGCATCATCGAACGGCACACCTGAAGCGTGTACCTTCCGTCCGGGCGCCTGCGCCGCGATCAGGATACGCGCGGAAGGCAGTGCCTGCAGCACCGGCCTCGGCGTGACCGGCAGATGCTCCGCGCAAATCCTGCACGCCCGCACCTCGGCCAGCAGCGATGTGAATTTGGACATGGTCGAGCGGTTACCGGATCAACGAAGCCTTGGCGTCTATCTGCACTGTAGCTTGCCTGAACCGGCGGGCATCCGCGCTTGTCCGGGAGCGTCGTCTTGGCGGACACTGGCGCCGTTCGGGCTGGCCCGGGCGGTGCCGCATTCCGCCCGGCATGCGAACCTTCGATAGCAAGTGCCTATCCTTATAAGGAGCAAGGTATGAAAAGCCACACCACTCATGATGTCGGCGTCCCCGGCCGGATCGGCGCGTACACCAAGGCCGGAGCCAGAACATGAGCAAGGGCTCCGATCTGCTGGTTGCGGCACTCGAGAATGAAGGCGTCGACCGGATCTTCGGCATCCCCGGCGAAGAGAACCTGGACGTGGTGGAATCCCTGCGCCGCTCGAAAATACAGCTGGTGCTGACGCGGCACGAGCAGGCCGCGGCCTTCATGGCCGCGACGCAAGGGCGCCTGACCGGCCGCCCCGGCGTCTGCCTCTCCACCCTCGGGCCGGGCGCCCTCAATTTCACCACCGGCGCCGCCTATGCGCATCTGGGCGCCATGCCCATGCTGATGATCACCGGCCAGAAGCCGATCAAGAGCGCCCGGCAGGCGCGATTCCAGATCGTCGACATCGTCCGCACCATGGGCCCGCTGACGAAAATGAGCCGCCAGATCGTCTCCGCCGCCTCGATCCCCGCCACGGTGCGCGACGCCTTCCGCATCGCCACCGAAGAGCGCCCCGGCCCGGTCCACCTCGAGTTGCCCGAAGACATCGCCGCGGAGGAAGCCGAAGCGGCTCTGGTGCCGACACACCGGATCGACTGGCCCGTCGCCTCGTCCGCTTCGGTCGACCGGGTGGCCGAGATGATCCTGCAGGCGAAATGTCCGCTGATCATGATCGGCGCCGCCGGCAACCGTCCGCGTCTGGTCGAGGCCCTGTCCGATTTTGTGCGCAGAGCGCGGATACCGTTCTTCAATACCCAGATGGGAAAGGGCGCGGTCACCGGCAATTCCGACCTGTACGTCGGCACCGCCGCCCTGACCGAGCGGGACTATGTCCACGACGCCATCGACCGGGCCGACCTGATCGTCGCCATCGGGCACGATACCGTCGAAAAACCGCCGTTCCTGATGGGCCACGCCGCGCCGGGCCGCAAGGTTGTCTATGTCGGCTTTGTGCCTGCCAACGTCGAACAGGTCTTCTACCCCGACGCCGAATTGATCGGCGATATCGGCGCCAGCGTCATCGCACTGGCGCAGCGGCTGGATGGCCGCATCCAGACCGATCCTGCAATGCTGGCCTTGCGCAAGACCATCCTGTCCCGCATCAACGAAAGGGTCGGGGAAGATCGCTTCCCCGTCACGCCGCAGCGCCTGGTGCGCGATGTCCGCGCCGTCGTCCCCGAAAACGGCATCGTCAGCCTCGACAACGGCATGTACAAGATCTGGTTCGCGCGCAACTACCGCACCCACATGGCCAATACGCTGCTGCTCGACAATGCGCTGGCCACCATGGGCGCGGGCCTGCCCGCCGCCATCATGGCCAAGCTGCTGCACCCGGACCGCAAGGTGCTGGCCGTGTGCGGCGACGGCGGCTTCATGATGAACAGCCAGGAACTCGAGACCGCCATCCGCCTGAAGCTGGATCTGGTCGTGCTGATCATCGTCGATTCCGCTTACGGCATGATCCGCTGGAAACAGGCCGTCGACCGCTTCCCCGACTTCGGCATGACCTTCAACAATCCGGACTTCGTCAAGTACGCCGAAGCCTACGGCGCCCACGGCCACAATGTCACAAGCGTTGAAGCAGTGGCGCCGACGCTGCAGGCCGCTTTCGACGCCGGTGGCGTCCACCTCGTCGCAGTGCCCATCGACTACAGCGAAAACATCCGCGTCCTGGTCGATGAGCTCGGCGCGCGAACCCTGGAAGGGGAGTCGGCGCGCCGCAACTGAGTCAGGTCGGCGGCGGGTTTTTCCCGCATCCCCCGGCGCTCTGCCTTCGAGAGCGCCGGTATTCGTCCCGTTCCGTGTCCAGGCTACGGCGAAACCGCCTCTAAGCTGACGTCCCGGCACCGCCGCCTTTCCGTGCCTGCGCCAACGCCCTGCGGTGCAGCAGCAGGTACGCCACCGGCAGCACGATCATCGACAGCAGCGGCGCCGTGATCATCCCGCCCACCATCGGCGCGGCGATGCGCCGCATCACCTCGGAACCCGTGCCCCCGCCGAACATGATCGGCAGCAGGCCGGCCACGATCACCGCCACGGTCATCGCCTTGGGTCGCACCCGCAGCACCGCGCCTTCTTCGATCGCCGCAATCAGGTCCTGCTCGGTATTGAAGCGCTGTTGTTCCTTGCGCTTGCGGATGGCGTTGTCGAGATAGAGCAGCATCACCACGCCGAACTCCGCCGCCACGCCGGCCAGCGCGATGAAGCCCACGGCGGAGGCGATCGACAGGTTGTAGCCCAGCAGGTACAGCAGCCACAGACCGCCGACCAGGGCGAAGGGCAGGGTGCCCATGATCAGCGCCGCCGTACCGAAACTGCGGAAGGTCAGGTACAGCAGCACGAAGATGATGGCCAGGGTGAACGGAATCACCAGTTGCAGCTTCTTCGCCGCGCGTTCCAGGTATTCGAACTGCCCCGACCAGGCGATGGAATAGCCCGCCGGCAGCTCCACCTGTTCCCGCACGGCCTTCTGCGCGTCCCGCACATAGCCGCCCAGATCACGGCCGGAGATGTCCACATAAACCCAGCCGTTGAGGCGGGCATTCTCGCTGCGCAGCTGCGGCGGCCCGTCGGTGACGACGATGTCTGAGACCGCGCCCAGTGTCGTGGTGGCGCCGCCGCCGGTGACGATCGGCAACGTACGCAGCTTGTCCACCGAGTCGCGCAGTTCACGCGGATAGCGCACGTTGATCGGAAAGCGCTGCAGGCCCTCCACCGTCTCGCCGACGTTCTCGCCGCCGATGGCCAGCGCCACCACCTGCTGCACCTCCGCCAGGCTGAGTCCGAAGCGCGCCGCGCGCAGCCGGTCGATATGCACCTCGACATAGCGTCCGCCCTGCACCCGTTCCGCGTAGGCCGAGCGAGTGCCGGGAACCCCCTTCAGCACCGTCTCCACCTGTTCGCCGATACGCTCGATCACCTTCAGGTCCGGCCCGGCGATCTTCACCCCCACCGGGCTCTTGATGCCGGTGGAAAGCATGTCGATGCGGTTGCGGATCGGCTGCACCCACAGGTTGGCGAGGCCGGGGATATTGAGCGCCGCATTCATCTTGTCGATCAGTTCGTCCTGGCTCATGTGGCTGGGCCATTCCGACTGCGGCTTGAATTCGATAGTGGTCTCGAACATCTCCAGTCCCGCCGGATCGGTGGCGGTTTCCGCGCGTCCCACCTTGCCGAACACCCGCTTCACTTCCGGAAACTGCATCAGCACCTTGTCGGTCTGCTGCAACAGCTGCGTCGCCTTGTCCGCCGACAGGCCGGGCAGGGCCGAAGGCATGTACAGCAGGTCGCCCTCGACCAGCGGCGGCATGAACTCGCTGCCGAGCCTGGTCAGCGGGATCACCGTGAACAACAGCACCATGCCGGCGAATCCCAGGGTCAGCCACGGCGCGCGCAGCGCCGCGTCGAGCAGCGGCCGGTACAGCGCGATCAGCAGCCGGTTGAGCGGATTGCCGCGCTCGTCCGGAATGTGCCCGCGGATGAAATAGAACATCAGCACCGGGATCAACGTCACCGACAGCCCCGCCGCCGCCGCCATCGAGTAGGTCTTGGTGAACGCCAGCGGGCCGAACAGCTTGCCTTCCTGCGCCTCCAGCGTGAACACCGGCAGGAAGCTCAGGGTGATGATCAGCAGGCTGAAGAACAGCGCCGGGCCGACTTCCGCCGCCGAGCCGGCGATGATGGCCAACTGCTCGCCGGAGCCGGGCTTGCGCCCCGGGTTGGCGTGATTCCAGGCCTCCACGTGCTTGTGCGCGTTCTCGATCATCACCACCGCCGCATCGACCATCGCGCCGATGGCGATGGCGATGCCGCCCAGCGACATGATGTTGGCATTGACGCCCTGCCAGTTCATCACGCTGAACGCCGCCAGTATCCCCAGCGGCAAGCTGACGATGGCGACGAAGGCCGAACGCAGATGGAACAGGAACAGCGCGCAGACCAGGGTGACGACGATGAATTCCTCGATCAGCCGGTCGCGCAGGGTCTGCACCGACTTGTGGATCAGCTCCGAGCGGTCATAGGTCGACACGATCTCCACGCCCTTCGGCAAGCCCTGCTGTAGCGTGGCGATCTTCGCCTTCACCGCGTCGATGGTCCGCAGGGCATTCTTGCCGGCGCGCATCACGATGACGCCGCCGACCGCCTCACCCTTGCCGTCCAGTTCCGAGATGCCGCGGCGGATCTCCGGGCCGATCTGGATGCGCGCCACATCGCCCAGCAGCACCGGCGTGCCGCCGTCGCCCAGTCCCACCGGCACCGCGCGGAAATCGTCCAGGCCTTTCAGATAGCCGGTGGCGCGCACCGCGTACTCGGCCTCGCCCAGCTCCAGCACCGAGCCGCCGGTCTCGTTGTTGGAATCCTTCAGCGCCTGCACCACGCGCGCCAGCGGCACGCCCAGCGCCCGCATCCGGTCAGGATCGAGCACCACCTGGTACTGCTTGACCAGGCCGCCGACGCTGGCCACCTCGGCAACGTCGGGCACGCTCTTCAGTTCGTACTTGAGGAACCAGTCCTGCAGGGCGCGCAGCTGCGCAATGTCATAGCGGCCGCTGTGGTCGACCAGCGCGTACTCGTAGATCCAGCCGACACCGGTGCCGTCCGGCCCCAGGGTCGGCTTTGCCGTCGCCGGCAGCCGGCCGGTGACCTGGCTGAGATATTCCAGCACGCGCGAGCGCGCCCAGTACAGGTCGGTCCTGTCGTCGAAGATGATGTAGACGTAGGAATCGCCGAAGAACGAATAGCCGCGCACCGTGCGCGCCCCAGGCACCGACAGCATGGTGGTGGTGAGCGGGTAGGTGACCTGGTCCTCCACCACCTGCGGCGCCTGGCCGGGGAACTCGGTGCGGATGATCACCTGCGTATCGGACAGGTCGGGAATCGCGTCGAGCGGCGT
>JAQGNS010000070.1 GCA_028291705.1 Nevskia sp.
ACATAGCGGATGGCGCCGTTGAGCGCCGAGGCGCCGAACAGGGTGCCCTGCGGCCCCTTGAGCACCTCCAGGTCGTGCAGGTCGAAGGGATCGAGGTCGGGCACCAGGTAGCTGGAATACGGATCGCCCATGGACACATCGTCGATGAGGGAGCCGACCGTGGTGTTGGCGCCCGGCTGGGGACCGACGCCGCGGATGGAGATGGTGCGGTTGCTGTTGGTATCTCCCTCTTGCAGGGTGATGCCGGGGATGTACTTGAGGAAGTCCTGCATGTCGCGCGCCCCGATGTCCTCCAGATCCTTGCCCTTGAGCACATCCACCGTGCCGGGAATCTTGCGCACCGACTGGTCGCGCTTGGTGGCGGTGACGATGATCTCGGCCAGGGAAGTCGCCGCCTTGGGCGCCTCGGGGGCGGCGGCGCTGTCGGCGACGATCATCGCCTGGCCGGGCGCCGCCGCGGCGGCGCCGCCATGCGGCGCCCCGCCCTTTTCCGGTCGCGCCGCGGGCGTCGCGTCGATGCCGATGGTGTTGTCGCCGGCGGCATGGAAACCCAGCGGGCTCCCCTTCAACAGTCCGGACAGGGCCTCGCGGATCGACATCTGTCCATGCACGCCATCCGTGTTGCGGTCGCCCACCAGGCCCGCCGCAGTCAGGATCTGCGTGCCGCTCTGCTTGGAAAGCATGATCAGCGCGCCGGTCAGGGGCTGCGCTGGAATATCGACGGTCACCACCTTGTCGAGTGCATCTTCAGCAAAAGCCGGGCTGGCTCCGAGCACCACGGTTCCCAGCAATACGCACAGCAAGCCCAGGCCTTGCCGTATGGCAGATCTCATTCTCCCTTCTCCGTTGTTGTCCAGGACTCAAAAAATCCCGTTCTTATGGAGCTATGACGTACGAACCGCGCAATGCGGCGGTCGGCCCGTGTAAATTATCATCTGATGGGGGGCATCCGATGCCGGAGGGAGGGATAGCCTTTGCGGGCGCTAGATCAACCTGCCACCAAATCTTGTCGGCGCTGACAGAGTCGCTGATCAGGTTGACCGGCAGAGTTCAATCCGAAGCCACCGGTGGCGAATGTCGGCTTTCGGATTGCCTGATCCATGTCCACAAAGCGCCCAAAGCAGCCGTTGGTGAACGGCCGCTTTGAGCAGTGAAATCCTAGATGTTTATCCCTTGAAGGAAGTAGGTAAAAAGCCGGTCTTTTAGAGACGATTGCTGGCTAGCTTGGCCGAAGGATGGCGAGGGTTAGGGTTGGTTGTGGGGAGTGTCGCAAGACTTATTTCTATCGCCGCCGAGCACCACGCATTGAAGCCTGGTAGGAAGCTGCATGCCAATACCGACAGACGACGACTTCAGGGTGCTGCGGAGCAAGCTGTGTCAATGCCGCGGCCTTTGCTGACGGAATATCCATTGCATCGACCACGCACTCAGCGATGAGGCACGACCGGGCGAGGTCACCTCTGCTGTAAAAGCCGACGGTGAACTTCACCGCTTACACCTCTGTGCTTGGGGCTGCGCATCGCAGGTTAGCAATTCAATCGTCCTTGTGGCCATGTCCATGTCCATGTCCTTTGCCATGCCCATGACCGTGATCGTCGCCCTCGTCGTCACCGCCATGCCCGTGACGCGGCGCGTATTCATTGTTGTACCAGTCGTCCCGAACGAAGTAGACCGGACGGCCGCAGGCGTTGTATTGGGCGCAATGCTTGCCCCAGTGCTTCTCGTGGCCCGGCGGCACATGCAGATAGATCGGGCCGCCGACATATTCCGGCGCCTGCTGAATGATCACCGGCTGCGGATAGATCACCTGCGGCGCGACATTGCCGATGTTGATCTGGCCGTAGAAGCCGGGTTGGCCGACGTTGACGGATACGCCCACGTCGGCGGCGAATGCCGGGATGGCGGAGAAAGCGGCTGCAGCAATCAGGATATTCTTCATGGCTATGGTGTTCCCTGTTAAGGCGGCATTGGTAGGACGCGCACCCGGTTCGCGTCAGCCGCTGTCAGAGGCGGGGGACTATGGAATGTTGATCGTCGTGGTCTGGTTGGCGATGACCACGATCCCGGTCTTGACCGGGCCGAAAATCACGGCCGGATCGGATTGATCGGAGTCGTCCTGCGCCGTCTGGCAGGTGAAGGCCACGGTGTAGGAGCCGGGCGGCAGGAAGGTGAACTGGTAGTAGTAAGGCGGCTGGGACGTCGCCACGACTGCCTTCGATGTCAGCGGCTGGCTGGTGTCCGTCGCCGGCGCAGTGCTGTTGGCATCTTCCGGAGCGGCGACCGTGCCGCTATACAAGTAAACGCCCGGCATGCAGCCGGTCGGAACCAGGGTGTTGCTCACCACGCCCTGGATGTTGCCGACGGTGGTGTTGTCGACCAGGCGCTCCGCCGGCTTGAGGGTGCAGGCGGGGGCCTGACCCGGCGGGCAGGTGACGGCCTTGCGCAGGTCGAAATCAATGGTGTAGTCCACCACCCCGCTGCTCGGCACGGTGAAGCCGGACACAAGCTTGAGGCCGGTTTCGGAACCGCTCGGCACCTGCAAGCCGTGAGTGGTGCCGTCACTGAGGACTATGTACGAGTTGCTGGGGTTGCCATCAGCGACAACCATCAGGCGAATCTGGCCATAGGAGCCGGAGGGTACGGGCTGATCGAACAGCACGGCCGAAGCGGTGCCGCTCTGGTTGAGCAGATCGATGGTCTTGGGCGAAGAGAAGGTGATGTCCACCGGATTGCCGCTGTTTGCGGTGAGTTCGACGCCGGTGAACTTGACGACCACGGCTGTGGCACCGTCCACCGGGGCGTCGCCAACCGCCAGTTTCATTTGTGTCGTGGGATTGCCTGAACTGCCGCCGGAACATGCGACAAGATTGAGGGTGGCAGCCGCGAACGCCGCGAGATACCCGAAGCTACGGGTTTGCTTGGACATTTTGCTCTCCTCCCTGGAGTGTCTTTACAAAACTATACACTCTTGGCTGAACGAATCCTGAACACCGTGGAGGTGGGGTAACTATCGGTTCAAGCAGCACTTTTCATTTGCGTGATGCTGTCACTGGCTGGTGACGGTCCGCTTCTGAGAGGCTGGATTCAGCGAATGCCACAACTAAGGCAAAGCGTCGTGCGAATGAGGCGGCGTGACCAGCAGGCGTAGGGTGCGCACTGCGCACGCGTTACACCTTGAAACGTCGGCACATCCGCGTGCGCGTTGCGCCCTACGCTTGCTTCCTTCCGGATGCATCACGTCGGACGGCTACTCGATCCCGAGCGACCTGCTCACGCGGCAGACAAATACATGTCCCCTGCCCTGCACTGTACTCACGTAGTGGTTGCTAACGCCTCCATCTTCCAGTGCCCGCCTGAGGGCGGCAACCTGGTAGCGTAGGTTGCCCTCCTCGACGATGAAGTTCGGCCAAACCTGGTCCATCAAGGCCGCCTTGGTAACCACATCGGGGGCGTTCGCTATCAGGCAAAGCAAGAGGTCCAACGCCCGACCTCCGATCCTGACCGGATTGCCTTCGCGCTCGAGGCGTCTTTCCCTTGGAAACAGGCGGAACGGCCCGAACTGGATTTCCTCGCCTTCGGCCCATTCCATTGGGCGGATGTGCTGCCTCATCATGACCCCCCAGGTTGGAGCGGAGCCCGCAAATGCGCCGAACTCCGCACCACCAATCTCGTCAACGCCGGCGCAAGCGCCATCACCAGCCTCACCCCCTGCAGCGCCATCACAAGCGACATATCCACATCGGGTATGGATGCGGCGTCACGCCAATTCATGAGGGCATCCTCATGTAACTGCATTATGAGGGTGCACTCATAAATGTCAAGCCAGGCTGCAGACGTCGGCGCCCGCGCGCCCAAGCGCGAACGTAGCCAGCTCATCCGTTCGGATGATTCGCCGATCGACCTACTTTGTGATATTGATTCACAAAGTAGAATTCCGGAGGAGTTGTGAAATCGAAGCCAGAACGGCCGGACAGCGACATGAGCGGCACGCCCCGCCGGTCAAATATGGGCCGACCGCCGCGAGTGAGCGCCCAGGCGATCATTGAGACCGCGATCGATATCGGGCTCGAACAGGTGACTTTGAAGCAGGTCGCCGATCGTCTGGGTGTAGTCACGTCAGCGCTCTACCGTCACGTCCAGAACCGCGAAGAGCTGGTCAGACTCGCCGCGTTCCGTCTCATGTTGAGCCGCAACTTGCCGCAGCCCGGTGACAAGGTCCTCGCACATTGGGCTGTTCTGGCGACGGGCTATGCCGAAAGCCTGTTTGGCGCCTTGACGAGCGAACCACAGCTCATCAACGAGTTAATGGAAGGTCGTCTTGGCCCTGAAGTCGAAATCGATTTTCTCGAACAGTTCCTCGCGGCACTGGCCCAGCATGGGATCAGGGAAGCCGAAGGCATCCGTCTATATCGCAAGATCGCGATGCTCACGATCGGTGCGGCAGTCGGTGCGGTGGCGGTGAACGCAGCGGAAAGCAAGAACATGCCTCGGGGCTCTGCCGTGGAAGCCGTGCTGGCTGAACGCAAAGGATCGGAGCTGCCGCACGTCAGAAGGGCGCTCAAGGAATACCTGAATCTCGATCGTCAGCAGTGGCGCCCCGCGCTGAACGATTTTCTCAAAAGTTTTGCCGTAGCGACGGGACAAACGCTGCCGCGCTCCGTCAGCCGAATGCTGCAGTAAACAACCCGTCATAAGCACTTATCAAGGAGAGCATGGCCATGAATATTTCCGACAACACCCCGGAACCCCAAGCGCGGATTGAGATTGATAGCCGCGTCTTCAACCCCTTTTCCCCTGACTTCATCCGGCATCCACGCGAAACCTGGCAGCGGCTGCTGCGCGAGTATCCGATTGCGTGGCACAAGGAATTGCAGATGTGGATCGTCAACAGCCACGAGCTCTGCGACAAGCTGCTGAAGAATAATCAGTTCACGCCCAGCTACCGCGCATGGGAGTTTGCGCCACCGGAGAAATCGGAGTCGGAGAAGAACGACTTCGACCGGACTTTCGACCATTCTCTGTTCGTCGTCTCGGCGAGGGATCATCTGAAGCTGCGCAAGCTCACGATGCCGGCGTTCTCCAAACCGGTCATGGGGAAGATCGATGCCAAGATCCGCGATCTCGTAGTTGAATGCTTCGATGCGATCGGCGATGTGGCGGAATTCGACGTCTACGAAGCCATCGCTTCGAAACTGCCCGTGCGGGCTATCGCCCGAATGGTCGGCGTCCCCCTCGGCATGGAGGATTTCTTCCACGACTTCTCTGTGCAGGTGGTCAAAGCCACGCGCGTCAACCTGAGCGCGAAGGAGCGCGAGGAGGCCGTCCAAGGGACTTTGCCCGGACTCGCGTACTTCAAAAGAACCATCGCAGAACGCCGCGTCGCCGTGCATCCGGGCGATGATTTCATCGGCAGCCTGGTGGCTGCCAGCGACGGCAACGATCGTCTCGACGACTACGACATCATGTCCATCGTGCTGGCGCTGATCACGGCGGGCTCCGATACCGCGACCGATCTTCACACCTACGCGATCCACGGCCTGCTGTCGAACCCGGACCAGTATCGCTTGCTGCAGCAGCGGCCCGAACTGATGGAGAGCGCGATCATCGAACTGCTGCGCTGGGGTTCGTTCGGCAAGGTCCCGTTCTTCAGGTTCGCGACCGCTGACGCGGTAGTCGGCGGCCAGCTCATCAAGAAAGGGCAGGCCATCGGCGTCAACGTCAGTGCAGCCTGGCACGATCCACAGAAGTATCAGGACTGGGACCGGCTCGACATCCAGCGAAACCTCGCCGGCAATATCGTGTTCGGGGCTGGAGCGCACTTCTGCATCGGAACCTTTCTGGTGCGCGTGCAGGGTGGGCTGATGATTAGTGAATTCATCAAGCGCTTCCCGAATGCCGAGCTGGCGAACGGCGACGGCGATCTGGACTACGACTACAAGCATCACAATGCGCGCCGCATCGTCCGGCTGCGGGTCAATACCAACCGTAAGGCGCAGCAACGAGCTGCATGAACAAATGGATTTGCGTCATCTGTGGCTTCATCTATGACGAGGCGCTCGGCATGCCGGAGCACGGCATTGCGGCCGGAACGCGGTTCGACGATCTGCCGGACGACTGGACCTGCCCCGAATGCGGATCGCCGAAGTCGGCTTTCGAGCGTTGGTCTGCGCCGGAAATAGAAGATGCACCGCTCGCGCAAGCGTAGGGGGCGGCCCTTCCCAACTTGAATCGCAGGGAGTTTCCGTATGAATAGCGTCGTCGATGTCCGCAGTGCAAGTGGAGCGTTGAAAACGGCGTTCGATCGGGCCTCCGATCTGGCACCGTTGTTGGCGCAGAGTACGGCCGAGCAGCGCATCGGCATGATTCAGCAGGCGTAGGGTGCGCACTGCGCACGCGTTACACCTTGAAACGTCGGCACATCCGCGTGCGCAGTGCGCACCCTACGATTGCTTCGCGGATGGCGAAGTATCATGAAGGATTGCGCTGGCAACAATCGGCCCAAACCGGCCGGCCGCCACTGGCCCCTTTTGGTTAGCCGCATGCTTAGCCATCCGAGGGGTCGCAACGGTCGTCTTCCCGAGGTTCCCTAACTTCAATTACTTGTCGAACCGTCAACTCCCGATTCCATAGGCCCATGTGACCATGATGGCCGTCTTCGCTTAGATCGCCGTCCACCACGACAAAGATGGGGGTCTTACGAGGTGGAGCCTCTGGGTTTGACAGCACGAACCTGCTGGTCACTTCTTCTCTATTGCCGCCCAACCACCACCGCTCTTGGCTTCCTTGCGGGCGAAAATCACTGTGCTCGAATCTGAAGAAATAACATCCCGCAAAACGGCCAGAGGCAGGCCATTCCGCGTGCCCGTGGCAGCCGACAAGTAGCGCGAATGCTCCCAAATATCTAAGTTTGCCCATTGGCCCATAGCTTGAACGTCCGCTTTGCGGGTGTACAACCAAGAGCTTCACTGTCCCGTATTGGCACCTAACG
Organism: Nevskia sp.; assembly: GCA_028291705.1. Taxonomy (GTDB): domain Bacteria; phylum Pseudomonadota; class Gammaproteobacteria; order Nevskiales; family Nevskiaceae; genus Nevskia. The sequence continues at coordinate 6,989 of JAQGNS010000070.1, forward strand.
GCCGATTGCGACCCGCGCGAGGAGAGGTCCCGGAGGCTATGGCCTGTCCTATTCGACAGGAACAGACTGCCGACTTCTCCGGAATGCCCGGCCTTTTTCAGGAAGGCTTGTGCGGCAGCGGCTCGATCACGTCGACGTCGTCGCGCTGCCGCACCTGCACCGGAAATTCGTCCGGCAGCGCGCGCAGCCACTCCCGCGTGGAGCCGGTCAGCAAGGTCCCCGAGAAACGCAGGCCCTTGACGGCTTCGCTGTCGATCACCACCTGGCGCCGCGAATAGCGGTTGTAGTCGGCGATGACTGATCCCAGGGGCTCGTTGTCGTAAGCCAGGCGCCCTTCGCGCCAACTCAGCGCCACCGCCGGGTCGACGGCGGCCACCACCGGGTCCTGCGCGCCGGGGCCGTCCCAGCTGACCTGGCCGCCGGCGGCGATGCGGATTGGATGCGCCTCGCCGCCGGCGGTGTCGTCCGCACCGGGATCGACGCGATAGACATCCACCTTGCCCTTGGTCACGGTGATCACCGCGCGCCCACCCGATTGGCGGACATTGAAGGCGGTGCCGACAGCCCGTACCCGCACATTGCCGGCGGCCACCACGAAGGGGCGTTCCTTGTTGGGCGCGAC
>JAQGNS010000075.1 GCA_028291705.1 Nevskia sp.
CCCTCGGCGATGATCTCCAGCCCGAGGCTGCTGCCGATCTTGCAGATCGACTCGACGATGGCCTGGTTGATGACGTCGCCGGCGAGGTTGCGGGTGAAGGACTGATCCACCTTGAGGCCGTTGGCGCCGAGCGTCTTGAGGTAGCCGAAAGACGTGAAGCCGGTGCCGAAGTCGTCGAGCAGGATCTTGTAGCCCAGGCGATGCAGGCTGGCGATGAAATTGCGCGCCGCCACGGTTTCGTTCAGCGCCGCCGTCTCGGTGATCTCGAAGCGCACCCGCTCCGGCGGCGTGGCGTGCCGCTCCAGTTCGCGCAGCAGGAAGGCGGTAAAACCCTGGTCGGACAGGCTGGTGCCGGACAGATTGACCGAGAGGTAGCCGAATTCACCGACGCCGCCGTGGCGCAGCAGGCGCTCGATCTTGTCCAGCGCCTGGCGCACCACGCTGCGTTCGATCTTATCCATCAGGCCGAAGCGCTGTGCCGGCGGCAGGAAGTCGTTGGGCGGGGCGAAGCCGCCGTCGGGCAGGCGCATGCGCACCAGCAGTTCGTAGCAGGGCGCGCTGCCGCCCTCCAGCGGCACGATGCGCTGGGCGAACAGCACGATGCGGTTTTCGTCCAGGGCCTGCTCGATGCGCGCCACCCAGTCCATGTCGCTGCGCGTGCGCGACACTTCCAGGTCGTTGTTCTGGTAGAGCTGGGCGCGGTTGCCGCCGAGCCGCTTGGCGACGTAACAGGCGGTGTCGGCCTGCATCAGCACCTGCCGCGCGTCCTCCGCGGCGGCGTCAAGGGCGGCGACGCCGGCGCTGAGGCCGAGACGGAATACACGCTCGCCGACGCGGAAGCGGGCGCGGTCCACCGCTTCGACCAGGGTGGTGGCCTTGTGCAGGGCGCGTTCGATATCACAGCCGTCGAGGATCACGCCGAACTTGTCGTCGCCGATGCGCGCCATGACATCGCCGGGCCGCAGCCGCGTGCCCAGTTCGCGCGCCACCAACAGCAACAGGCGGTCGCCGTCCTGGTGGCCGCAGGTGTCGTTGATCAGGGTGAAACGGTCCAGGTCGAGGAACAGCACGGCATGGATCTCGCCGCGCACCCGCGCCAGGGCGAGCCTCGCCGCCAATTCCTGCTCGAAGCGGCCGCGGTTGGGCAGGCCGGTGAGCGGGTCGTGCTCGGACTGGTGCTGGAGCTGTTGCGTCAGGGCCCGCGTCTGCGACAGGTCGCGGAAGACGAAGATGCCGCCACCATCCCGGCTCGGGGTGACCGAGCCCTCGACCGGCAAGGATTCACTACCCGTGGTGCGCAATGCGGCATGCGCCGGCAGCGGCACGCGCGCATCACCGCGCAGCGCGCGCTGCACCGCGCCTTGTCCTTCAGCGGGGAGGACAATGAGCTGCTCGAGGTTCTGCCCGAGCAGGTTTGCGGCGGAAAGGCCGGTCAGGCGCTGCGCCGATTCGTTGCTATAGACAATGCGCCCGCGGGCGTCGGTGCGGATCACGCCGTCGGAAACGGCGGCGAGCGACACCTGCGCCAGCTCCTGTTCGGCGGACGGCACATCGACCGCGGGCGCGCGCGGATTTTCCAGGCTGGCGAAGCTGCCGCGCAATTCGACCACCGCGCCGTCGCGGAGCACCGCTTCGCCGGTGACGCGCACCCGGCGCGCACGGCCATCGGCCGCGGCGATGCCCACTTCCAGTTCCCAGGGCCGGCCGCCGGCGAGGCTGGAGCGGAAGGCCTGTTCGACCAGGGCCCGGCTGACCGGGGTGAAAAACTCGAGGGCGCCCAATGCATCGGGCTGCGGCGCATCCGCCGGCAGGCCATGGATCAGGAAGGTGGCGGGGGACCACCACAGGCAGCGCTGCGCCGGGTCATAACTCCAGACCCCGGTGCACAGCGGTTGTTCCAGCGCCGGAAAGGCGTGATCCCCGTACATGAATCCTCACCAAGACGCCCGCGAAGCTTCATGCACGCCCAGGCGGAAACTCCGTTTCCGGGCGACGGGATACCACCGAACAGGTTTTTTTGTATCGCTGCCGGGCATGCCCCCAGGCACGCCAGCCGGCCGCTGCCGTGGCAACGACGGCAGTAGCATGCAGGGGCCGCGCCAACTCCTCAACGGTATAAACAGCCCAATACCCGACCGCAGGGACAAGGAAACCTCTGATTAATCCCATGCCCTGCCGCGGCTTGCCATTTGACGCAGGGCAAGGCGCGAGGAGCGTGGTGTACTGTACCGTACACGAGTGACGAGCAACGCAGCCCTGCGTCAAATGGCAAGCCGCCCGAAGGGTTGCCCCCCATTTTGCGCCAGGCTGCGTTGCTCGCTCCTCATGTGCTTCAGCACACTTCGTCGCTCGCGCCTTGCCTGGCACAAAATGGGGGGCAACGGCAGGGCATGGGATTAATCAGAGGTTCCCTGGCGGTCGCGTGGGCCGGATCAGGGATCGAAGGTCAGGTTGACGCCGCCGAACACGTCCGCCCCGTCCTGGCCGTAGAACTCCCGGGTGCGCCGTGTTGCGACGAAATCGGCGCGCACGATATGGCCGAAGAAGATCGAGGCGCCGCCGAAGAAATCGGAGACGAAAGGCTCGCGGCCGAGACCCTGCGGCGCCACCTCGTCGGCGGCGTCGATGAACAGGTTGTAGAACATGCGCCGTTCCTGCACGCCGGCATAGAGGTACCAGTGGAACCAGCTGCCGCCGAGCCGGCGGTAATCGCTGAAGGCGGTGCCGGACAGGGAGGGGCGGATATGTTCCGGGCCGTAGTCGACGTCGAGCGCGTTGCCGAAGCGCAGCATCGCGCCGGCATCGAGGTAGCGGTAGACATTGCCGACGCTGATGCCCGCCTCGGGAATGATGTCGGCCTGGTAGCGCGAGCCGAAATTGAGATCGAGGCGGCGCTTGTAGTCGTAAGAGAACTGGAAGGCGGCGCGATTGCGGATCTGATGGTCCCAGCCGTCCGCCTGATGGAAGCCGACCAGGTTGTGGTAGCCGTCCTGGACCTGGCGCCCGAACGCGTCCGGGCCGACCACGCCGGCCAGGACTTCGAGGTTGTTGAGGCTGCGCTGGTTGTTTTCCTGCAGCAGGTGCAGGCCGGTATAAAGCCAGGCGGCGTAAGGCCGGTCCTTGGGATCCGGGGTGGCGGTATCCAGCACTTCCGGGGTGAATTCGGCCTGCGCGATGGGGATGTATTCGAAGCGCCGCTGCGCCACGCCGTTGGGATCCCGGTACATCGGCAGGGCCCAGCCCACCGCGTCGAACACCTTGTTCCACACTTCGTGGCCGGTGAGGTCGCTGGACAGGTAGGAGACCTGCAGGCCCTGGGTGTAGTAGCGGTCCTTGTGGGTAATGACGCCGTCGTTTTCCTCGAGCACCGAGATCCGCCCCGGATCGTCGGCGGCCCGCGCCGCGACACCGGTGAGCAGCATGGCGGCGCAGAGGCACCGGCAAATGGCCTGAGCCGTGTTCATCGCCCTTCCTTATATTGAATAGCCCTTGATGCAGCCCGGACACCGGCCGCCCACGAGGCGATAACCGGCCGCTGCGACGGCAATCGGTCCACACTGGGGGCACTCGGAATACGTTTCAAGAGCGGGTGCGGATGCGTTCCCCCCGGCACGACGTTTCCCCGACACAGCGTCCGGCGCAATCTGGGAGATAATAGCCCAACGCTTCCCCAGCAGACGCCCATGTCCAACGATAAACCCGGCCCCGGAAACGGAAAAAAAGCCGGATACACCCACTTCGGCTTCGAAGAAGTGCCGACCGCGCAGAAGCAGCGGCGCGTGCGCGAGGTGTTTTCCTCGGTGGCCTCCAGCTACGACGTGATGAATGACCTGATGTCGTTCGGCATCCACCGCATCTGGAAGCGCTTCGTCATCGACCTGGCCGGCGTACGGCCGGGCGAGAAGGTGCTGGACGTGGCCGGCGGCACCGGCGACCTGTCGCGCGAATTCCGCCGCCTGGTCGGCCCGCAGGGGCTGGTGGTGCTGTCCGACATCAACGAGGCGATGCTGCGGCAGGGCCATGTGCGGCTGGCCGACAAGGGCGTGGTCGACGTGCCGCTGGCCCTGGCCAACGCCGAGAAGCTGCCCTTCGCCGAGGGCACCTTCGACTGCATCACCATCGGTTTCGGACTGCGCAACGTCACCGACAAGGATGCCGCACTGGCCTCGATGACCAAGGCGCTGAAGCCGGGCGGCCGCCTGCTGGTGCTGGAATTCTCCAAGCCGCTCAACGCCGGGCTGGCCAAGGTCTACGATCAATACTCGTTCCGCCTGTTGCCGCTGATGGGCAAGCTGGTGGCGCGCGATGCCGACAGCTACCGCTACCTGGCGGAGTCGATCCGCATGCACCCGGACCAGGCCACGCTCAAGGGCATGATGGAAAACGCCGGCCTCAGCCGGGTCCAGGTGTACAACCTGACCGGCGGCATCGTCGCGGTCCACCGCGGCTACCGGCTCGATTGATGGCCGCCCCTGCTTTGGCCTGCGCCACGCTGGAAGTGGCGCTCAACCGCTACCTGCGGCTGGAGCGCTCCGCGCTGGAGGAATGCGCCGCCCTGGACGGCAAGAGCATCGCCTTGCACCTGGCCGACCTGGGCTGGACCTTCGTGGTCGAGCCACACGCCGCTGGCGTGCGCGTGCTGGCGGAGAGCGAAATTCCGCCGGATGTGCGCGTCGCGGCGCCGAGCATGCGCCTGCTGCAATTGGCGCTGCGCAGCGCCGGCGGCGCCGAGGGCCTGCCCGCCGGACTGGAAGTGGAAGGCGACACCGAGTTGCTGACGCGCTTCAACGCCCTGCTGGCGCGGGTCGGCTTCGATCCGGAAGAACTGGCGGCGAAGGTGCTGGGCGACGCCGCGGCGCATCGCGTGGTCGGCGGCTTGCGCGAGCTGTTCGGCTGGGGCCGTCATGCGGCGCAGCGGCTGTCGCAGGACACCGCTGAATACCTGAGCGAGGAAACCGGCGACCTGGCCCGCGCCGGCGACATCGAGGACTGGATGCAGGGCGTGGAAACGCTGCGCGAAGGCGCCGACCGCCTGGAAGCGCGCCTCGCGCTGCTAGAAGGCAAGACGGAGCAACACTCTTGATGAACCCGATGCGCATCGCCCGCATGTGGCAGATCAGCCGCGTCGTGAGCAAGTACGGCCTGGGCGAATTCATGGGCCGCAAGGCGCGCCCGCACAAGCTGCCGCGCGGCGAACGCCTGCGCCTGGCACTGGAGGAGCTGGGCCCGGTCTTCGTGAAGTTCGGCCAGGCGCTGTCCACCCGGCCGGACATCCTGCCGCCGGAAGTGGCGGCGGAGCTGTCCAAGCTGCAGGACCGGGTGCCGCCGTTCCCGGGGGCCGAGGCCCGCGCCATCGTCGAGAAGGCGCTGGGCAAGCCGGTGACGGAAATCTTCGCCGAGTTCGACGAGGTGCCGCTGGCCGCCGCCTCGGTGGCCCAGGTGCACACCGCGCGGCTCAAGCCGCAGGGCCCGAACGATCCCGGCATGGAAGTGGTGGTGAAGGTGCTGCGGCCCGGCGTGGAAGCGCTGGTGGAGCGCGACATCGCCCTGCTGCGCGCCCTGGCTGACCTGGCCGAGCGCTGGCACCCCTCCGGCAAGCGCCTGCGTCCGCGCGCGGTGGTGGCCGAATACGAGAAGGTGATCTTCGACGAGCTGGACCTTATGCGCGAGGGCGCCAACTGCGCCCAGTTGCGCCGCAACTGGCTCGGCTCGGAGCTGATCTACCACCCGCTGGTGTTCTGGGACTACACCCGCCCGGACGTGCTGGTGCTGGAGCGCATCTACGGCGTCAGCATCCGCGAGCTGGACACGCTGCACCAGCAGGGCGCCAACTTCCAGGTGCTGGCCGAACGCGGCGTGGAGATCTTCTTCAAGCAGGTGTTCCGCGACAACTTCTTTCATGCCGACATGCACCCCGGCAACATCTTCGTGGACATGGCCGACCCGCGGAAGCCGAGCTACCTGGCGGTGGACTTCGGCATCGTCGGCAGCCTGACCCAGGCCGACCAGCGCTACCTCGCCGAGAATTTCCTGGCCTTCTTCAACCGTGACTACAAGAAGGTGGCCGAGCTGCACGTCGAGTCCGGCTGGATTCCGAAGAACACCCGGGTGGAGGATTTCGAATCGGCCATCCGCACCGTGTGCGAGCCGATCTTCGGCAAGCCGATCAAGGACATTTCC
>JAQGNS010000107.1 GCA_028291705.1 Nevskia sp.
TAGGATCGCGGCCTAAGGGAAAGCATTCATTCCGAAGCACCCTTTAACTTTTCGCACCGTTGGGAGAATGTTCGATGATCAAGTTCCGCGCCTTACCCGCCCTGTCGGCCTGTGCCGCCCTTGCCGCCACCTTTGCGGCCGGCGTGGCTTCGTTCTCAGCCGAGGCGGGCACGTCCCCCCAGTACTCCACGTTCCTGGTGTCTCTGACCGTCGAGAAGGATTGCACCATCACTGCCGGTAACACGCTGGACTTCGGCACAGCGACCAGCAGCCTGATCACCACGGCCATTCCCGGCACCACCACGTTCAGCGTCACCTGCACCAACACCACCTCCTACATCCTGGCACTGGACAAGGGCGACACCACCGGCTCGACCATTACCAACCGCCTGCTGCTCGGCGGGACGACCGCCGCCACGGTGCCGTACCAGCTCTACACCGATACCGGCACGGTTTGGGGCGACGGCACCAACGGCAGCACCGTCAGCGGCGTCGGTACCGGCCGAGCCCAGACCGTGACGGTCAACGGCAAGGCGCTCTCGACCGGCAGCATGCCGGCCCCGGACACCTACACCTCCACCGAGACCGTAACCGTCACCTTCTGATCGAAGGCCTGACCTCAGCGATTTTCGGAGCGGGTAAGCCTCGGAACGCAAGCGGTGCCGGTCTCCATCCGGTAGCCGGCACCGCTTGAAACCGCAGAACCCGCGTTAAAACCCCGCCCATACACGGGCCGCATACAGCGGCGGGGAGCGTTTTGGCCCGCATTTGTGCTTCAGGACGAGGTTTACGAATGAACAATAAAACCAGCTTACGCGCTCTGGGCGCAATTGCAGGCATGGCATTGGCGGCGGGCTCCTTCAACGCCGAGGCCGCTACCACCACCAATACCTTCCAGGTGCAGATCACGCTGATTGCAAGCTGCGCAATCAGTGCGACCACCCTCAATTTCGGCTCCAGCGTGGGCGTGTTGACCTCGGTGGTCAACGGCAGCTCCACGCTCAGCGTCACCTGCTCCAATACCACGCCCTACAACGTCGGGCTGGATGCCGGCACCGTCAGCGGCTCGTCCATCGCCACCCGGCTGATGGCGGGCACCGCCGCCGGCAATACCGCCACCACCATGCAGTTCCAGCTCTACTCCGACAGCGGTCATATGACGACGTGGGGCAACACCGTCGGCACCAATACCGTGAGCGGCACCGGCAATGGCAGCGCCCAGACCATCAACGTCTACGGCCAGGTGCCGGTACAGACCTCGCCCAAGCCGGATACTTACCAGACTACGATTACCGCCACGGTCACCTATTGAGGCATGTGTCCGTGCCAACCGACAGGGAACGCTGACATGAACGGCAAGCGATCGGGCAAGGCGGCACTTCTTGCAGGACTGGCGCTGATGCTGCCGGCCTCCGTGCAGACCTCCTCAGCTGCCGCAACCAACGTGCGCAGCACCACCTTCATGGTGTCGGTGATCGTCGACAGCGACTGTGTAATCGTCAATGCGAATGCGCTGAACTTCGGCCATATCGGGGCCCTTCTCGGCTCGAGCTCCGGCGTTCCCTTCCTGCGCGGCGAGCAGGTCACACGCTTGAACGTCACCTGCTCGAAGAACACCCGCTACACGCTGTACATGGACCAGGGCAGCGTCGCCGGCTCGACGGTGGATGCGCGGCTGATGGCCGGCAGCAACGCGGGGAACGGCGACCGGCTGCAGTATCAGCTCTACACCGATCCAACCCGCTCCATACTGTGGGGCGATGGCAGTTCCTCCAGTTCCAACAACGTCGGCGGCAGCGGCACCGGCACGCCCCAGACCTATACCGTGTACGGCCGTATACTCGATCAGAGCATGCCCACCCCGGATCTCTATAGCTCGATCATCACGGCTTCGCTGACCTTCTAATTCTGGAGAATGCACATGGCTCAGTCACAGGGACAAAACGGATCGGCAGCACCAGGGCTGTTGCACAAATTGCCGTTGCGGACCGCGGCGGCACTGGGCCTGCTCGTACTGGCTTGTGCCCAGCCGGTGCTGGCCGCGTCCCTCCAGGTGTCGCCGGTGATGCTGCTGTTCCAGCCCGGCCAACCCGCGCTGGGCATCACCTTGCGCAATACCGGCGATGCGCCCCTGACTGGTCAGGTGCGCGTCTTCGCCTGGAGCCAGGACGGCAAGGACGACAAGCTCGATCCGGTGCAGACGCTGGTGGCCAGCCCGCCGATGGTGGTGATTCCGCCGCAAGGCGAGCAGCTGGTACGCGTCGTGCGCACGAGCCGGCAGCCCGCCGACCATGAAATCACTTATCGCCTGCTGATCGACGAACTGCCGCCGCCGCAAGAAGCCTCGGCTCCAGCCGGTGTCAGCGGCGGCGTCAATTTCCGCCTGCGCTATTCGATCCCGGTGTTCGTGCCGATGGCCGGAGCACCGGCGGAGCCCAAGCTGAGCTGGGCGCTGAAGCAGCATGACGGCGCCTGGTTCATCGGCGCCAGCAACCAGGGCCCCACCCATGCGCAGCTCAGTATGGTCAAGCTCACCGGCGCCGACGGTGAAAGCTTCGAGGTTTCTTCCGGCCTGCTGGGTTATGCCCTCGCCGGCAGCGGCCGCGAGTGGCGCCTGTCGGAAAAATTTCCAGCCAAGCTCGCCGGCGCCGGACTCAAGGTCGAAGCAATGGTGAATACGGTGGTCCAGCCGGCCGTGGCCGTCGCGGTCGGCGGCGCTCCGTAAACGGAAGCGTGGCGGCATTCGCCACCCGATGCCACGGCAGGTCTCCCGGGGCAATGGACGCGACAACCCGCCCGCTATGCGCCCTTACCGCCTTTTATCTGATTTCAGGCAAGCCGCCGCGGCCCTGGCCGCCGCCGTCGGCGTGCTCGGCATGACGGCGGCGCTCGCCGACGGAACGACCCCCACCACGCTCGACCTCGGCAAGGCGGCCGCCGCACCGGCGCCGCTGCAATCCGCGCGGCCGGATACCACTGCCGATGGATCCGTCTATGTCGTGCTGTATCTCGAAGTCACCCTCAACGGCCGCCAGACGCAGACCATCGTCTCCTTCTACCAGAAGGACGGACACCTGCTGGCGGACGTGGCGGACCTGTATCAGATCGGACTGGAGACCGGCAGCCTGGAAAACCTGCCGGCTCTCAAGTCGATCCGCCTCGACCAGACGCAGAGCGGCACCGTCAGGGTAACGCCGCTGGACCAGGTGCCCGGCCTGAGCTACCACTACGACGCCAGCAAGCAAACCATCGACCTCGTCGCCGACGACCGGCTGGTGCCGCCGACCCTGCTCGGCGACCGCCCGGGCGGCCTGGTTGCCGCGGCTGCCGATTCCGGCCTGGTGTTCAACTACGACGCCTTCCTGCAAGGCAGTCCGGACCGCGACGGCACCACCACGCTGAGCGTGGCGAACGAGGAGCGGCTGTTCAACCGCTTCGGCATCTTCAGCAACACCGGCGTCGCCCGCGCCGGCGGCGAACTCGAACACTACACCCGCCTGGACAGCCTATGGCATGACGACGACGAGCGGAACCTCACCACCATCCAGGCCGGCGACTCGATCTCCTCCTCGCTGAACTGGTCGCGCTCGGTGCGCCTGGGCGGCTTCCAGTTCCGCCGCAACTTCGCCCTGCGACCGGACCTGATCACCTTCCCGGTACCGACGCTGTCAGGCAGCGCCGCGGTGCCCTCCTCGGTGGACCTGTATGTCAACAATGTGCGCCAGTTCAGCAGCCAGGTACCGAGCGGCCCCTTCATCATCAACAACCCGGTGGCGCTCACCGGCGGCGGCCAGGCGCGCCTGGTGGTGCGCGACGAGCTCGGCCGCGAAGTCAGCACCACGCTGCCGATCTACGTCGACAACCGCATGGTGGCGCGCGGCCTGAGCAACTACTCGGTGGAGACCGGCTTCCTGCGCCGCAACTACGGCGCCAGTTCCTTCGACTACGGCGCCACACCCAGCGTCAGCGGTTCGTACCGTTACGGCTGGTCCGACGCACTCACCTTCGAAAGCCACGGCGAAGCCACCGCCGGGCTCTATAACGCCGGCCTCGGCGGATTGCTGCGCCTGGGTCAATGGGGCGTGGTCAATGCCGCCCTGGCCGGCAACGTCGGCAGAACCGCCGGCACCCAGGGCAGCGTCGGTTATCAGCTGATCCTGCCGCGCTTCAGCTTCATCGCCCAGACCACGCGCAACTTCAGCCAGTACCGCGACCTCGCCGCCATCGGCGGCACGGCGCCGCCGCGCATCTTCGACCAGGTCAACCTGTCGATGCCGATCCTGGCGACGCAGAGCATCGGCATCAGCTACATCCATACGCAGAACATCCCGCAACCGGGGCAGACCGTCGCCACGGCGGACACACCGCTGACCGACAGTACCTCGAACGAGGTGTCGCGCATCGTCTCGCTCACCTACACGGCGCAGGTCACCAACTGGTGCAACCTCTTTGCCAATGCCTATCAAAATGTCGATGCCAGCCACTCCCGCGGCTTCTGGTTCGGCGCCTCGCTCAATCTCGGCCACCGCCTCACCGGCTTCGTCGATGGCGGCCGCAACCAGGGCCAGAACAGCTATGGCGCGAGCCTGGTCAAGACCTCCGACTACAACGGCGGCTGGAACTGGGGCGTACAGGACAACGAGGGCAGCCAATACAGCCGGCTGGCGCGCGCCGGCTACCTGGGGCGTTATGGCCAGCTCTCCGCTTCCGCCCAGGACAACCAGGGCCAGACCCTGCTGTCGCTGGAGGCCGACGGCGGCCTGATCTTGATGGACGGCGTGCTCGAGCCCTCACGCCACATCTACGACAGCTTCGCCCTGGTTTCCACCGACGGCATTGCCGGCATCCCGGTGCTCAACGAGAATCGCATCATGGGCAATACCGACAGCGGCGGCCATCTGCTGATTCCGGATCTCAATTCGTACCAGCACAACCACCTGGAGATCGACAGCATGGTACTGCCGGTGGACGCCAGCATTCCGGTGACCAAGATCGACGTGGCGCCGCGCAGCCAGGCTGGCGTGCTGGCGCACTTCGTGGTGCAGCGCTATACCGCCGCCACCGTGATCCTGGTGGACGCCGCCGGCCAGCCCCTGCCGACCGGCACCCTGCTCAAGCACCAGGAATCCGGACATGATTTCGTGGTCGGCTACGATGGCCAGGCCTTCATCGAGAACCTGGACAGCCGCAACCATCTCACGGCCCGCGGCAAGAACCTGAGCTGCATCGCCACTTTCGACTATGCGCAGGCCGGCGGCGGTACCGACCTGCCCACCATCGGCCCGGTGACCTGCAAGGCGGCCGGCAATCACGCACCATGAGCCCCCAATGAAGATCCAGTTCCGCCGCAGGCTGTTGCAGCCCGCTGTCCTGCTGTGCATTGTCCTGGCCCTGTTGCAACCGGGCCGCGCGCTGGCACAGCTCTGCACCGCCAGCGCCACCACGGTTGCGTTCGGCAGCGTCGACGTGGTCTCCGGCGCCGATTATCCCGCCACCGGCACCTACACCATCACCTGCAATATCGGACTGCTCGGCCTCGGCTCCGTCAACGTCTCAGCTTGCGCCAATATCGTCGGCGCCAGCGGCACCACGCCACGCAGCATGAGCAGCGGCGCCAACAGTGTGGCCTACAACCTCTATTCCGATAGCGCCCACAGCACCGTATGGGGCGCCTTCGGCAGCACACCCGGCATCCCCAACCCGCCGAATCCGGTCAACCTGACCGTCAGCAGCCTGCTCCTGGGCGGCAGGACCACCAGCAGCCCGATCACCATCTACGGCAATCTGAAATCCACCCAGAACACCACGGCCATCGCCGGCGGCTACAGCGCCAGCCCCACCGCAACCCTGACCTACAACTACTCCTATTCAGCCCTGTTCCTTCCGGGGACTCCCCCATCCTGCGTTTCCGGGCCCAGCGGCAGCAACGCCAGCAGCACCTTCACCCTCAACGTCAGCGCCACGGTGATCAACAACTGCAGCGTCTCCGCCACACCCGTCAACTTCGGCAACAGCGTCGGCGTCCTCACCAGCGCCATCACCGCCAGCGGCACCATCACCGCCACCTGCACCAACAGCGACGGCTACACCATCGCCCTGAACAAGGGCGCCACCGCCGGCGCCAGCATCGCCGACCGGCTGATGGCGAGCAGCGGCGGCGCGGTCGTGCACTACAAACTGTTCACCCCCACCACCATCACCAGCGCCGGCGGCTCCGGCTGCAACTACAGCACGACCTGGGGCGACACGACATCCGGCGCCCTGGTCAGCGGCACCGGCACCGGCGCGGCGCAGAACTACACCGTATGCGGGCAGGTGCAGGCGCAAACCACGCCGGCACCAGCGACCTACCAGGACACGATCCTGGTGACGGTAACTTACTGAATGCCGGACGCTTGATGAGTGGGATGGACCCCGCGCGCTCCTGCCGCCAGCCAGGCTTTACGCGCCGGCAACGGCCCCCTTGAGCGAAACGATCCGCAACGCCAGTTCCAGCGCCTGCTCGTAGTTGAGACGCGGGTCGACCGCGCTGCGATAGGCGCGTTCCAGGTCGGTCTCGCTGAGATCGCGGGCCCCGCCCAGGCATTCGGTGACGTCCTCGCCCGTCAGTTCCAGATGCACGCCGCCCAGCCGCGAACCGCAATCGGCATGGATGGCAAAGGCCTGCTCGATCTCGCCGAGGATGTCGGAGAAGGCGCGGGTCTTGAGGCCATTGCCGGCGGTCTGGGTATTGCCGTGCATGGGGTCGCACAGCCACAACACCTGGTGGCCCTTGGCGCGCACGGCGTCGATCAGGCCCGGCAGGTGCTGCGCGATCTTGCCGTTGCCCATGCGGTGGATCAGGGTCAGACGGCCGGGCTCGTTGTCCGGGTTGAGCAGCTCGCACAATTGCAGCACCCACTCGGTGCTCATCGAGGGGCTGACCTTGACGCCGATGGGATTGCGGATGCCGCGGCAATATTCGACGTGGGCGCCGTCCACTGCGGCGGTGCGCATGCCGATCCAGGGGAAGTGGGTGGAGAGGTTGTACCAGCCAGCCTGGCGCGGCACGCGGCGGGTCTGCGCGGCTTCCGCGTTGAGCAGCAGGGCTTCATGCGAGGTGTAGAACTCGACGCGGTTGAAGTCGCTGATGGTCTGCCCGGCCAGGGTCTCGAAGAAACGCAGCGATTCGCCGATGGCCTCGACCCGCTCGCGGTACTCGTTGGCGTGCGGCACATGCTGCACCCAGTCCAGGTTCCAGTATTCCGGGTGGTGCAGGTCGGCGAAGCCGCCGTCGATCAGGCCGCGGGTGAAGTTCATGGTCATGGCCGAACGCTTGTGGCCCTCGACCAGGCGCTGCGGATCGGCGGCGCGCGCGGCGGCGGTGAATTCCGGCAGGTTGACCAGGTCGCCGCGGTAGCACGGCAGGGTGACGCCGTTCTTCGTCTCGGTGTCGGCCGAGCGCGGCTTGGCGTACTGGCCGGCGAAGCGGCCGATGCGCACCACCCGCCTGCGCAGGCCGTGCACCAGCACCAGGCTCATCTGCATCAACACCTTGAGCCGGTTGGCGATGATGGTGGACTCGCAATCGGCGAAGCTCTCGGCGCAGTCGCCGCCCTGCAGCACGAAACGGCTGCCAGCCTGGGCCTCGGCCAGTTGCGCCCTGAGGTTGTTCACCTCCCAGGAAGTGACCAGTGGCGGCAAATGCGACAGCTCCGCCAGCGCCCGCTCCAGCGCCCCGGCATCGAGATAGGCAGGCTGCTGCACGGCCGGGCGGGACTGCCAGGAGTCGGGGGTCCAGCCTTGCGCGGCGTCACTGATCTTGGGGGAGGTCACGGCAGAACTTTTGCGGCCATAATGGGGCAGGAATTATAGGCCTTATCACCCAGATGACCCCGAACCCGGCCCCGCAGGGCGCCGCCGCAGGCCCTTTCGGAATCGTCGGGGACGGCCGCGTGGCGACGCACTTCGCCCATTACTTCCAGCTCGCCGGCATCCCGTTCCGGCAATGGTCGCGCCGCTCCCCTGCCGTTGACCTGGCCGATTGCCCGGTCATTCTGCTGCTGGTCTCGGACCCCGTGATCGAGGAATTGGCGAGCCGTTATCCCGGGCGCACGCGCATTCATTTCTCCGGCTCCTTCAACAGCCCTGACGTACACGGCATGCACCCGCTGATGAGCTTCGGCCGCGAGCTGTATTCGCTGCCGGATTACGCGCGCATTCCCTTCGTCGTCGAGGACCCGGCCCTGTTCCGCAATGTCTTTTCCCGGTTGCCGAATCCCTGCTACCGCATCCGCCGCGAGGACAAGGCGCGCTACCACGCGCTCTGCGCCATGGCGGGCAACTTCACCGGCTTCCTCTGGGCCAGGCTGTTCGAGCAGTTTCCGGCCACGCTGGGCATCCCGCCGGAAGCCGCCATTCCCTACCTCGAACAAGTCTGCCGCAACATCGCGGCGACGCCGACGCGGCCGGAGACCTTCCTCACCGGCCCCATCGTTCGCGGTGACATCGCGGCGATAGAGAAGCACCTGGCAGCGCTGGAAGCCGATCCCTACCGTGCGGTGTACGAGGCTTTTGCCCGCATTCATCTGGATCCGCACAAGCCGCGCCTGTGACCTTAGAATGGGCCGAAGTCCCGCGCGCCGCGCCCGCGATGGCAGCCGCCCCATAATCAATTGATTTAAATGCACAAAGAAGATTTTTCAGCGCACACGCCGCTGATGCAGCAGTTCCTCACCATCAAGGCCCAGCACCCGGACACCCTGGTGCTGTTCCGCATGGGCGATTTCTACGAACTGTTCTACGAGGACGCGCGCAAGGCGGCGCGCCTGCTCAACATCACCCTGACCAAGCGCGGCGAATCCGCCGGCGCGCCGGTGGTGATGGCCGGGGTACCGCATCACGCCATCGAGCAATACCTGGCGCGGCTGATCAAGCTGGGTGAATCGGCGGTAATCGCCGAGCAGGTCGGCGAAGTGGGCCTGGACAAGGGACCGGTGCGACGCGAAGTGGTGCGCATCGTCACCCCCGGCACCGCCACCGAGGAAGCCCTGCTCGACCCGCGCGTGCAGAACCTGTTGGCCGCCGCCTGCTGCTCCGGCGGCCCCAATCCCAAGTACGGCCTGGCCTGGATGGAACTCTCCTCCGGCCGCTTCGCCGTGCTGGAAACCGAACGCATGGCCGACTGGCAGGCCGAGTTGCATCGCCTGCGGCCGAGCGAGCTGCTGACGCCGGAAGAAGCCGGACTGGAACTGGGCGGCCTGAAGAGCCGCGCGCGGCCGGTATGGCATTTCGATCCTTCCTCGGCGCGGCGCCTGCTCACCGAGCAATTCGCCACCCGCGACCTGCGCGGCTTCGGCGCCGACGAACTCACGGCCGCCCTGGGCGCGGCCGGCGCCTTGCTGCAGTACGTGCAGGAAACGCAGAAAGCACGCCTCACCCATCTCACCGGCCTGCGCGTCGAGGCGGTCGAAGACGCCCTGATCCTGGACCCGTCCACCCGGCGCAACCTGGAAATCGAGCACTCGCTGTCGGACGCGCACGAAATCACCCTGGCCGGCGTACTGGACCGCTGCGTCAGCGCCATGGGCAGCCGCCAGTTGCGCCGCTGGCTGCTGCGCCCGCTGCGCGACCGCGCCAGCGTCGGCGCGCGGCACGACGGCGTGGCCGCCCTGCTCGACAGCGGTGTCTACCGCGGCCTGCGCGAAGCCTTGCGCAGCGTCGCCGACATGGAGCGCATCCTGGCCCGCGTCGCCCTGCGCTCGGCGCGCCCGCGCGATCTCACCGGCCTGTCGCTGAGCCTGGCCGGCCTGCCGGCGGTGAAGGCCTCTCTTGCCACGGTCGAGGCACCGTTGCTGCGAGAGTTGTTGCAGCAGCTGGGCGATCACGCCGAACTGTCCGCCCATCTCGGCAACGCGCTGGCGGAGGAACCGCCGCTGACGGTGAAGGACGGCGGCGTGTTCCGCCGTGGCTTCGACGAACTGCTCGACGAGCTGCGCGGCCTCTCCGAAAACGCCGACGGCTACCTGGTGGAACTGGAACAGCGCGAACGCGCACGCAGCGGCATCGACGCGCTCAAGCTCGGCTACAACCGCGTGCACGGCTACTACATCGAAATCGGCAAGAGTCACAACGCCAAGATCCCGCTCGACTACACGCGCCGGCAGACGCTGACCAATGCCGAGCGCTATATCACCGAGGAGCTGAAGCGCTTCGAGGAAAAAGTGCTGAGCGCGCGCGAGCGCGCCCTGGCCCGCGAGAAGCAGCTTTACGAGGAACTGCTGGACCGGCTCACCGCGCAGCTGCGCCCCTTGCAGGAAGCCGCTGCCGCCCTAGCCGAACTGGACGCCCTCGCCTGCTTCGCCGAACGCGCCGAAGCCCTGCGCTGGAACCGCCCGCGGCTGGACGACACGCCCGGCATGGAAATCCGCGCCGGCCGCCACCCGGTGGTGGAGCAGGTGCTGACCACGCCCTTCGTACCCAATGACCTGGAACTCAATCCGGGACGGCGCCTGTTGGTCATCACCGGCCCCAACATGGGCGGCAAATCCACCTACATGCGGCAGACGGCGTTGATCGTGCTGCTGGCGCACGCCGGTAGCTTCGTACCGGCGGAAAGCGCGCGCATCGGCCCGGTCGACCGCATCTTCACCCGCATCGGCGCCGCCGACGACCTGGCCCGAGCGCAATCCACCTTCATGGTGGAAATGAGCGAGACCGCCAACATCCTGCACAACGCCACTGCGCAGAGCGTGGTGCTGATGGACGAGATCGGCCGCGGCACCTCCACTTACGACGGCCTGGCCCTGGCCCGTGCCTGCGCCGAGCACCTCGCCTCGCGCGTCGGCGCCTGGACCCTGTTCGCCACCCACTACTTCGAACTGACCGCCCTGGCCGGCGAGATGGCGGGCATCGCCAACGTCCACCTCGATGCGGCCGAGTACAGCAATGCCAGCGGCGAGCAACTGGTGTTCCTGCACCGGGTACAGCCCGGCCCGGCCAACCGCAGCTATGGCCTGCAGGTGGCGGCCCTGGCCGGCGTGCCGGCGCCGGTGACAGCGCGCGCGCGCGCCGTGCTGGCTGAGCTGGAACGCGGCGCAGCGGCAAACGCGCCGGCAGCAGCAGCCCCGGCCGCGTCACCGGCCCAGTCGGAACTGCCGCTGTTCACCGCCGCGCCCGCCCCGGTGCTGGCCCTGCTGGAAGGGCTGGACCCGGACGCCCTGTCGCCGCGCGAAGCGCTGGACTACCTCTACCTGCTTAAAAAAGCCCACAACGGTTCGACCTGAGGTCCCCCTGATATGCGGGGTGGATGGCGTTTTTGAGCGGGGCTTGCCGTATCCTTTTGCAGGGACATTCGTGCTCAAGCAAAGGGATGCCATGAACAAGACGCTCATTCTCGGAGTCACCGCCGCCATGCTCCTGCCGCTGGCGGCTTCAGCCGCCGGTCACCGCAAGCCCGGCCTGTGGGATACCACGGTGCTGATGAATTTCACCAAGGGCGGCCCGCAGATCCCGCCGGACCAGCTGGCCAAGATGCAGCAGATGGGCATCAAGCTGCCCTTCCTCGGCGGCGCCCCGCAGACCTTCAAACACTGCGTGACACCGGAGGAAGCGGCCAAGGACGATCATCCGGACACCGGCAACGGCGACTGCCAGATGCAGAACCAGAAGTGGTCGGGCGACAGCTTTTCGGCCGACATGATCTGCCACGGCCGCCAGGGCGACATGCACGGCAACATCAAGGCCACCTTCAGCAACGACTCCAACTACGCCGCCACCACCCACATGGAAGGCACCAGCCCGCACCTGGGCGGCGACTTCGCCATGGAAAGCCAGATCACCGCGAAGTGGCTGGGTGCGGATTGCGGCAGCGTGCCGGCCGGCAGCGT
>JAQGNS010000123.1 GCA_028291705.1 Nevskia sp.
CAGAGCGCGCGGCCGCCGCGCTGACCTTGCAGCCGCGGCTGATCCGCATGCGCGATGCACCGCGCTACCTCGGCATGACGCGCGATCACTTCAATGCGCTGGTGCGCCCGCACGTCACGGAGATTCCCTTTGGCCGGCAGTGCATTGCCTTTGATCGGCTTGAATTGGATGGGTGGACGGAGGACTATAAGAGGCGCTGTGGTCGTCCCGTACCTCCAATATCCAATAGGAGGTCCACATGGGACGTACACGAACACCAGGGCTCGTCCAGAGGGGCGAAATCTGGTGGATTGAGAAGGAAGTCCGAGGCTATGGCCGCATTCGAGAAAGCACTGGAGAGCGCGACCTCGAACGGGCGGCGGAAGTCCTCAACCACAAGCTGAATGAGGTACGCAAGGCCAAGCAATTCGGGGTCCGGCCAACCCGGACGTTCCGCGAAGCGGCGACGTTCTACCTGGAAAGCAACGGGCACAAACGCTCCCTGGGACGGGATGCGCAGGATTTGCGGTCGCTGGACCCCTTCATCGGGAACCTGGCGCTGCCGCAGGTTCACATGGGAACGCTCCAGCCTTTCATCGACGCGCGCCGGAAAGAGACAGTATCCAGCAAGGGTCGGCGCAAGAAAGGAGCGGCGGCGGGCACCATCAACCGGGCGTTGCGGGTTGCGCGGTTGATCCTGAATCTCGCGGCGCGGTTATGGCGCGATGAGTTCGGGCTGACCTGGCTCGAAACGGCTCCGATGATCGTGGAGCTGCCCGAGCCAAACAAGCGCAAGCCGTATCCCGTGAGCTGGGACGAGCAATCGCTCCTGCTGCGGCATCTGCCCAAGCATCTGCGCCGGATGGCGCTGTACGCGGCGAACACAGGTTGCCGCGAACAGGAAGTGGTGCAGTTGAATTGGGCGTGGGAAATGCAGGTGCCGGAGCTGGAGACGAGCGTTTTTGTCATCCCGGCGTGGCTGGCGAAGAATGGCCAGGAACGCATCGTGGTGCTCAACCGCATGGCAAAGCACATTGTTGATGTGCAGCGGGGCAGGCACCCGGAGCGGGTCTTTACCTACAAGGACCGGCCGGTGACGAAGATGTACAACACGGCCTGGAAACACGGGCGCCGCGAGGCGTCGCAGCGTTACCAGGAAGTGTTGAAACGTCCGTGTCCCGAGGGCTTCAAGAGGGTGCGGGTCCACGACCTCAAGCACACCTGCGGACGGCGCTTACGGGCGGCGGGCGTAGGACTTGAGGATCGCCAGGACATCCTGGGCCACAAGTCCAGCCGCATCACGACCGATTATTCGGCGGCGGAACTCCGCCATCTGATCGGTGCAGTGGAGAGGGTTTGGAAGCCCAATCCCCACAAAAGCCCCACAGTGCTTTCTTTGGTGGTGAGAAAAGCAGCGTAAGTTGTTGATTTTGGTGGCTAGAGGCGGGATCGAACCGCCGACCTCAGCATTATGAGTGCCGCGCTCTAACCGTCTGAGCTACCTAGCCACTGAGGGGTCGCAAAGTTTATAGAAAGCGACGGTTTGAGTCGAGTTTTTGCCCGCTTTTCGGCCCCGAAACCCGGTTTTATGCCGGGGCGGGAAAGCGGGCAGGGCGGCTCAGGCCTGCCGGCGGATCGAGGTCACGGTCTTGCGCCGACGGTCCCCGCCGTACAGGTAATCGCGGGTCAGCGGCAGGCGGCTCAGGCTGCGCTCCATCTGCGCGTGGAACACCACCAGGTCGCCCCAGCGGAAGCCGGCCTCCGACACCAGCAGGTAGAACTCCCACATGCGGCAGAAACGCTCGCCGAATCGCTCGGCGAAGCTGTGGCGGTGAATCTGGAAGCGCCGGTTCCACTCCGCCAGGGTGCGGGCATAGTGCAGGCGCCAGATCTCGAAGTCGGTGAGGATCAGATCCTTGGGCTCCATCGCCGCCATCACTTCCGAGGCGGCCGGGATATAGCCGCCGGGGAAGATGTATTTGCGGATCCAGGGATTGCTGCCGCCGGGCGGGGTGCTGCGGCCGATGGTG
The DNA here is from genome assembly GCA_028291705.1 of Nevskia sp. GTDB lineage: Bacteria > Pseudomonadota > Gammaproteobacteria > Nevskiales > Nevskiaceae > Nevskia. Next base: position 2,010 of record JAQGNS010000123.1, read on the forward strand.
TGCAGCAGGGCGGTGCCGTCCGGCGTCAGCAGGTCGTGCACCTGCTGGAAGAAGTTGCGGTACTGCGGCCGGCCCACATGCTCGAACATGCCCACGCTGACCACCGCGTCGAACTCGCCGCGGGTATCGCGGTAATCCTCCAGGCGGAACTCCACCTGCTTGCCCAGGCCGCGTTCCTGCGCCCGGCGCTGGGCCACCTTGATCTGCTCTTCCGACAGCGTGATGCCGGTCACCCGCACGTCGAAACGCTGCGCCAGGAAGAACGCCAGGCTGCCCCAGCCGCAGCCGATATCCAGCACCCGGGCGCCCGGCTTCAGATCCAGCTTGGCGGCGATGTGCGCGCACTTGGCCTGCTGCGCCGCCTCCAGGCTCATCGGCTCGCCGCGGCCCTCGTCGTTGAAGTAGGCGCAGGAGTAGAACATCTCCTGGTCGAGGAAGGTGGAATAGAGGTCGTAGTCCAGGTCGTAGTGGCGGTGGACATTGCTGCGGCTGCGCAGCGGGTTGTTCAACTCACCCAGCCAGGCGGCGGCGTCGCCCAGCAGTTTCTCGAACCAGTTGTTGTTGAGCGAAGCGGCCATGTGCATGGCCACTTTCAGCACCTGCAGCAGATCGCCGTCAGCGGGATCCCAGGCGCCGTCCATGTAGCTCTGGCCGAATTGCAGCTGGGGATTCAGCAGGATCCTGTTGAGCGCGGAGGGATCATGGAGGTGGAGCACGGCGTGCGGCTCGTTGCGGCCGAGCGTCCAGCTGCGCCCATCGTCTGCCTGGAACTCCAGGCATCCTTGCCCGAATTTGCGGCTCATCCTGTTCAGCAGGAATTTCATGGCACGCCCCTAGCCAAGTGGTTACCTGTGGCTAAAAGACCGCGCCGCCGGATTCGGAGTTCCGCAGCCACCCGGAGGCGGGAGCGGACCGGGCTGCGCGCCTAGCCGTCAAACCGGAAATCGACCGTACTTCAGGGCAAATTATGAACCGGTGCCCGCGCGTCCGCTACTGCCCGAACATCCTTATGGAGTTCCGCCGGCCCGGCCGCCGATCCGCAGTCGGTCCTCGCCGTGGCTTGAGACTGCAGCCTGTATGGTGTTGGCAAATCTTGCGATACCCGAAAGCGACCCCGCGCAGCCTCCGGCGTAAAGGGTTTGTAAAACTCGTGCTTGTCCCCCAAATGCCGGGGCTAGCCTCGAATCATCAGCCTTGGCACGTCGTCCGGGCAATTTGATTTGGGGTATACAAACAATGAAACCAAGCGTCGAGGGACGCCCGGGAAAACGGGCCGTCCAGTGTGTTCTGTTGGCCGTATTGGGTGTGGCGGCTGGCAAGCCTTCCATGGTCTACGCGCAAGCCGCGTCCGCTCCCGGTTCGACCGATCTGCAAGGCGTGGTGGTGACGGGCAGCCGCATCCGCCAGATCGACAAGGAGACCGCGCTGCCCGTTTCAGTGTTCACGGCCAAGGACATCCAGGAGACCGGTGCCCTCACCATCGCCCAGTTCCTGAACGAACTGAACGAGAACAGCTTCGGCTCCGATGCCGTGCCGACGTCGCTTGCCAGCGGCGGCGCAGCCGGCGCAAGTACCATCAGCCTGCGCGGCCTTGGAGCTACGCGCACCCTGGTCCTGCTGGATGGCCAGCGCCTGCCGCTGGATCCGTCGCTGACGCCGCCTGCGGCCAATGTGAACATCATTCCCCTGGGCATCATCGACCGCGTCGAAATCCTGCGTGACGGCGCATCGGCCATCTACGGCTCCGATGCCATCGGTGGCGTGGTCAACATCATCACCAGGAAGAAGTTCGACGGCATGCAGGCATCGGCACAGTACGACAGCCCGGTGCAGAAAGGCGGCAAGGGCCTCACCGCTTCCTTTCTGGCAGGCGGCAGCTTCTCCAAGGGCAATGCCTACTTCTCCTACGAGCATGCCAAGCAGGATCCGATCACCTATGCCGACCGGCCCTATCTGCAGCAGGCCCTGAGCGCCTATGGCGATCCGGGAACCATCGGCGTCGCCATCGACAGTTCCAGCGGCACCGAAAATACCGGCCTCGAAACGCCGTTCAGCACCTGTCCCGCCTCGACCGGAACCAGCTCCAAGTATCCGAACTCCGGGCTGATCTACAGCGGTGCCTACTGCGGCTTCAACATCGGTTCCCAGGCCTGGGTTACCACCAGCCAGATCCGCGATACCCTGTTTGGAGGCGCGAACTACGATTTCACCGACAACATCAGCGGTTTCGCCAAGGTGATGCTCACCCGGTCGGTGGCTCAGGCGCAGAGCGCCGCGGCCCCGGCCAGTTCAGGCTTCAACAATGCCTATGGCTTGCCCGAAGTCGGCGCCGACAATGCGAACAACCCGGATCCGGGCAATGACCTTTACCTCCTGTTCCGTCCCACCGAGAACGGTCCGCGGCACGACACCATCACCGACACCATCACCGACCTGATGGCGGGACTCAAGGGCAGCTTCAAGTTCCTGGGCGATTCGGAATGGGAGCTGGATGTCACCAACAGCGGCTATCGCCAGTCGGACATCGGCTCCGGCTATGGGCTGGCTTCCGCCTTGCAGACGGCGATCGACAACGGCACCTATGATCCTTTCGATCCCTCTTCGACGCCGGGGGGCGCTTCGAGCTTCGCCTATTCGATCAGCAACAACAACAACTACAGCCAGAACACCCTGGGCGCCCATGTGACCCTGGACGACCTGCTGGCCTACACCGGTTCCGGCTTCCGCCTGCCGCTGGTGGTCGGCCTCGACTACCGCGACGAGAAATACCAGCAGATCGGCGATGCCCAGAGCCAGACCTCGTTCACCTATGCCTCCGATGGCTCGCTCGAGGGTTACACCCTGTCCAACGTATTCGGCAACGCCGGCGGCAGCTCCCAGGGTAGCCGCAGCGAATGGGCTGTATATGGCGAATCCCAGGTCGGCTTCTTCAAGGACCTGGTCAACATCGACGGCGCGCTGCGCTACGACAAGTACAGCATCGGCGGCGGCAAGGCCAGCCCGAAAATCTCCCTGGCCCTGCGTCCGGACGACAGGCTGCTGCTGCGCGCTACCTATAGCGAGGGATTCCGCGCCCCGACGCTGTACGACCTTTACGCCGGGCCGGCGCAGAGCTTCGACGACGCCATCGATACCTGGGGCTGCGTCAACAACGTCAATGAAACAGAGCCCTGCAGCGCAGGCGAGCAGCGGCAGTCGTTCCGCGTGGGCTCCGATACATTGAAGCCGGAAACCTCCCGCAACTTCAGCACCGGCTTCGTGCTCAGTCCGGTGCGGTCGGTGACCCTGACCGCGGACTACTACCGCATCACCCTGAGCAACGGCATCACGCAGATGACGGCGCAACAGGTGCTCAACAACGACTACACCTGCCGCGAAGACACCGGGGCGGCCTGCACGGATGCTTCCACCCTCGGCACGGTGTTGCGCTCCAGCAATGGCGCCATCGAGTTCGTCTACGAGCCGAAGACCAATGCCTCGTCCATCAACACCGACGGCTTCGATCTCAGTGCCGACTACAAGCTCAAGACCGCCGACTTTGGCCGCTTCGACTTCACCCTGGCCCTGACCCAGGTCTTGAGCTACCGCGTCGAGGCCGGCTCCGGCAACGAGGTGTACGAGGAAGTGGGAACGCTCGGCACGCCCAGCAAGCGCGGCTCCTTTACCATCAACTGGTCGTTGAAGCAGTTCAGCTCCACCGCGGTATGGCACCGGACCTGGTCGACGGCGGATTGCGATTACGCCACCGCCAAGGACAGCCCCTCCTCATGCGGAACGGATCGCATCAACTCCTTCAACGACGTCGATCTGCAGCTGTCGTACGCCGCGCCCTGGAAAGGGGTGTTCACCGCCGGCGTGCGCAACCTGTTCAACCTCGATCCGCCGTCCAGCGAATTCGAGGCGGCAAGCACCGATACCACCGGCCGTTACGGCGCCTACACCACCGGCCTGTACCCGATCGACGGACGTGTCCCGTACGTGAGATATACGCAGACGTTCCAATGATCTGAAGCGGCGGGCTCGATCAAGGGGCGGGGTCCGGATGTCCGGGCTCCGCCCTTTTTCCCCCAATGAAAAGGCCCGGTATCGACCGGGCCTCGGATGCTGCCGGGAGCCGGCAATCAGACGTTGAAGCGGAAGTGCATCACATCGCCTTCCTGCACGATGTATTCCTTGCCTTCCAGGCGCCAGCGCCCGGCTTCCTTGGCCCCGGCCTCGCCCTTGTACTGGATGTAGTCGTCATAGGCGATGACCTCGGCGCGGATGAAGCCGCGCTCGAAATCGGTGTGGATCACGCCCGCGGCCTGCGGCCCGGTGGCGCCCACCTTGACCGTCCAGGCGCGCACTTCCTGCACGCCCGCGGTGAAATAGGTCTGCAGCCCGAGCAGCTTGTAGGCGGTGCGGATGACGCGGTTCAGGCCCGGCTCTTCCAGGCCCAGATCGGACAGGAAGACGGTCTTGTCGGCATCGTCGAGCTGGGCGATCTCCGCCTCGATGGCGGCACAGACGATCACCACCTCGGCGTTTTCCTTCGCCGCGAAACCCTTGACCCGTTCCACCAGCTCATTGCCGGCCAGGCCCTTCTCATCGACGTTGGCGATGTACAGCGCTGGCTTGGCGGTAATCAGGTGCAGCTCGCGCAGCGACAGGCGCTCCTCGGCGTCCAGCTCCAGGCCGCGTACCGGCTGGCCCTGGTTCAGGTGCGCTTGCACCCGCTGCAGCAGGCCCTGGCGGGCGATGGCCGCCTTGTCGCCGGCACGCGCCAGCTTGGCGGCGCGGTCCTGCGCCTTGGTCACCGACTCAAGATCGGCCAGGGCCAGTTCGGTATTGATCACCTCGATGTCGCGCAGCGGATCGACCCCGCCGGAGACATGGATGACGTCGTCGTCGACGAAGCAGCGCACCACGTGGGCGGTGGCGTCGGTCTCGCGGATATGGGCCAGGAACTTGTTGCCCAGGCCTTCACCCTGGCTGGCGCCGGCGACCAGGCCGGCGATGTCCACGAACTCCACCGCGGCGCCGAGCACGCGCTGCGGCTTGACGATCTCGGCCAGCGCATCGAGGCGCGGGTCCGGCACCGCCACCACGCCCACGTTCGGATCGATGGTGCAGAACGGATAGTTCTCCGCCGCGATCTGCGCCTTGGTCAGCGCATTGAACAGGGTGGATTTGCCGACGTTGGGGAGACCGACGATGCCACACTTGATGCCCATGACGCTCTACTATCCCGAAAAAGGCGCTTAGCTTAGCCGAGTAGGGCTCAAAAAGCCTTCGCATCGTTCACTTTTGAACGGTTTTCCGGCCTGTTTGAGGCTGCGGCCCCGGCTGCGGCATGATGCGTTCATTGCCCTTTCCCCTCCGACCATGAACCCGACCATTCGAGCCCTAGCCCTTGCCCTGTTTGCCGCCGCCAGTTCCGCCTGCGCCGTCGCCGCGGAGCAGCCCGCCCCGCTGCCGGAAGAGCACCCGGTATTGGGCCAGATCGCCGCCGCCGTCAGCGCCGCGCAAATGCAGGCCACCGTCCAGACCCTGGTCGGCTTCGGCACCCGCCACACCCTCTCCGATACCCAGTCCGACACTCGCGGCATCGGCGCCGCCCGCCGCTGGGCCAAGTCGCGCTTCGCCGCCATCAGCCAGGATTGCGGCGGCTGCCTCAGCATCGTCACCCCGGCGCAGACCGTCACCGGCAAACGCATTCCCACCCCGGCCGAAGTGATGGACGTAGTGGCGATCCAGAAGGGCAGCACCGATCCCGACCGCGTCATCATCCTCACCGCCCACATCGACTCGCGCGTCACCGACGTCATGAACGCCACCGCCGACGCCCCCGGCGCCGACGACAACGGCTCCGGGGTGGCTCTGGTGCTGGAGACCGCGCGGGTGCTGAGCCATTACAAGTTCGGCGCCACCATCGTCTACGGCATCCTCTCCGGCGAGGAGCAGGGCCTCTACGGCGGCAAAGTGCTGGCGCAGTATGCCCACGACCAGGGCTGGCGCGTGGAAACCGACCTCAACAACGACATCGTCGGCGGCAACCGCGGCCAGAACGGCGTCGTCGACAACACCCGCATCCGCCTGTTCTCGGAAGGCACGCGCGAAACCGAATCCGCCAAGATGGCGAAGTCGCGCCGCTATGAAGGCGGCGAACTCGACGGCCCCTCGCGCAACGTGGCGCGCGACATCAAGCGTCTGGCCGAACACTGGATTCCGAACTGGCGCGTGGACCTGGTCTACCGTGTCGACCGCTTCGGCCGGGGCAGCGACCATGAGGCCTTCAACGAGCTGGGCTATCCGGCGGTGTGCTTCCGCGAAAGCGCCGAGGACTACCGCCACCAGCACCAGGACCTGCGCACCGAGGACGGCGTGGTCTATGGCGACACCATCGACCACGTCGACTTCGACTACCTGGCCAAGGTCACCGCCACCAACGCCATCGCCGCCGCCGCCATGGCCTGGGCGCCGCCGCCGCCGGACGGCTTCAAGATCGCCGGCGGCGTCTCGCCCGACACCACGCTGAACTGGCAGGCCCTGTCCGGTCCCGCGGCAGCCGGCCTGGCCGGCTACCGCGTCTACTGGCGCGATACCACCGAAGCCGCCTGGACCCACTCGCGCTGGGCCGGCACCGCCACCGAGCTCAAGCTGCCCGGCGTGGTCATCGACGACTGGGCCTTCGGTGTGGCCAGCGTGTCCAGGGAAGGCTTCGAAAGCCCGGTGGAATATCCCGGCCCGCAGGGCGCTTTCTGGCCCCCGGTCGAAACCGAAGCCCCCGCCAAGCCCTAGGACAATTGTCATCCTGAGCGCAGCGAAGGATCTGGCCCTGCGCCGAGCTTAGATCTTTCGCTCAGGACGGCACCGCAGGGCCATTAATCAGTAGCCCGGGAAGCGCGCAGCGCTACCCGGGTTTTCGCCGCGATCGCGACGGTCCCCTACGGCGGCTTCTTCTCCGGCGGCGGCCCCTTCTCCTTCTTCGCTGCCACCTTGTCCGGATCGGTATGCAGCAGCTGCGAGGCCTTGCTCCAGCTCTGCGTCACCAGCATTTCCAGCGCCGCCTGCGAGCGGATCAGCGCATCCTCGATCGCGCGCAGGTCAGGCTGGCTGGGCCGGCCCAGCACATAGTCCAGCACCAGGTCCTTGTTGCCCGGATGGCCGATGCCGATGCGCAGCCGCGCGTAGCTCTCGCCCAGATGCTGGTGCACGCTGCGCAGCCCATTGTGCCCGCCGTGCCCACCGCCGAGCTTGAGCCGCGCGGCGCCGGCCGGCAGATCCAGCTCGTCGTGGGCGACCAGGACCTGTTCCGGTGCGAACTTGTAGAAGGAGGTGAGGGCCTGGATCGCCTGGCCGCTGCGGTTCATGAAGGTAGCCGGCTTGAGCAGCAGCAGGTCGCTGCCGCCGATGCGGATGCGCGCCGTCACGCCCTGGAACTTGGATTCCACCCGGAAGTCCGCGCGGTAGGTTTCGGCCAGCTGGTCGACGAACCAGAAACCGGCGTTATGCCGCGTGTACTCGTATTCCGCGCCCGGATTGCCGAGGCCGACGATGGCGCGCACGCTGCTGTCCGACATGCTTGTTCAAATCCTGAAAAGCCGAATCAAGGTAGGGAGTTTGTCAGGCAACACTGACCCGGTTCGCCCCGGTTTTTGAGAATACCGGAGCCCTCAAATAAAAACCCCGCCCGGTCATTTTCGACGGGGCGGGGCGGATGCGGCAAGCGCGGAGCCCGAAGGCCCGCAAGCTTACTTCTTCTTGTCGTCCTTCTTGGCCTCGTCGCCCTTGGCCTCGACCTTCTGCGCCGTCGCCGGTACTTCGGCGGTGGCGGCTTCGGCGACGACCGGCTCCGGTTCGACCGCGGCGCGCGGCAGATGCACGGCGGCGACGGAAGCGTCGTTGCCATGCTTCAGCTCGACCAGCGCCACGTTCGCCGGCAGCGTCAGCTGCGACATGTGCACGGCTTCGTTGACATTGAGCGCGGACAGATCCACTTCCAGGAACTCCGGCAGATCCTTCGGCAGGCACTCGACTTCCACCTGGATCATGTGGTGCTCGATGATGCCGCCGCCGGTCTTGATGCCCGGAGCGACTTCGGCGCCCTTGAAGTGCAGCGGCACGTGCATGCGCAGCAGCTGGTCGGCGAGGACGCGCTGCAGGTCCATGTGCATGATCTCGTTGCGCACCGGATGACGGTGCAGATCCTTCAGCACGGCCTGTTCGCTGGCGCCACCGATCTTCACGGTGAGGATGTGCGAGTAGAACGCCTCGATCTTGAGGTGCTTGCTCAGCTCATTGTGGTTCACCGTGATCGGCTGCGGCTCACCTTTGCCACCATAGATGATGGCGGGCACTTTGCCCTCATGACGCAGGCGGCGGCTCGCACCTTTGCCTCGCGTCGTGCGGACTTCTGCCTCGACGACAAATGCTTCTCTCATTGGGATATCTCTCGAAAAAACGTTGGGAAACGAAAAACGCCGCACCCGCGACCAGGCGCAGCGAGCCGCAAATTATAGGGCTGGGCCCCCGAAAACGCTAACCCCCTTGATTGAAAAGGGGAAAATCAGCCAATCCAGCAGCGTTTCAGTCGATGTAAAGTGAACTGACCGACTCTTCGGCGCTGACCCGGCGGATCGTCTCGGCCAGCAGGCCGGCGATGGAGAGCTGGCGGATCTTGGGGCAGGCCGCCGCTTCCGGGCTGAGCGGAATGGTGTCGGTGACCACCAGTCCGTCCAGCCTGGAGTTGGTGATGTTGCTGATCGCCGCGCCGGACAGCACCGGGTGGGTGACGTAGGCGTAGACCTTGATGGCGCCGCGCTCTTTCAGCGCCGCCGCCGCCTTGCCCAGGGTGCCGGCGGTATCGACGAGGTCGTCGACCATGATGCAGGTACGGCCGTCGACGTCGCCGATGATGTTCATCACCTGCGCCTCGTTGGCGCGCGGACGTCGTTTGTCGATGATCGCCAGATCGGCTTCGTCGAGCTGCTTGGCCAGCGCGCGGGCGCGGACCACGCCGCCGACGTCCGGCGACACCACGATCAGGTTCTCGTACTTCTGGCGCCAGATATCGCCCAGCAGCACCGGGCTGGCGTAGACGTTGTCCACCGGGATGTCGAAGAAACCCTGGATCTGGTCGGCGTGCAGGTCCACTGTCAACACCCGGTTGGCGCCGCACTCACCGATCATGTCCGCCACCACCTTGGCCGAGATCGGCACGCGCGCCGAACGCGGGCGCCGGTCCTGGCGGGCGTAGCCGAAGTAGGGCACCACCGCCGTGATGCGGCCGGCACTGGCGCGCTTCAGCGCATCCAGCATCATCAGCAGCTCCATCACGCTCTCGTTGGTCGGCATGCAGGTCGGCTGGATGATGAACACATCCTTGCCGCGCACGTTTTCCAGGATCTCGATCTGCACTTCGCCGTCGGAGAAGCGCCCCACCACCGCCTTGCCGACCGGCACGCGCAGGTAGTTGGCGATGTCCTGGGCCAGTTCCCGGTTGGCATTACCGGTGAACAGCATCAGTTGCGAGGTCGTGTCGGTCATCAGATGGACGGGGTTGGAGCGGGAATCCATGGGCATAGGTGGCACTTCCCGCTGGTCGGTCAGAAAAGGTCCGCTTTCGCGGAGTACAGAAGTCCTGCCGTACACGGGCAGGCCATTCGATTTTCCAGGCGCACTGCGTTCGCTAGAAAAAATCGAATGGCTGGGGCGGATGGACTCGAACCACCGAATGGCGGGATCAAAACCCGCTGCCTTACCACTTGGCGACGCCCCAATCGCATACGTCAAAGGGTAATTATATCGCGATGCGCCGGCCGGTTGAGCGCAGGCGCGGGGAAAATGCGCCCAAAACCTATTCCACGTTGACCCAGCTATCGATGAACACGCGGAATCCGCGCTGCGGATCCTTGAGGGCGAACTTCTTCGGCAGGTCCAGTCCGGCCACGCTCTGGTATTCGCTGTAGACCAGCTCCCAGCCGTCCTGCTGCATCGACAGGATGTGCCCGGCGTCGTCCAGCTTGAGTTGCGCCATGTCGCCGGGGGCGGGCAGGCCCAGCACCCAGTAGCGCAGCCCGTCTACCGGCAGGCTCCAGCCGAACTGCTGCTGCATCAGCACTTCCGGCTGCTGCGTCTGGTAAGTGCCGCTCTTGTTCTGGATCTGCATATTGCCCGGGCTGCCGGTGATGGCCACAGCACCCACCCCCAGCGGGCCATAGAAGCGTGCCTGGAACGTGGCCCCGGTCTGGATCCAGCTAAGGTCGCCGCCGAAGCTGACCAGCCCGGTCTGTGCCAGGCGGCCTTGCAGGGAGAAGTTCTGCACCTGCTGCAGGGCGGTGCGCCGTGCGTCCCAGCTATGCTGCGCCAGCGCGCTGTTGCCGGTATCGGCCGCCGCGTGGTCCGGCTTGACCTCGCTGAAGCAGCCCGCCAGCAGCAGGGTGGCCGCACCGGCCACTGCGGCGCGGAGCAGCCGCCCCAGCCCCGTCATAGGCCGAGACGCTTGAGCGTATCGCGCAACTGGGCGTTGTCCGGATCGGCCTTCGACGCCTGGGTCAGCAGGCTGTGCGCCTGGTCCTTGCTGCCCACCGCCCACAGCACCTCGCCCAGATGCGCCGCGACTTCGGAGTCGGGGAACTCGGAATAGGCTTTCTGCAGCAGGGGCAGGGCATCCTGCGCCCGGCCCTGGCGGAAACGCAGCCAGCCCATGCTGTCCACCACCGCTGGATCGTCCGGCGTCAATGTCAACGCCTTGCTCACCAGTTTGTCCGCCTCGTCGAGCCGGTCGGTGTGCACGGTCAGGGTGTAACCCAGCGCGTTGAGGGCGCGGGCATCGTCCGGCGTCTTGTCCAGAATCTTGCGCAAGTCCGTCTCGGAGTCACTGACGCGGCCCATCCGCTCATACACCAGCGAGCGCGAATACAGCAGGTCGGTGTCGTCCGGCGTTTCCTTCAGGGCCTCGCCGTACAGCTCCAGCGCATCGTCGTAAGCACCGGCTTCGAGCAGGATCTCGCCTTCGGCCATCAGGAAGCGGTCGGCCAGCGGCGGGAACTGCTCGCGCAGCGCTTCCAGGATGGTGCGCGCGTCGTCCAGCCGCCCCAGTTTGGCCAGCATGGCGGCGCGGCGCACCGCGGCATCCAGGCCCTGCTGTCCGTTGCTGACTTTTTCATAGTGCGCCAGCGCCTGCTTCGGCTGGTGCCGCAGTTCGGCCACGCGGCCGAGGAAGTATTCGGCATCGCCGACGCGGTCCGGCTTCTTCGCCACCACCAGGAAATGCGCCTCGGCCTCGTCCAGCTTGCGGTCGTCGATGGCCAGCAGGCCCAGGTTGAAGTGGGCATCGACATTGCCAGGCTCTTCCTTGAGCAGCTTTTCCAGCTGCTCGCGGCCATGCGCGCGCTGGTCGGACTCGATCAGCAGGCGGGCATAGCCGAGGCGGACCTCGTTGGCGTCCGGGTTGTTCTTGAGTACGCCGTCCATCACCTGGTCGGCGCCGGCAATGTCGCCTTTCTTGACCAGGGCGCCGACCAGCAGCAGGGAGGCTTCCTTGGACGGCTTGATGGCGATCGCCTGGCGTGCCGCGCGCTCGGCCACATCGACCTTGCCGTAGCGCAGCGCCAGCAGTCCCTGCGCCTGATAGGCGCCGGCCTGCTTCGGATACTGCGACACCAGGCGATCCATCAGCGCCATCGCCGCCGCGGCCTGGGCCGGCTCCTGCTGCAGCAGCAGGGCGACGTGGTGGAAGCCGTCGTCGATCCCGCCGGGATGGTCGTGCACGATGGACGCGCACTCGGCATAAGCCTCGTCGTTCTTGCCCGAGCGCAGGGCCAGGCGCGTGATGACCTCGCGTGCGTCCAGGCTGGGGGCATCGATCGCCTGCCACTTGCGGGCGGCCTGCAGCGCCAGGTCGTCGTCCTGCGCCATCAGTGCCTGGGCGGTAGCGCGCGCGGCGATCTGCGGGTCCGCGGTGTAGTCCAGCGCCCGCAGGAATTCCTTGGCGGCGACCCCCGGTTGCTGCCGGCCGGCGGCCATTTCGCCCGCCATGACGTGGAACTGGGCCTCTTCCTGCGGCGAGGCACTCGTCTCGGCCGCGGGGCCGGCCGGTTTGACCGGCGCTTCGTCCGCCGCCGTGGCCGGGCTGGAGGGCGTCAAGGCACAGCCGCACAGCAGAGCCAGGGTCAGGCTCAGCGACAGTCGCAACGGGGTGCGAGGCGAATACAAGGGTGGCAGCCGGTGGAAGATGACGAAGTATTGTACGCCTTGGGCAGGTATGCGGCTTGTGTAGTTCCGTGCATTCCTTGAAAATTATAAGTAGCCATGGCCCTACTCACGCTCGGACTCAGCCACCACAGCGCTCCGCTGGATACACGCGAGCGGCTGGCTTTCACCGACGCCGAGCTGCCGGCCGCCCTGACCCGCCTGCGCGCCCTGCCCGGGGTGGAAGAGGCGGCGATCCTCTCCACCTGCAACCGCACCGAGATCCTGGCCGTCGCGGCACCGGAGGACGAGAGCCGCCTGATCGAATGGTGGCGGCGCGAGCGCCAGGCCTCGGTCGGCACCATCGAGCCGCACCTGTTCGTGCTGCGCGACCAGAGCAGCGTGCTGCACAGCCTGCGCGTCGCCTCCGGCCTGGACTCGATGGTGGTGGGCGAGCCGCAGATCCTCGGCCAGATGAAGCAGGCCTATGCCCAGGCGCGCGAGGTCAACAGCCTCGGGCCGGTGCTGTCGCGCTTGTTCCAGCACACCTTCGCGGTGGCCAAGCTGGTGCGCAGCCGCACCCAGATCGGCGCCCACCCGGTCAGCATCGCCTACGCCGCGGTGCAGCTGGCCCAGCATATCTTCTCCGACCTCAGCACCCAGACCGCGTTGCTGATCGGCGCCGGCGACACCGTGCAACTGCTGGCGCGGCACCTGAAGACCCGCGGCGTCGGTCGCATCATCGTCGCCAACCGCAGCATCGAACGGGCGCAAGTACTGGCCGCTTCCCTGCAGGGCTACGCCATCGGCCTCAACGACCTGCCGGTGCACCTGGCCGAGGCTGATCTCGTCATCTCCGGCACCGCCAGCCGCGGCTACATGCTGACCCGCGAACTGGTCGCCGGGGCCATCGGCCGCCGCCGCCGCAAGCCGATGCTGATGATCGACCTGGCGGTGCCGCGCGACTTCGACCCGGCCATCGCCAAGCTCGAAGACATCTACCTGTACTCGCTCGACGACCTGCGGGCCGTCATCGCCGAAAACCTCAAGGTACGCGGCGCCGCGGCGGAGCAGGCCGAGGTGCTGGTCGGCGACTACGCCCGCGATTTCGAGAAATGGCTGGAAAGCCGCGACGCCGGCGCCACCATCCGCCGCCTGCGCATGCGCGCCCGCGCCAGCCGTGACGAAGTGCTGGCCAAAGCCCAGCGCAAGCTGGCCAACGGCGAATCACCCGAGTCGGTGATGGCCTTCGTCGCCGACACCCTTGCCAACAAACTGCTGCATGCTCCCAGCGAACGCCTGCGCAATGCCGGCGCGGTGGAGCAGGCCATGCTGCTCGACGCAGCCCACAAACTGTTCGATCTCCCCGACGAACAATAAGCATCAATACCAATAAGACATGAGAGACAACCTGCTGCGCCGCCTGGAGCAGATGGCGGCCCGGCGCGAGGAAGTTGCGCGCGAGCTGTCCTCCCCTGATGTGCTTGGCGACAGCGATCGCTTCCGCCGCCTGTCCCAGGAATACGCCCAGCTCGGTCCCCTCACCGAAACCTTCGGCGCCTACCAGTCGGCCCTGAAGGAAATCGAAAGCCTGGAGCAGCTGCGCAACGACGCCGAGCTGAAATCCATCGCCGAGGCCGAGCTGCCGCCCCAGATCGCCAGCCGCGACAAGCTGGAGTCCGAACTGCAGGGCTTCCTGGTGCCGAAGGACCCGCTCGACGGCAGCAACGTCTTTCTTGAAGTGCGCGCCGGCACTGGCGGCGACGAGGCGGCGATCTTCGCCGGCGACCTGTTCCGCATGTACTCGCGCTACGCCGAAACCCTCGGCTGGCAGATCGAGATCCTCTCCGAAAGCCCCGGCGAGCACGGCGGCTACAAGGAAGTCATCGCCCGCATCGCCGGCTTCGGCGCCTACTCGCGGCTCAAGTTCGAGTCCGGCGCCCATCGCGTGCAGCGCGTGCCGGCCACCGAGGCCCAGGGCCGCATCCATACCTCCGCCGCCACCGTGGCCGTGCTGCCCGAGATCGAGGCGGCGCAGGCGCAGGAGATCAATCCTTCGGACCTGAAGATCGACACCTACCGGGCCAGCGGCGCCGGCGGCCAGCACGTCAACAAGACCGAGTCGGCCATCCGCATCACCCACATCCCCAGCGGCCTGGTGGTGGAATGCCAGGACGAGCGCTCGCAGCACAAGAACCGCGCCCGCGCCATGAGCCTGCTGTCCTCGCGCCTGCTCGACATGGAACGCAGCAAGCAGGAAAAGGACATGGCCGCCACGCGCAAGAAGCTGGTCGGCAGTGGCGACCGCTCCGAGCGCATCCGCACCTACAACTTCCCGCAGGGCCGCGTTACCGACCACCGCATCAACCTCACCCTGTACCAGCTCGACCGCATCGTCCAGGGCGATCTCGACCCCGTGATCCAGCCGCTGCTGGCCGAGCACCAGGCCGAGCTGCTGGCTGAAGCGGGCGAGGCGGACTAGGGGACCGACGTCGTGCACGCGCCCGACAACCCGCCCGTACCCCCGCCGCAGGGCAATGCCCCCGGACGCCTGGCCGACTGGTTGAGCTGGGCGGCGGGTGCATTGGCGGGCGGCGACAGCCCGCGCCTCGACGCCGAACTACTGTTGTGCGAACTGCTCGGCTGCAACCGCGCCGGTCTGCTGATCCGCGAAGACCACACGCTCACCACTGAAACCGCCCTGCGCTACGCCGCCCTGATCGAGCGCCGCCAACTGGGCGAGCCAGTGGCCTATCTCATCGGCCGCCGCGAATTCTGGAGCCTGGACTTGCAGGTCAGTCCCGCCGTGCTGATCCCGCGCCCCGACACCGAGCTGCTGGTCGAATGGGCGCTTGAGTACGTGCGAGGATTGAGCGCGCCGCGTATCGCCGACCTCGGCACCGGCAGTGGCGCCATCGCCCTGGCCCTGGCCAGCGAACGGCCTGATGCGCAGGTGTGCGCCGTGGACGCCTCCGCCGACGCCCTGGCCCAGGCCGCCCACAACGCCCGCCTGCTTGGCCTGGAGCGCGTCGAATTCCGTCTCGGCGACTGGTTCGCGCCGTTGGCAGGTGAACGCTTCGACCTGATCGTGTCGAATCCCCCCTACGTCGCCGAGCAGGATCCACACCTCGACGCCCTGCGCTTCGAACCCCGCCGCGCCCTCACCGCCGGCGCCGACGGCCTGGCCGACCTGCGCCGTATCAGCGCCAGCGCTCCCGGTCATCTGAAACCCGGCGCAGCCCTGCTGCTGGAGCACGGTGCCGAGCAGGGCGAAGCGGTACGCGCCCTGCTGCGCCAGCTCGGCTACGGCGAGGTCGAGACGCGCCGCGATCTGAATGGCCTCGAGCGTGCCACACTGGGAACCTGCCCATGAGCGACTTTGCCCGTTATTCCCGCCAGATCGTGTTGCGCGAAGTCGGCGTCAACGGCCAGCAGCTATTGCGCGACTCCTCGGTTCTGATCGTCGGTGTCGGCGGCCTCGGCGCGCCGGCCTCGCTGTACCTTGCCGGCGCCGGCCTCGGCCGCCTGATCCTGAGCGATCGCGACCGCGTCGAGCCCTCCAATCTCCAGCGCCAGATCGTCTATCGCAGCAGCGACGTCGGCCGCTCCAAGCTCGATGCCGCCGCGGATGCCCTGCGCGCCCTCAACGCCGAGTGCGAAATTGAAACCCTGCCGGGCCCGCTGGACGAGACGGCGATGAGCGCCGCCGTACGCGCCGCCGACATCGTGCTCGACTGCAGCGACAATTTCCCCACGCGGGTCATGCTGAATGCGATTTGCGTCGCCGCCCGCAAGCCCCTGGTCTCCGGCGCCGCCATCCGCTTCGAAGGCCAGCTCGCCCTGTTCGACAGCGCGCGCGGCAGCGCCTGCTACGCCTGCCTCTATCCCGATACCGGCGAGACCCAGGAAACCTGCGAAGAAGCTGGTGTGCTTGGCCCCAGCGTCGGCGTGGTCGGCAGCCTGCAGGCCCTGCTAGCGATCAAGCGCCTGCTCGGCCTGGGCGACGACGCTGGCCGCCTTCATTTGTGGGATGCCTTGCGCATGAGCTGGCGCACCCTCAACATTCCGCGCGATCCCAATTGCCCCGTTTGCGGGGCCCGACCCGGAGCAGCACATGGATAAGCCCGCAAGCCGCGAAACGCCGCTGACGATGCCGCGCCGTTTCGCCATCCGCCTGCTGCACGAGGCGCAGCTGGCCGGCGAGCACCCCTTCATCGGTGTGGTCGGCGCCGGCGCCGAACCGGATCTGTACGTCCCCCTGGTCGGCCCCGCCACTTTGAATGATGGGGTCGCCCACCTGGACGAACGGCAACGCGCGCTATGGGCGATCTACCTGCACCGCCCCGGCCAACCCACCGCGCCGGCTCCGGAAGACTTCGCCGAGCGCCCGCAAACCCTGCGCCTGACCAGTTCGCTCGCCACCAAGGGTGTCTTGCAGCTGCGCGCCTGGACCTGCACCGAAGGCAAGGTGCGCGAGCGCGAGTTGCACCTCAGCGAGCAGTAGCCCGCAAGAGTTGAATCGATCGTTATTGTCATCCTGAGCGCAGCGAAGAATCCGGCCCAATCCTTCGCCTGGTTATCCAGGCTGCTCCCGCAACGCCCGCCTACTTGATCGGCATCCGCGATTGCGGCAAGGCATCCGGCACATGCACCGGCACGATCAGCATTTCCTGCCCGGCCAGCTGCAAGCGCCGTTGCATCGCCAGCGGCATCTGGTTGTGCAGCAGGCGCCGCCACAGGCTCTCCTTGTCGAAGAACAGCTTGCTGGCGAAGCAGATGCTGTGCGGGAAATCCTTCAGCACCTTGTGCGTCAGTTGCGTCAGCTCTTCCAGCGGATCGCCGCCGTACGCTTGGTACGAGGTGGCGGAGTAGCCCAGGCTGACGCAGTAGCTGCAGAAGTAGCGCAGCGAGTTGTCGATGCGCGCCTGCAGCGACTTGATCGAGCGGGCGCTGTCGAAGGCCTGCTTGTCCACCTCGCCCACGGCGACGAAGACGAAATTGTGGAAGCGCCCGGGGAACTGGCGCAGCACCCATTGCAGCATGTGCATGCCGGCGCCGCGGTTGCCGCCGACGAACAGTACCGCGGTCTCCTTGGCCGGGTCGGGCGGCTGCGAGGCCGCATCGTCGTCCCAGGTC
The DNA here is from genome assembly GCA_028291705.1 of Nevskia sp. Classification (GTDB taxonomy): domain Bacteria; phylum Pseudomonadota; class Gammaproteobacteria; order Nevskiales; family Nevskiaceae; genus Nevskia. The sequence goes on from JAQGNS010000123.1 coordinate 19,320, forward strand.
AGCGGCAGCGAATAGCTGTCGTCGACCCGCTCCATCGCCGCCTGCACATCCTCGTAGTGCTTGCGCACGCCGATGCAGACCGCCACCACCGTGCTGGTGATGAGCAGGGTGATCCAGCCGCCCTCGGTGAATTTCTCGGCCACGGTCACCATCAGGATGAAGCCGGTGACCAGCAGTCCGAAGCCCGACAGCAGAAGCCGGTGCCACCAGCCCTTGACGAAGCGGCGCTGCTCCCACCAATGCTTGCTCAGGCCGAACAGCGACAGCGAGAAGGTCAGGAACACGTTGATGCTGTACAGCACCACCAGCAGCGATACCGCGCCATGACTCCACAGCAGGATCAGCAGCGCGCCGCCGCCCATCATCAGCACGCCGTTCTGCGTCACCATGCGGCTGGAGAGCTGGCGGAACTGGCGCGGCACCCAGCGATCCGCCGCCATGTTCGCCATCACCGCGGGGCCGCCGAGGAAGCCGGTATTCGCTGCCACCAGCAGCAGGCCGCCCTCCAGTGCCAGAGTCAGCGCCAGGATGCCGGCGTTGAGGTGCGGTGAGTGAAAGCCCAGGCTTTCGATGATCTCCTTGAAGGTCACCGCGTTGAGCGTCTGGCCTTCCACCGGTGCCGCCTGCCACAGCAGGTACAGCAGGATGATGCCGCCGGCGGTGAAGGCCAGCGAAGTCGCCATGTAGAACATGGTCAGGTGGCCGGTGCGCACGCGCGGTTCGGCCAGCATGTTGATGTTGTTCGACACCGCCTCGATGCCGGTATAGGTGCCGCCGCCCAGAGAGTAGGCACGCAGGAACAGCGACACCGTGAAGATCCAGCCCGACTGGTCGAACAGCTCGTTGGTCTGGCGCAGCGTTTCCGGCATCAGCGTGTCGATCAGCTCGGACTTGTGGACGATGCCGTAGCCGATCAGCAGGGCGTGGCTGACGAAGAAGCCGAGGAAGATCGGCAGCAGGATCTGGATCGACTCCTTCATGCCGCGCAGATTGAGCACGATCAGCAGGCCCACCAGGGCCAGTTCGGTGACGAACTTGTACATCAGCCAGTCCGTCGGCAGCAGGCTGTACACCGCGTCCGCCGCGCTGGCCACCGAGATGGTGATGGTCAGCACGTAATCCACGATCAGCGCCGAGCCCGACAGCAGGCCGGCGTAAGGGCCGATCAGGCGCGTCGAGGCCTTGTAACCGCCGCCGCCGGAGGGAAACAGCTCGATCACCTGGTTGTAAGCCAGGGAAATGACGAATACCGTGATCGCCGTGGCGGCGGCCAGGTACAGCGCCAGGTGGGTATGTACACCCAGCGCCAGGAAGGCTTCCTCCGGGCCGTAGCAGGCCGAGGACAAGCCGTCCGCGCCCAACCCGATCCAGGCAAGGAACGCCACCAGCACGATGTGCTGACGGGTATGGGGATTGAGCGGATCGAGTTTGGCGCCGAGCATCACCCGGCGCAACGCGCGAAGAAAGTTCATGTGTTTGCGGGTTGCCCGCTCAGCGTGCCTGGCGAGGCCGTGAATAGGCTGGCATTTACTCATTATATCGTCGCCGGGCCGCCGCCGTCGCTCCGGTTCCCTCCAGCGGACCGGCGGCGCCGGCGATCCGCCCTGCGGATTGACCGCAAAGACAGGCGGCAAAACGGCGCGGCAGGGGCGGGGATGCGTGTGCATAAGCTAAAATCCCGCCATACCACCACACCCCATCCGCCCCGCCGCGACCGCCGCCGCGGGGCTCAACAGGACCCTACATGCGTCTTTCCAAGTATTTCCTCGTCACCACCAAGGAAACGCCGGCCGATGCCGAAGTGGTCAGCCATCAGCTGATGCTGCGCGCCGGCCTGGTGCGCAAGCTCGGCGCCGGGCTCTATACCTGGCTGCCGCTGGGCCTGCGCGTGCTGCGGAAGGTCGAAGCCGTCGTGCGCGAGGAAATGAACCGTGCCGGCGCGCTGGAAGTGCTGTTCCCGCCGCAGGTGCCGGCCGAGCTGTGGCAGGAGTCCGGCCGCTATGAGAAATACGGCCCGGAACTGCTGCGCTTCAAGGACCGCCACCAGCGCGACTTCATCCTCGGCCCCACCCACGAGGAAGTGGTCACCGACATGGCCCGGCGCGACATCCGCAGCTACAAGCAGCTGCCGGTGAACTTCTACCAGATCCAGACCAAGTTCCGCGACGAGATCCGGCCGCGCTTCGGCGTCATGCGCGGGCGTGAATTCCTGATGAAGGACGCCTACTCCTTCCACACCGACGAAGCCGACCTGGTGCGCGAATACCGCAACATGCGCGAGACCTATCGCCGCATCTTCACCCGTATCGGCATCGACTTCCGCATCGTCAAGGCCGACTCCGGCGCCATCGGCGGCGACCGCAGCGAGGAATTTCACGTCCTCGCCAATTCCGGCGAGGACCTGCTGGCCGTGTCCGACACCTCCGATTACGCGGCCAACATCGAGGCCGCGGACACCAGCCCGCAAGGCAGTCGTCCCGCCGCCTCGGCGCAACTGGAGAAAGTCGCCACGCCGACGCAGAAGACCTGCGAAGACGTCGCGGCCCTGCTCGGCATCCCGCTGCAAAGCACCATCAAGCTGATTGTGGCCAAAGGCCGCGACGGCGGCCTGGTGGCCCTGGCTGTGCGCGGCGATCACTCGCTCAACGCGGTGAAGGCCGAGAAGCATCCGAAGATCGCCGCGCCGTTCACGCTGGCCAGCGATGCCGAGATCCGCGCCGCCTTCGGCTGCGAGCCGGGCTTCCTCGGCCCGGTCGGTGCCAAGCTCACCGTCATCGCCGACCACGCCGCCGCGGTACTTGCGGACTTCGTCTGCGGCGCCAACGAGGCCGGCTTCCACCTGCGCGGCGTCAACTGGGTGCGCGATGCGGCCGAGCCGGAGAGCGCCGACCTGCGCAGCGTCGTCGCCGGCGATCCGAGTCCCGACGGACAGGGCAAGCTGTCCCTGGTGCGCGGCATCGAGGTCGGTCACATCTTCCAGCTCGGCCGCAAGTATTCCGACGCCATGCACCTGAGCGTGCTCGACGAGGCCGGCAAGGAGCTGGTCCCGGAGATGGGCTGCTACGGCATCGGCGTCAGCCGCATCGTCGCCGCCGTGATCGAGCAGCGCAACGATGCCGGCGGCATCCTCTGGCCGGATGCCATCGCCCCGTTCCGCGTCATCATCTGCCCGATCGGCCTGGACAAGTCCGCCCCGGTGAAAGAAGCAGTGGAAAAGCTCTACGCCGACCTCGGTGCCGCCGGCATCGACGTGCTGCTCGACGATCGCGGCCAGCGCCCCGGCTCGATGTTCGCCGACGCCGACCTGATCGGTATCCCGCACCGCATCGTCATCGGCGACAAGGGCCTGGCCAACGCCCAGTTCGAGTACAAGCGCCGCGGCGCCGCCGAAGCCCAGATGATTCCCGCCACGGTGGAAGCGGTGCTGGAAAAGCTGGCCGCGTGATCCGCGCGGGGCGCGCCATCGTCCGTGGTGTGGGCAGTTTCCTGCTGCCCGCGCTGCTGTGCCTGTCGGCTCTGCTGTTGAGCACGGCTGCGCAGGCCGGCCCCACCGGCGAGCCGGAACCCGAGCTGCGCGCCCGCCTTGCTCAAGCGATCAAGGAAAGCGACGGCTTCGACGACCGCTACGCCGCCGAAGTCTGGTTCGCCGACATGTCCGGCCGCATGCAGCGCTTCATGCCGAAGGCGATTCCGGATACCGCCAAGCGACTGGAATTCCTGCGCCTGGTGCATGCCGAGGCCACCAAGGCAAAGCTCTCGCCGGAACTGGTGCTGGCGGTGATCAATGTCGAAAGCAGCTTCGACCGCCTCGCCATCTCTAAGTCCGGCGCCTTTGGCTACATGCAGATCATGCCGTTCTGGCTGCAGGAGATCGGGCAGGGCGGCGACAACCTGTTCCAGGCCCGCACCAACCTGCGCATGGGCTGCACCATCCTGCGCTTCTACATGGACAAGGAACACAACAACTACAAGCGCGCGCTGGCGCGCTACAACGGCAGCTACGGCCGTGCCGATTATTCCTTCCTGGTGCTGCACCTGCTCAACAAACGCTGGTCGCCGGCCTGAGGCCTTCCATCTCCGGCCACGGCACGAACCGCCACGGCTGTTCCACGGCTCGTCACAAAGCGGCCGCAAGCGTCATTTAGGCTGCTAATAATACTGGCGGGTACAAGCTTTTCTTAGATGGCGTTGGAGAATTATCTAACAAGTAATTGATTTTATTTGTAAATATGTAATTGTGCGGAGCAATAAAATTTACTTGCTCAAATTTTGAATCTAGTTCAAAATCCGCCCCAGATTCATTCGGAGCTGGATTTTGGGGACCAAGGAACGCCGTGTACGCGAAGTTGCAGAGCGCGAGCAGCTGTTCCTGGATGCCGCCCGCGACCTGATCCGGCAGGATGGCCTGCTCAATCTGCAGATGGCCCGTATCGCGGAAAAATGCGATTACGCCGTCGGCACGTTGTACCAGCATTTCGCCTCGAAAGAAGACCTGCTGGTGGCGCTGTCCGCCGACAATTCACAGCACCGCGTGGACCTGTTCCGCCGCGTCGGTGAATGGAAGGCCGGCACCCGCGACCGCATGGTCGGGATCGCCGTCGCCGACATGATGT
>JAQGNS010000135.1 GCA_028291705.1 Nevskia sp.
TAACAGCGCGCGCCGGCCGGCTATAATCCGCCTCCCAAGCCTGAGTGGCGGAATCGGTAGACGCAGCGGACTCAAAATCCGCCGAGGCAACCCCTCGTGAGAGTTCGAGTCTCTCCTTAGGCACCAGTTAAAAGAGCCCAGTTCGACTGGGCTTTTTGCATTTTCGTGGGCCTCATACTTTTTGCGCGAATACAGAGTCAGTAGCCGCAGCGGACTAAAAGTCCGCTGCGGCTACGCAATTTACTGTTTCCAAAGAATTTATCGGCAAGAACCTACTTACACATAAATTTCCACATTTTGTTTTGCTGTGAACTGCATTGACGCAGAGGCGCACAACTTCATGGAAAGCAGAATGCTGGTTGTCGCCGATGAGCGTTTCATGCATCTCGCACAGCCACGGCTGGTGGGTGGCTGCGTTCCGTTCGGAACGCGGACGCCAACGTGCTGCCCCTTCGGACAGCACTCCCAAAAGCGCGTCATCGGTTCCGATGACGCAGTTGCGGTCAGACATGCTGGCTATCGGTCTATGAATGCGATTGAAGTTAACGGCCTGGCCGTGACAATCGAATACCTGCCCGCGTCGATTTCCGCTTTCAGGAACTCCCTGCGTCGTCTCCGCTCGGCCAAATGCGGACACTCAATCTGCAAATCTCGCAGTAGAAAAAGCGGACGTTCAGCTTTTATTCCTGACTCCCAAACCGGGGCGTCAGTTTGCGAAACGGCGGCGTTCGACGCCGAATTCGCCCATCGCCAGCAACACGCCGTGCCATTCGATGACGCCGGCCAGGGTGCCTCCGCCCGGCTCGCCTGAAATCCGGGCGAAGCGCTTGCTGTCGACATGTCCATCGGCGCCGATGAATATGGCGAGGCCGTCCGCGCCTACCAGCGCCGCTCCGCCCTGCGCCAGCGGCACACCACCGAATATCGACTGGGTGGTTCCCAACTCGATCTTGCTCCATGCGCCCGAGTGGACATCATCGGTCGTGTAGACATTGCCGCGCAGGCCGAATACCAGGACACCTTTCGCGCCCCACGGCAGGGCGCCGAAATAGGAACCCTCGTAGGGCGGCTTGAGCCTTGCCCATGTGATTCCATCGGCTGAGCTGCCCAGCAGGCCGGCTTCCCCCGCCAGGAAGAGCTGGCCGTCATTGAGCTTGAGGATGGCGTTGAGGTGCAGCCCGTCGGCACGGATGGCGGGCGCATCCAGCTCGCTCCAGGTGGTGCCACCGTCCTTGGTCGCCAGGAACGAACCGAAGGAGCCCACCGCGTAGCCGCGGCTGCTATCGGTGAACAGGACGTCCATCAAGGGTTTTTGCGCTTCGGCGTCAAAGTGCTGGAGCCTCCAGCTGCGGCCACCGTCATCGGTATGCAGGATGGCCGCATCGTGACCCACCGCCCAGCCGTGATCCGGATCGGAAAAGCTGACGCTGGTCAACATGGATCGCACGGGAGAGGCGACTTGGGTCCATTGCTCGCCGTCGCTGGAGATGACGATGTTGCCGCGCTCGCCTACACCGATCAGGCGCTTGCCGGTGTTGACGATGCGTAGCAGCATGCTGCGCGCCGCCAGTGGTGCGATCTCGGCGGGCTCGGGCTGCACGACGGCAGCCTTCGCCGTCACCACGGGATCTTGCTGTTGCGCGGACGCCGTAGCGACGAGAAGAAACACCGCCAGCGCCAGGACCGCGCCGGAGCGCTTCAGCATCAAGCGCTGCGTTGGCGGCGGAAAGCCGCTTGAAAAATAGCGCACCGAATCATCCTTTTTCATCAGACCGGCTCCTCGCCGACAGGAGCCGCGACAAGCTTCGGCCGCTTCATCAGGAACGCGGCGAAAGCGGGCAGCAGGATCACGGCCGCCGCCGCATTGGCGATGAACATGATGGTCAGCAGGATTCCCATGTTGACCTGGAACTGGAGATCGGAGAGCAGCCAGGTGCAGACGCTGGCGGCCAGGGCGGCGGCGGTGACGATGACGGCCTTGCCGGTCTGGTTGAGGGTCTCGATGTAGGCTTCGCGCAGTGGCATACCCCTGGCCTGCACGCACTCCTCCAGCACGCTATAGATATAGATGCCGTAGTCGACACCGATACCGGCGGCGAAGGCCGCAACCGGCAGGGTCGAGACGGTGACGCCGATATCGAGGAATACCATCACCGCGTAGGTGAAGACCGAGACCAGCGCCAGCGGAACCAGGATGCAGATCACGGCACTGATGCTGCGGAACGAGACCCAGACGCACAGCGCGATGCAGGCATACAGCCACAGCAATACCTTGTGATCGGAGGCCTTGACCGTATCGTTGCTGGCCGCCATGACGCCGACATTGCCGGAGGCGAGACGGAATTTGACCCGCGCATCCGGCTTCTGTTCGGCAATGAACTGGTTCGCCGAGGCGACGATGCCGTCGATGGTTTTGGCCTTGTGGTCGGTGGTGAAAACGAACACCGGCATGGCGCTGCAATCCTTGTTGAGCAGCCCGCTGGAGGTGGGCACCTGCTGACCGGCCAGCACCAGGCCGTCGCTGTCCCTGGGCAGGTTGAAGAATTTCGGGTTGCCCTCGCTGAACGCCTGGAATACGGTTTTCTCGACCTGCGGCATGGACAGGGTCGATTGCACACCCGGCGTGTTCTGCATGCGCCAGCCGAAGCGGTCGATTTCCGTCATGCTGCGATAGTCGATGCAGCCGTTTTCCTTGTCCTCGGCGATCACCTTGAAGATGTCCACGCCGATGGCGTAGTTGCGCGCGATGGTTTCGGAATCCTGGTTGTAGCGCGAGCTGGGGCGCAGCTCCGGAACTCCGGGGTGCAACTCACCGTACTTGAGGTCGCGTCCGATGTATTCGGCGGCGCCCCAGGTCATCGCGGCGAGCGCCAGCACCACCACCGCCCAGCGCGGCTGCGTGACGTAGGCAATCAGCTTCCACAGGTGCAGCAGCGATGCATCGCGTTTGAGCTGGCGTTCGCGGAACCGGGCGGGATTGCCGAGCTTGACGTAGGAGAGCAGGCAGGGCAGCAGGATCTTCTTGCAGACGATCACCGCCATCAGGCCAAACATGGCGTTGATGGCCATTTCGCGGATGATGCCGACCGGGATGAGCAGGATCGTGCCGAATCCGACGACGTTGGTGAGCAGGGCCGTGATGCCCGGAATGACCAGGCGCGAATAGGTGTTGCGGGAGGCATCGAAGCTGTTTGAGCCGCGTGTCGAGATTTCGAGCAGCCAGAAGCTGGTGATCTGGATACCGTGGGAAACGCTGATGGCCAGCACCAGGAACGGCACCAGGATGGCAAACGGATCGAGGCCGTAGCCGGCCAGATGCAGGATGCCCAGCTCCCACACCACCGCGAGCACGCCGCAGCTCAGCGGCAGCAGGGCGATGAACGGCGAACTGGTGTACCACCACAGGATCAGCCACACCAGAAACAAGGTCAGGGCGAAGAAGGCGACCACTTCCAGGGTGGCGTCGGCGATATCGCCAACCGCTTTGCAGAAGCCGACGATCTGGATATCGACATTGGGGTTGTAGTCGGGATTGTCGGACTCCTTCAGATCCAGCTCGTCGGCCTTGAAGCTGTAGTGCTCGCCTCCTACCAGGGCCTGCACCACCTTGAAGCCGGACAAGGCACCCCGCGGATCGATGTATTCCTGCTTGACCACGGCTCCCGCCTTGAGTGGTGCGTGATCGTTCTTCAGCCGGTACTCGAACATCTTCGGGCTGATGAACTGGCGGCGGACTTCCTCGATCAGGTGCGCGGTGGCGAAATAGTCCAGCTTCTCGTCGGTGACCGGATCGCGCTCCAGCAGCTCGCTGAACACCATGGCGCCGGTCTGATCGTTGCTGACGTAGCGGCCGACGAACTTGGCCTTGAACACATGCGAACGGACCTCCTCCATCATTTCCGGAGTCGGCGAGAAGTTCGAGGGGATGATGTTGCCGCCGCGGAAGCCGTCCTCCACCACCTCAACGTAACGCGTGTCCGGCGTGAACAGCGAACTGACGTGGGCGCGGTCGATGCCGGGGATGAAGAACACCGCCGAGGTCAGCGCCTTGTAGGTGTTCATGAACGAGGGCTGGTAAATATCGCCATGGCCCTTGTTCAGGGTCAGCGAGAACAGCACCGTGTTGGCGCCGCCGAAATCCTGTCGGTATTTCTCGAACACCTGGATGTAGGGATGGCCGAGCGGTAGCTGCTTCTCGAAGCCGGCGTCCAGCTTGAGCCTGCTGGCCTCGTAAGCCATGAACAGGGTCAGTGCGCCGATGACGGCCAGCGTCAGCTTGCGGTTGCCGAATACGATCGGCAGGGTCAGCTTGAGAAAAAGCCGGGCAAAAGGCCCCTTTTGTTCACCGTGCATCGCCAGCCTCCATTGATCTTTTTCTAGTCCGCCGCCGGAGCAAGCAGATCCGGCAGCGTCGAGGATGCCGACGCCCAGTGTAGACCGCTATTTGGTAGTGCGCTTCTGCACGGCTTCGGCGGTGAAATACTCGTCGTTGAAATTCCGGGTGAAGTCGAGCGGCTTGTCCTCGTTGAACATCCCGGTGAGGAAGTAGCGCCCGGAATCGAAGTGGTAGATCACCTCGGGTACGTTGCCATTGGTCAGCAGGTTGGTGGCGAAAATATTGTGACCTTCCTGGTACTGGTAAAGCTGGTCGCGGGAGTCGTAATCTTCCACACCCAGGATGGTCCAGCCGTCCTCATCGATGTACATCAGGCGCCGCTTGAAAGTGTGATTGGTGCCCTGCCTGAGCGTGGCATCCACTACCCAGACCCGGTGCAACTCGTAGCGGGCGAGATCCTGGTTGAGGTGCCGGGGCCGGGCCATGTCGGCATATTTGGTCGCGCGGCTGGCGACCTTGTACGAATCGTAAGGAACGTACATCTCCTTCTTGCCCATCAGCTTCCAGTTGTAGCGCTCCAGGGTGCCGTTGAACATGTCGACCTGGTCGTAGAACTGCATGCCGTCAGTGCCCTCGTAAGGATTGTCGCAACATACGGTTGGCGCTCGGCGGATACGCTTGAGGCCGGGCGAATAGAGCCAGGCGTCCCGGCTATCGACGTATTCGTGCACCAGGATATAGGTACCCGCCACCCTCGGTGGCGAAACAGTCTGCGAGGCATACTTGATCGCCAGCGCATGGCCATTGGCCGTCACCGGGTTGGTCAGAGAAGCATAGAAGAATTTCACGTCCTCCACGATTTTGGTCAACTGGGTGCTGCCGCTCGGCTGCACGATCATCTGGTTGTTGTAGCGGGTCACGGATTCGCCGCGCCACTTCAGGCGGTGGTTCCAGATCGCCTCGGCGCCGGACTTGGGAATCGGGAACGGCAGGCCCAGCCTGGCGTTACTGATCGTGTCCGTTCCCTGCAATTCGGCCGTGGTGGCGTTGGCGACGGTCGCCTTGAGCACGGCATCCGGGAACGTCTCGATGCGGTGGCTCGGGTAGACATTCATCTTGTAGGTGTCGTAAGTCTGCAGCAGCTTCTTGTGGCCGGCGTCAAGCTTCTCTGCATACTGCGCCATATTCGCCTTGGTGATGGTGAACAGAGGCTTCTCCGCCTCGATCTGCGGATTGGAAGCGAATTCTGTGGGGGTGCCTTTCTGCTGGGCGGGCGTCCATGCGGGGATGGTGCCTTCCTTGTTGCCGGCCTTTTCGGCGCCAACCGGCGTCAGATCCTGACCAAGGTGGGCGGCCTCCGTCGCGGTCACCTTGGCCATCGCGGATGGAACAACCGCACCGAGCAACAAGGCGCCGAGCAGCAGCGTCAGAGCGTGCTTCATGGAAAACCCTCTTCGTATCAGAATTGGAGCTTGAGGAATGCCTGGGCGAAGTCACGATCGGACAAGGTGTTGTAAGCGCCACCACCCCAGAACCAGGAGTAGCCGAGCCCGAGCGAGAGATCCTGGTGATAGCGGAATTCGAACAGGGAATTGACCTGCTTGCGTCCGGCGACGAAGTTGCCGGCCGGGCCCGGCGAGGTCCCCGCCACGTCATGCGAGAACACCACCAGTGGCTTGAGGGTGACGCCGGGCAGGACCTGCTCGTAGTCGAGCTGGGCGATGATGCGGTAACCCCAGGAGAGCTTGTCGGGGTAGCCGGTGTGGTCTTGCTGATGCGGATTGAAGCGCAGGCCATCCGGGCCGTAGGAACAATCCGGGATGTTGGAGCAGCCCATGCGCGAGCCGTCGGCACCGGAGCCGTCGGCACCGGCGGTCGGGCCATAGTTGGTGCCGGGTGCCTGCAGTACCAGTTGATCGTAGGACGGCAGGAAAGGAATGTAGTCCGCCCCTACTTCGTACAGCAGGATCACCTGGTCGGCACCGACGAAATTGTCGGTGCTGCCGTAGACGCGTGTGGCGCCGAGATTGAACTCGAAATCCTGCAGGCGCTGGTAGCCCTGGATGTAGCAGGGGCTGCTGCGGTTATAGGGATAGTAGGGGTGCTGGAACTTGTCGAAGCCGAACTGTGCATCGTCGGCGCTGCCGGGCTGCGGATAGCAGGGCGTGTTCTGGCCAACCACGCCGCCGCGATAGGGGATGATGAAGTTGGGGAAGTAGCGCTGTGAGCCGCCGGCGTGGCCGATGACCAGGTCATAGGTGTCGTGCTGCGTGACCTGTCCACTCTTATTGACGGCATCACTGCTGCCATACAGCGCGGTGCCGCCATCGGGCGCATTGCCGATGCCGTTGAGGCTCAGCGCACCGAGCGGGCCGCTGGTTCCGGTGCAATTCACTCCCGGCTGGCCGCAGGCCGTACCGGCGTGGCCAAGTGCGGCGAAGGCCAGATCGTGCGCATCCACCTGCATCGGCTTGTTCGGGCGGTAGGCGATTTCACCCTGCAACGAATAGCTGCCGACCGTGGTGTTGAAGCTGGCGCCGATGAGATGGATGTCTTCCGGATACTCCAGCCTGAACTTGATGGTATCCAGATCCAGCGAGTCGGACTTGGCCTTTGTCGGGTCGCCGATAGCCAGTAACGGGAGATTCGGGCAATCGAGCAGGGTGGTGACGACGTCGGTGGCGTCGTTGTTGCGCGCATTGCCTTCCTTGCGCAGGCAGCTCGGATAGGCAGAGAAGAAACTGACGTAGGGCAGACGGGAGTGGTAATTCTCGTAGTACAGGGAGAAGTCGGTACCGTTGTTGATGGTGTCGCTGTAGTAATCGAGCTTGATGCCGTACTGGCCGGAGGTGCGCGGCTCCAGGTCCGGCAGGCGGAACACCGTCGCACAGGTCGGGGTCAGGCCGGACAGCGGATTGTCGAGCAGCTTGCCGACGCAGGAAGGGTCTTCCGCACCGCCGCCGAAGGTAGCGCTCAGACTGTTGGCGGCGTTCTTGGTGCCGATATCGGTGTCGGAAAAATACGTGCCCGGTGTCGGCGCCTCATCCGGCTGCCATTCGAGCTGGTAGAAACCTTCGATGGTGAAGTTCTCAAGCGGGCTCATGCTCAGGTCGATCATGTTGATCGGCGTGAACACCTCTTCGACCTGCGAGCCGATGCGGTAGAAATTGTTGGCGTTGATCGGGTTTGCCGAGTTGACGCTGTTGATCTGCAGCGTGGTGCTTTCACCCCAGTTCACCAACTGGCGGCCGATCTTGAAGGTCAGGTCATGGTCTGCCCACAGCGGCAGCTTGCCGAAGAAATAGCTGTCCAGGTACTGCATGCCGGTGCCCGCTTCCCGCAGGACTTCGCTATCGCTGCGCTTGTTGCGCACCACGCCGCCTGGCCCATAGAAGCGGCCGGTAATGGCGGTGGCGTTGAGCAGGGATACCGGCACCCCCAGTTGCGACAAGCCGCCGACCACCGTACTGAGCGCGGGTATCGGGAAAGTGCTCCCCACCCGACCGACCTGGGCAGCATTCTGCGGTGTGATGCGGTTGGGATGGTTCTCGGTGAAGTCGTTGTTGCGCACATCGAAAAAGTAAAGAACGCGGGCAAAGATGCCGAAGTCGCCGTAAGTGAGGGTGAGATCCGGCGTGACTTTCAGAGGCGCCTGGAAGATGTCGCCCTTGTGCGCGTAATTGAGTTCGCCGTCGTCGATGTTGGTGCTGGCTGCGCCCCGCGCCGCAAACAGGTGCGCGGCCGGATAAGTCTGGGTACGGAACAGGCCCTGGCAGGTCTGGTATGGCGGGGCGCAGACATTGGGATTGAGATTGGACTTGCCGATCAGGTTGTCGCTGGGGCTCTGCATGCGGACGCCGACGCCGCCCGTAAAAGTGGTGTTGAGCACACCCTTGACCTCATCCTTGGCCAATGGCGGCTCGAAGCTGAAGTCGATGGCCCGGGCGGGCGATCCGATCAGCGTCAGTACGGCCAGAAGTACGAGTTGAAGCGCCGGCTTTTGCAGCGCTCCCATCCGGATCACGCAAAATTTCCTTTGCATCGCTTTCCCCCCACTCTTGGTGTATCCGCCAATTGCGCCTGTTGCGCACCAGCGTGCTTTTTTTGAAATCGGGCTTGAGCCCGATGTACAGCGACTCTACCGGTCGCAGACAATGCCTTGAACGTGCTTTGCGGACCTGGTTTTGCGATTTCCGGCAGGATTCACAGGTAGTCCTTGAGCAAGCCAATGCCTGCCTGGGTCTCGGCCATCAGCTTCCTCTCAAGATCCGCCATCAGCAGCTTTTCGAGTGCGCCGCCCAATAGCGGCACCTTCGCGCCGATGTCCCAGTCATAGCGCAGCAGACTATGCTCTTCCCGATCGATCAGCGCCGTGCGACAGGACAGCTCGACCGGCAATCCCTTGACCTCGAAGTCCACGGCACCAGACCGATTTGGCACGTTCCAGCAATCCTCGTGGGTCACGGTGATCTCCGCCGGAGTAAATCTCCTCAGCGCAGCCGGTACCGGCGCGCTGATGGCCATCTTGCGCCGGATCTTGATGCTGAAGTCGCCGCCGTCGAAGTGATGCGCCAGCACGGTGTAGGGCGCCAATCCCAGGATTTCCAGCTTGCCGGTATGGAACTCGCGCGTGGTCATCATCTTCAACACGACTGCGGCAGAGGCCGGATAGCGGCATTCGATGCTAAGTTTCACGGCGCTATTCCCAGATCACTGTCTGGCCGGCCTTGAGCCAGCGATCGGCCATCGGCAGATAGCGCTCCTCGATGACGCCGCGCTTGATCTTCATGGTCGGCGTGAGGAAGCCGTTTTCCATGTTCCATGGGTCCTTCACCACCACCAGGTAATCCAGGCGCTCGTGGCCTTCCAGGGTGCCGTTGACCTGCTGCAGCAGCGTCGCGAAATCGGCCTGGATGGCGGTATTGCCATTGAGTTCCTGGCGGGCTTCCGGCGACAGCAGCAATAATCCGAACGGCTGCGGCTGACCCTGTCCAGTCACACACACCGCCTCCAGCTTGGGATGGTTGCCCAGCAGTTGCTCGATCGGCACCGGCGCCACGTATTTGCCCTTGCTGGTCTTGAACAGCTCCTTGACCCGCCCGGTGATGCGCAGCCTCTGCTGGCTGTCGATCTCGCCGCGATCGCCGGTCCTGAAGTAGCCGTCCGGCGTGAGATCGTCAACGGTCTTCTGCGGCATCTTGTAGTAGCCCAGCATCTGTCCCGGGCTCTTCACCAGCAGTTCGCCGTTGTCGTCGATCCGGCATGTGACGCCGGGCGCGGGGCTGCCGACGTAGCCGATACGGACCTGTCCGGGGCGGCTGGCATGGGAGACGCCGAAGTTCTCGGACATGCCGTAGCAATCCAGCAATTCCAGGCCGAGCTTGCGGTACCAGGCGATGATGTCCGACGGCAGCGGCGCCGAGCCGGTGATCGCCGCCCGCACATGGTTCAGGCCCAGCTCGCGCAGGAGCTTGTTCTTGAACAGACGGGAAACCACCGGCAGCGCGAACAACAGCCGCTGCAATGAAGGTGACAGTTTCTGGTTGATGGCCTGGTGGAACTTGGTCCATAGCCGCGGCACCGAGAAGAACACCGTAGGCTGCGCCCGCTTCAGGTCCTGCTGGAAGGTGTCGAGGCCGCCGGAGAAATACACCCGAAAGCCGAAATATAGCGAAGTGGATTCGACCGCGGCCCGCTCGGCGACGTGGGCCAGCGGCAGGTATGACAGCATGCGGTCTTCGCTGGTCAATTTATACATCTGGCTCAGCGCCGCGCTGACTGCCATCATGCTGCCGAAACTGTGCATCACACCCTTGGGCTGGCCGGTGCTGCCGGAGGTGTAGACGATGGTGGCCAGTTCGTCGGTTTGCGGATCATGCAGCTTGCGCAGCGGCAGGTGCTTCGCGATCAAGTCATCCCATTGCGGCACATCCGGTCGCGGCGACATGGGCAGGCCGATCAGCGGCAGGTCCTGTGGAATGCCCTGCTGCATCTCGATCCAGCCGTCGGTCTTGCCATCCAGCTTGCCCAGGAACAGCAGCCGGGCCTCGCTGTGGGCGAGGACATATTTCGCCGTGGCGGCATTGAGCGTCGGATACAGCGGCACGGTGACGTGGCCCGCCATCCAGATGGCGAGATCGGCCATGATCCAGTGGGCGCTGTTCTTGCCCAGCAGTGCAATATTGCTTTTTGGCGGCAGCTCCAGCGACTTCAGATGGGCCGCCATGCGCCGCGCCTGATCGCCGACTTCCGCCCAGCTGTAGTCCAGTACGCGCCCATCGGGATACGGCTGCGTGAGATAGGTGCGCTGTGGATTGATCTTTTCCCAGTGCTGGAAGCAGCCGAGTAGCGTTTTTCTGCCGTGATCTACCATTGCAACAGCTCTCCTGAGTGCTGCGCGGGATGGCCATATGCAGCGCAGCGGGGTCTTCAGCCCGTGGGAGAACCTTAAGGAAGTTGGGGAACGGCTTGAACAGTACGTCCGGACGCCGATTTGCTATATTCGGACATGAGGGGTGAGATACCAAAATATAACGTTCGTTCAACATGGACTGGCGATTTCCGAGGAGCAGTTACAGCGTCGGCCTGATGTGTTCGGCCGCGGCCGAACACGGGCTGTCGCAGGAGCAATGCCTGGCCGGCAGCCGCATCGAAGCCGCGGCGCTCCACGATCCCGCGGCGGAAATCTATCCCGAGCAGGAACTGGCGGTGATCGGCAACATCGTGCGCCAGCTTGGCCATGTGCCGGGCATCGGCCTGGAGATGGGCTCGCGCATTCACATGTCGGTTTACGGCATCCTGGCGTTCGCGCTGTCCAGCTGCGCGACCATACGGGAACTGATGGAGCTGGGAATTCGCTATAGCCGTCTCGCATTCTCGTTGACGGACAAACGCTTCGAGCAGCATGGCGACGAATTCCATGTCTATTTCGACGATCAGCACATTCCCGAGCCGCTGCGCCGCTTTGTGCTGGAGCGCGATCTTGCCGGCATATTCAACATACAAGTCGAATTGTTCTCCAGACACGTTCCCTTTCGCAGGATGTTGTTGCAGCTGGAACAGCCGGCGTATGCGGATCGTTTTGAAAAAATTTTCGGGCTGCGGCCGGAATTCGGGGCGCAGCGGAGCGTGCTGATCGCCGATGCCGCCGTGCTCGATCTGCCTTTGCCGCAAGCCAACCGCCACGCCCTGCGCTATTGGGAAACGCAGTTGCAGGATCTGCTGACGAAGAAAGCGGCACGCGTGGGCATGGCCGGCAAGGTACGCAGCATTCTGCTGCGCAGTCCAGGGGAGGCACCGGACATGGAGAGGATCGCCGCGGAGCTGTGCACCACCTCACGCCACCTGCGCCGGCTTTTGACCACGGAAGGAACCTCGTTCCGCGGCCTGGTCGATGAAATACGCGAAACCATGGCCGAAGAACTGCTGTGCTCGGCACGGCTGACTGTGGAGCAGGTCGCCGACCGGCTCGGCTACAACGAAGTCTCCAGCTTCACCACCGCCTTCCGACGCTGGAAAGGCATGCCGCCGCGCGACTGGCGCAGCGCCAATCTGCGCCAGACGGCACCGCCGGCGCGGCTATCCTGATTTCATCTCCGTCGCGGTAACCTCCACGGCGTTTACGGACCACAGCCAGCGCGGATGTCCTCGCAATGCTGCCGATGGCCCGAGCGATCCGGATAGTCGCGCGCCGAACGGGAGCGGAAACTCATCTTGACCGCGCCCTCGCTGCCGGCGTCATCGACCAGGCGCGTATCGGCATCGGCATAGCCGGCTTCGCCAGGCTTCTTCAGCCAGCGGTCGAGCCAGGCCAGGGTGTAGTACTGCGCCATCGGCTCGCCCCAGCCACCGGTACAGGCGCCGCTTTTGGTGTCCGGGCACCACGAAGTGGTCGGAAAAGCCGGAATCTGGCTCCATTCCGCATGCGAGCTGCCCTGGATGGTGAACTCGAACACCGGGACGCCGGCGGCCTGCCAGGCACTGAAGCCCTGGCTCTTGCGCTGCTCCGGATCGGGCGGCGTGAGGTAGGGCGAGACGAACAGGCCGTATTCCGACGACTGCCCCATCGCCGGCACGCGCGCGCCGAAGTTCGGCAGACCGCGCTCGATGACCAGGCGGAACAGGGGATCGGCAATGCCCAGCTGGTACAGGATGTTGCCGATACCGCCCCCCTGCTCGGCGCCGCCGATCAGGCCGCCGCCAGGCTTGAGCAGGCCATCCCAGGCCACGGCGACCTTGACCGGATTGGACTTGTCGATCTTGCCCGGCCAGGGATCGGCGCCGGGCGCGCCGTAACCCTGCACCACGGCGACGCCGATGGAGCCGAGCGAGTGGCCGGCGATACCCAGGCGATCCGGATCGATCGCGGCGTAAGCCGGGTTATACGGCGCCACCTTGGTCGGATAGGCGTAGCTGCAGCTGATGTTGTTCGGATACGGCGTGCCGGGCGTGGAACGGAAAAAGTCGATGGCATCGACCAGGCCGGTCCAGAACACGCTGGGATTGATGTTGGTGCCCTGGCCGCCGCTGGGCGTCTGCTCGTCGGAGCGCCCCTGGCCGCGCGGGTCGAAGGTCAATACGACATAGCCGCTGCGCACCAGGGCCTGTGCCGCCCACCAGTACAGCGGCTCCGGCGCTTCGACCGAACCATTGTCGATGACCACGCCGGGCAGCGTGGCGCCCGCGGCAATGCTCTTCGGCTGCCACACCCGCCCGGACAGGCGGGCACAGCCGGAGTCGTAGAACACCACCGGCGTCACCACCGCTTCGTTGTTGTAGAAGTCGTCGCCGTCCGGTCCTTTCACTCCCGGATAGCGGAACGGGTCGCCGGCGGCGGAGAGGACATAGCTGCCGAGCAGCGGCGTCACCGGCGTGTCCAGCGACAGGGATAGCGCGTGTTCCGGATCTTCCAGCACTTCGGCCAGCACCTGCTGCAAGGTTGTGCTGAGCATGGCGGGGTTCTTCAGTGCCGCCAGCAACTGGTCCAGCGGGGTGGAAGACACCAGCAGCCAGCTCGGGTCGGCCACGTCGCGTGCAACCAAGGTGCCGATATTGGTCAGGCTTTGCCCGGTCAGGCGCGCCAGGAAAGCAGGGTTGGCGACCTCTTCCAGCGGGGCCTGCAATACCTTGGCGAAATTCTGCGCCTCGCACTGCGTCCATTTCGCCGAGGGATAGAGCGCCACATCGCAGCTGCGATCGAGATTTTGCGGCTGCGTCGGCACCACCGCCTGTGCGCCAGCCGTGCCGTCAACCGGGTCGGAACCGCCGCAAGCGGCCAGCAGGGCGCCGCAGGCCAGCAGGACCATCGTCAAAACTTTCGCGCGCATAAAGCCCCTGCCCTTTTTGTAATGCCTGGAGTTTCACACTCCCTGCCGCGAGGACTCCATGCTTGCACCGGACCTGGATTTTTGAATTGCGGACAAGAAACCGCCGGCGGCACATGAGTCGGACAAACCTGATCAATGCGTCAGGCTTCGCAGGCTGATGCGACTCATCTCGCGACTTTCTTCTTTCCCGTCCTGGCCCCTGGCTTTGCTTTTTTGCGCGGGGGCGTGCCGGCTTGCGGCACGGATACCGCCGAGCGCTCACCGAGCCAGTCCGCTGCCGGGCTCCACACTTCACCCAGCGCCTTGCTGCCCAGGATCACGCCCATGTGGCCGCCGGCCGCGATGGTGAAACGCTTGTCGGCGGAGGCGACCAGGTCCACGCTGTTTCTGGCGATGGGCGGCGGCACCAGCACGTCGCTGGCGCCGGCGATGACCAGCATGGCGGCGTGGATGCGGTCGAAGCGCGACACCTGCCCGCCGATCTCGAGCTGCCCCCTGGACAGGCTGTTGTCCATGCCGACCTTGATCACCATGTCCTGCAGCACACCGGCCGGGTACATCAGCATGTTGTTGAGGTAGTTCGAGGTGGTGGTGTGCGAGGTAACGAACTCGCGGTCCCACAGGCGTGTCAGCAGATCCCAGTAGGTGGTGACGCTGCCGACCGGATCGGTCAGCTTGAAGGCCAGGGTGGTGAACCAGGCGGGCATCTGCATCCTGGCGGGGTCGAGCGCATGCAGGCGGAACTCGGTGTACTTGCGGATCAGCTGCGCCGGGGTGTTGATTGCCGAGGCCAGGCCGGCGACGATGCCGCCGCCGCGCATGTCGATGGGGCTGGCCACGGTGACGATATTGACGATGCGCGGATCTTCCCGGAGGCCGGCGTGGATCAGGCACAGCAGGCCGCCCATGCACCAGCCCATCAGCGACAGCGGCTCGGTGCCGGCGTGCTTGCGGATGCGGGCCAGCGCCAGCGACATCATGTCGTCGGCATACTCCTTCATGCCAAGATGGGCGTGCCGCTTTTCCGGCTTGCCCCAGTCGATCAGGTAGGTGCGGAAGCCGCGCGCCGCCATGTAGCGCGCCAGGCTGCGCTGCGGCATCAGGTCGAAGGTGTTGGCGGTCACGCCCAGCGGCGGCACCAGCACCAGGGGCACCGGGTGCTGCCTGCGCTCGACCGCCATGCGGCTGCCGTTGGCCAGTTCGATCGTGTCTTCTTCCGGCAGGCCGTAGTAGCGCACCGACATCGGGTCGCCGTCGTAAACCAGCTCGAACCAGGTCTTGCCGGACTTGACCAGACGGTCCGAACGGAACAACCAGTCGAAGCCGTTGAGCACGGTGCCGGCCAGGCGTTGATTCAGCGCCAGGCCGCGGCTGCGTGCTTGCCGGATCAGTTCACTCATGTGCCGCTCCCGCGATGACATCTTCCAGGTCCTGCAGCGCCTGCTCCATGTACACCGCCATGCGCTGCAGATGCGGCAACGCATCGCGCGCGCCAGCCAGTCCGAAGTTGACTGTGTCGGCGTAGCGGTAACAGGCGATGCTCAGCGCGCCATCCTGGGTCAGGGGGAACATCGGATAGATAGCCTCCAGCCGCGAACCGTCGAGGTAAAGCGGCTGGCGGGGCCCGGCCAGATCGGAGATCACCAGGTTGAACATGCGCGGCACCAGGGCGTGGATGCCGCTCAGGCGTCCGAGCAGCAGCGGTGCCGCGATGGTCAGCGCATAGGCTGGAAGCAGCGTCGGTGGCAGCGCATCCAGATGCGCCCGTGTCGCACGCACCGAGCAGCGGATCGCCGCCAGACGCTTCAGCGGATCGGCCAGATGGGTGCCCAGACTGTAAAGGCTGATGGCGCCGTAGACGTTGTCGCCGACTGCTGCGTCGCCATCCGCATGCAGCCCAGGCATTGCCGCCACCAGGGACCGCTGCGGCAGTGCGTTGTACTCCTTGAAGAAGCGGCGCAGCACGCTGGCGCATAGGTACAGCACGATTTCGTCGACGCTGGCCTGCGCAGCAGTGGCCGCGCGCTGCAAGCGCGCCAGTTCGAATTGTTGCGTGGCGAAGCGGCGCTGGGGCCCGATGCGCACGTTCAAGGCGGAGCGCGGGGCCGTGTACGGCGCGGGCAGGTCATCACCAGGTTTTCTCGCCGCCTGCAGCAGGCGCTGCATGGCCTGGCGCATGGCGCGCTGTGAACCTGCGGCAGCGCCGCCAAACAGGCCGCGCAATGACTCTCCGAGCTGGCCGCCGGCGACGGTGCGCTGTGATTGCTCCGAGGGCAGCGCCCATAGCGGGGGCAGGCCTCGCTGGCGTGGGTTCTTCGACAATGCGCCGGTGAGCCCGCGCAAGACGTCGCCCACATCCATCAGCGCGTGGTGGACCTTGAAATACAGGGCATAGCGTCCGCCGTGCAGGCCCTCGATCAGATGGCATTCCCAGGGGGGCCGGCTCAGGTCGAGCGCATGGCTGTGCAACCGCGACACCAGCATGCCGAGTTCGCGCTCGCCGCCGGGTGCCGGCAGGGCCGACCGGCGCAGGTGATACTCCAGGTCGAAGTCCGCAGCGATTTCCCAGCCTGGGCTTAGGCGCCGACGCATGCCGCGCACCAATTTCAGATTCCATGGCGCCAGTACGTCGGTCTCCGCGCGCAGTCGCTCGGCCAACTGCGCCACAAAGTGCGGCCTGGCGTCGTCCGGCGCACTGAAGATCAGCAGACTACCGATGTGCATCGGCGTGTCAGCCGAGTCCATCAGCAGCCAGCTTCGATCCAGGGCGCTGAGCGAGTGGTTCATGCGGCTGTTCTCACGGTGGCGGAGATCTCGCGGCCGATCTTCGAGGTTCAGGCATTCTGCGCCTCTTCTAGAATCATTGCGGCGCCCTTCTCGCCGATCATGGTGGCGGGCGCGTTGGTATTGCCGCCGACCACGGTCGGCATGATCGCGCAATCCACCACCCGCAGGCCGCCGATGCCGTGCACCCGCAGGCGCGCATCGACCACTGCCATCGCGTCCACGCCCATCTTGCAGGTGCCAACCGGGTGGTAAGCAGTTTCGGCGGTGCTGCGTACCCAGGCGGCCAGGTCGGCGTCGGACTGAATCTGCGGACCAGGCGCCAGCTCCTCGCGGTTGTAGACTGCAAGTGCGGGCTGGGCGGCGATGGTGCGCGCCAGCTTCACGCCGCGCACCAGGCGGTCCACATCGCGTTGATGTGCGGCGTAGTTGGGGTCGATCAGGGGCGGCGCGAATGGATCAGCACTGCGCAGGCCGACCCGCCCGCGCGACAGCGGCCGGTTGTCGTAGACCATGATGGAGTAGGCATACCATTTCAACGCCGGCCACAGATTGAGCGCATGCCGGGTGGCGGGCACCGGGATGAGGTGCAGCTGCAGGTCGGGAATCGGCTCGTCCGGCTGGGAACGTATGAATGCACCCGCCTCGCCGGGGTTGTGGGTCAGCTCGCCACGCTTGAAGAAGACGTAGTCGAACATCTGTATCACCCAGCGCCACCATGCGGTGGGATGGAACGACATGGGGTCATGCGTACGGGTGCGCATGACCAGGAAAATATCGAGATGATCCTGCAGGCTCTGGCCGACACCGGGCAGTTCGTGTGCCAGCGGAATGCCGTGCTGCTGCAATTCTTCCCTCGGCCCGATGCCCGAGAGCAGCAGCAGTTGCGGTGAATTGAAAGCGCCGCCGCAGAGAATCACTTCGCGCCTGGCCCGCGCCTGATGCAGGGCGCCGCCGCGGCGGTATTCGACGCCGACTGCGCGCTTGTCCTGCAGCAGCACCCGGGTGGCATGGGCGCCGCTGAGGACGGTGAGATTGGGGCGGTTGCGGACCGGCCATAGATAGGCACGCGCATTGCTGCAGCGCTGGCCGTCCTGCTGGAAGGCGCGATACAAACCCACGCCCTCCTGATGCGCGCCGTTGAAATCATCGTTCAGCGCAAGACCCGCCTGCTGGCCGGCTTCGACAAAGGCCAGTCCCATGCGATTGGTGGAACTGCGGTCCTTCACGTTGAGCGGGCCGTGCTGGCCGTGATATTCGGCCAGGGACCGGGCCTCTTCCCCGGCCGCCGCCGCCAGCGGCTCGTAGTGCTCGGACTGCTTGAAATACGGCAGCACCTCGCGATACGACCATCCTGCGCAGCCGAGTTCCGCCCAATGGTCATAGTCCCAGGCGTGGCCCCGGATGTAGACGCAGCCGTTGATTGAGCTCGATCCGCCCAGGGTCTTGCCGCGTGGCTGGAACATGACGCGGTTGCCCAGGTGCCGCTGCGGCGTGGTCCAGAAGCGCCAGTTGAAGCGGCGGCTGTGCATCAGCTGGATCGGCCCCATCGGCATATGGATAAAGGGATTCCAGCGATCGCTTGGCCCCGCTTCCAGCAGCAGCACGCGGAACCGGCCATCGGCCGACAGACGATTGGCGACGACACAACCGGAAGAGCCGGCGCCCACCACAATGTAGTCGTACTCGTCCTGGCTGTCGGCCACGGGCACAGCCTCAGGCGGTTTCCGCAAGCGCTTCGGGCAAGGTGCCAATGATCTCGGCGGTATGCTCGCCCAGCCTGGGGCTGTGACCGCTGCGGACGAAGGCATTGCTGAACTGGATCGGCAGATTGAATGCCGGCTTGCCGCCCTCTTCGACGATCATGCCGCGGGCCTTGAAATGTGCGTCCTGCAAGGCCTCCAGCGGCGTCAGCACCGCCGAGACACAGGTATCTTCCCCAGCCAGCAGCTGCTCCCATTCTTCGCGGCTGCGGGTCTTGAACAGGCTACCCAGTTCCTGGCGCAGCTCTGCTCCCGCGGCGCCGAAGCCCTGCGGTTTCTTCAGCAGGTCCGGACGCTGCAACAATTGGCACAGGCGGCTGAAGAACTTCGGCTCCAGCGCGCCCACCGCCAAATACTTGCCATCCGCACAGGGATAGGCGCCATAGTTCGGCAAGGCGCCGGAGAGCATGTCGCTGCCCCGCTCGTGGGCACAATCCATCGAGCGGATCGCACCCAGCGCCAGCACCTGCAGCGCCAGCGTGCCGTCGGTCATGCTGACGTCAACAAAGCTGCCGATGCCCGAGGCGCGGGCTCCGATCAGGGCGCCGAGGATGCCGATGGCGCAGGTGAGGGCGCCGCCGGCCAGATCGGCGACCTGGAAGTTGCCGGCAGCCGGAGGGCCGCTGGCACTGCCGGTCTGGTCCAGCTCTCCGGCGTACCCACGATAGTTGATATCGTGGCCCGGGCGATGACTGTAGGGGCCGGTCTGTCCGTACCCGGTAAGCGCGGCATACACCAGACGCGAGTTGATCCGGCGCAGCTCCTCGTAGCCGCAGCCGAGCTTTTCCATCACGCCGGGACGGAACGACTCCAGCACCACATCGGCGCTTGCCACGAGGTGCTTGAACGACCGCACATCATCGGCCTTGCGCAGATCCAGCGTCACCGACTTCTTGGCGCGATTGATCTGGTTGAACAGCTCCGGCGAGAGGCGCGCATAGTCGCCGCCATTGGGCTCTTCGATCTTGATCACTTCCGCACCCATCTGCGCCAGATAAAGCGTGCAGAACGGACCGGGGAGCAGGCGCGACAGGTCCAGCACGCGGACGCCAGACAGCAGGGGGTTGCAGTTCATGTTTTCTACCTGTGGTTAACCGGCGCACCTGGATTGGATGCGACCGGTTCTTTTTGCGGATGATGACGAAAAGCGTTGCATTCCGAGCCTGGTCCCAAGCCAGAATGGGCGCAGATGCCGCGGCTGTGAATGCGCGTAACGGACGTAGTGTTGGGGGTTCCGGACATGCCTCAGTCCCGGCTCAGGCCGCTATGGCGATCCATGAAACGCTTCATCAGCCGCAGGTATTCGCCCTGGCGCAGGTGCAGCAGATGATTCCCCGGGAACCAGTGCAGCTGACTGCCGGGAAAATGCCCATGCAGCAGACGCACATGCCGAGGAGGCGTGAAGCGGTCGCCGGCGCCGCCGATGATCAGCATGCGCTCGCTGGCGATCTTCGGCGCGTAGGTGAGCGCGGCGTGCATGGCCAGGCCGTGGCGCAACTCCGACAGCGGCGTGCCGGAGCGCTTCATTCTGGCGCCCGCCAGCATGCCCAGCGGCTGCCATTCCCGCATCAGATCTACCGGGCTGACTACCGGCGAGTTGGGGATGCAGAATGCGAGGCGTTCGTCGACCGCCGCCAGTAATGCCGAGGTATAGCCGCCCAGTGACAAGCCGGTAACGCCGATCCTGCGCACACCCTGGCGCTCCAGATAGTCCATGAACACGCGAACATCATGGATAGCGTGAGCCATAGCCTCATTGAACTGCGCCAGGCCGCCGGCGAACAGGCGATAGCCGCTGAACCAGTCCCAGTGCTCGCCGCGGTGTCCATGGAATGGCAAGGTGTAGAGCAGCACGTCGTAGCCCTGCTGGTAAAACCAGCGTAGCGAGAACATTTGTGCGTTGAGCCAGTAAGGATCGATCAGGAAGCCGTGAATCACGATCAGGGTGGGCCGGGGACCACCTTTATGAAACCAGTATTGGGCGCCGGCCCTGGCGTTACGGCGCTGACCGCCATAGCTCTGCCTCAACTCCGGATTGAGTGGCTGGAACGGGCTGTCGAAGCTCAGCATCCGATAGGGAATGCCGCGCGGCCCATAGGCCAGCCGGCTCGGCCGCAACTCCTGCACCTGGATGCCTCTGCGGGGACGCGGAAATGCCAAGGCGCTGTCCGCCAGGTCAGCCAGCTTCGCGTAGTACTTCAAACGCTCGATCTCGCGCTGCCAGCCGCTGCGGCTCAGGATGGCGGGCGCCATCGCCAGCGACATCATGCCGGCCAGGACCGAACGCATGACGCGATCGACTGCCGCGGTGGCACCAACCTTGAAGCGATGGTGCCGATCCAGTTCCGTGCCATCCGGCTGCCGGAAGAAATCATCCGGTAGCTGATCCCACCACCGCGGCGCTGTACTCATGAGGTCCTCAATCGATAGCACCGGAAGCCGGGCTTGGGAACTACAGCGGGAAACTCGGGCTGCAATTTGTCGATGGGATCGGGTCAGAAGCCCTGCAACACCGCAAACTGCTCCAGCGGCGCGCGTTCGCTGCGCAGTCCGTTCACCGGCGCGGCCGGGTCGGCGTGGCCGATACCCATGCCACAGAACAGCATCCACTCCGGCGGCGACTGCAGAAACGCGCCGACGGTGCGGTGCTGTGTTGCCCAGGCCTCTTGCGGACAGCTGTCCAGACCGCGCTCGCGCAACAGCAGCATCAGGGTCTGCAGGTACATGCCCAGGTCGGACCACTGCGCCGAACCCATCTCACGGCCGACATAGCAAAACAGGCCGATCGGTGCACCGAAGAACTCAAAGTTCCGCATCAGCCACTTCATCCGCGCCATCTTGTCCTCGCGCGGAATGCCGAGCAGCGCGTACATCTCCTCACCGACCTTGTAACGTGAACTGCGATAAGGTTCGCCCAGTTTTTCCGGGTAGATCGGATATTCGGGGGGTGCCGGCGACGATTGACGCACGGCCTGCTTGAGCTGGGCCAGACGCTCGCCGGCGAGCACGTAGATACGCCAGGGCTGCACATTGCCGCCGGAAGGGGCGAGCGCCGCCAGTTCCAGCGCCTCGCGCAACAGCGTTTCCGGCACCGGGGTATCGAGAAACGCACGTACGCTGCGGCGCGAGCGCACCGCTTCACTGACCGTGATCGGGGACATCGTGACCTTCCTTTGTGGGACGAATCGAGCAGAGTCAGCTGCCGGAGGAAATCCTCCGGCAGCGCGGGGCTATTGCTCAGTCACGCCGGTACATGGTCACCACGCAGGCGCCGCCCAGACCCAGGTTGTGCTGCAGCGCGACCCGAGCGCCTTCGACCTGTCGCTTCTCGGCCTGGCCACGCAGCTGCCATACCAATTCGGTGCACTGAGCCAGCCCCGTCGCACCCAATGGGTGTCCCTTGGACAAGAGGCCGCCGGATGGATTGGTGACAACCTTGCCACCATAGGTGTTATCGCCGTCCCAGATGAACTTCTCGGCTTCACCTTCGGGACACAGGCCCAGCGCTTCATAGGTCAGCAATTCGTTGGCAGTGAAGCAATCGTGCAACTCGACCACCTTGATGTCCTTCGGGCCGATACCGGATTGCTCATACACCTGCTTGGCGGCGTTACGGCTCATGTCGTAGCCGATCATTTTGATCATCGATTGCGGCTCAAAGCTGCTGGCGTAGTCGGTGGTCATGCTCTGCGCGGCGATGTACACCGGATTCTTGATCTTGTGCCTTTTGGCAAAATCGTCCGAGCAGATCACCGCGGCACCGGCGCCGCAGGTCGGCGGACAACACTGGAAACGCGTCAGCGGATCGAATACTTCTTCCGAGGCCAGAATTTCCTCAAGGCTCAGCTTCTGGTTGAACAGTGCATAGGGATTGTTGCTGGCGTGGGCCCTGGCCTTCACCGAAATCTTGGCGAAGGTTTCCTTCTTGGTGCCGTGCTGCCAACGGTACTCACGCGCAGCACCGCCAAACATCTGCGCTGCGCCGGGCGCCTGGTTGAAACCCTGCATGTCGTTCATCACCTGGGCGTGCTTGCCCAGCGGCGGCTCGCGATCATTGAACTTGGCCGCCAGCGCACCCTTTTCCATCTTCTCGAAGCCCAGCGCCAGCACGCACTCGGCTGCCCCGCTCTCTACCGCCTGGCGTGCCAGCCACAGCGCGGTTGAGCCAGTCGAGCAGTTGTTGTTGACGTTGACTACCGGAATTCCGGTCAGTCCCAATTCGTACACCGATCGTTGGCCGCAGGTGGAGTCGCCGTAGACATAGCCTACATAGGCCTGCTCGATTTCGGTGTAAGGCACGCCGGAATCTGCAAGAGCCTTTTGTCCGGCCTCGCGGGCCATCTCGTAATACTCGGGGCTGGCGCCCGGCTTGGTGAATTTGGTCATGCCCACACCGACGACATTGACGCGACGTTTCATGGCTTCTACTCCTTCAATTCGATTCGTAGCCCCCTTTCCCGACGGAAAAGGGGGGAAACAGACTCAGATCAAGCTGTCGAGGAACGACAGTTTCTGCGCGAATCGCACATCGCCATCGACGCGCAATTTGCCGCGTTGGAACAGGTCCTGGGCCTTTGTCTCGCCCTTGGCCAGCGCGACCAGATCCTCGTCGGCGATGCCGAACACCGCTGCCGCGCCGCCGTTGGCACTTCCCTGCTCGACTTTCGGCGGAGCGGACTTGAAATCCACAATCCAGTGCGCTTCCGGGTTGCTGACATTGAACTGCAGCACGGCACCCGCTGCCTCAGCCTTCTTGGTCTTGCCCAGACGTTCTGTCAGGGCAGCGAAAATCTCGCTGGCTTTGCCGGCCTTTGACGCGGTCGCTGCTGCTGCCGGTGCCGTCGCGGGTGCCGCACCGCCGGACGCCAGGCGCGCGCGAGTGGCCGCTTCGACCAGCTTCGGGTCCATCGACTTGAGGAACTCAAGCTTGGATGCCGCCATCATGTTGCCGGCGATCTTCAGTTTGCCGGCAAAGAACAGCTTCTGCGCATCGGCGGCACCAGTGCACATGGCGATGAAGTTCTCCTCGGTGGCGGTGAGGGTCGCATCGGGTTTATCGACCAGCCCCGACCGGACGCTGCCCGTGTCGTTCTTCAGGTCCACCACCCAATCCGAATCCGGCTCGCTGAGCTTGAACTGGAATAGCGTTTTGGCTTGCTCCACCAGTTTCGGGTTCTGCGCGACGTAGGCACCGATCGCGCTGAACACATCGGCGGAAACCGGTCCGGTTGGCTGCGCCGGCACCGATACCGCCGCTACCGCCGGCGCAGCGCCGCCACCCGCTGCCAAGCGGGCTTTCATCGCATCCTCAGCCAGTTTCGGGTCCATCTTCTTGAGGAACTCGAGCTTCGCGGCAGCCATCATGTTGCCGGCAATCTTCAGCTTGCCGGCGAAGAACAGCTTCTGCGCATCGGCGGCACCTGTGCACATCGCCAGGAAGTTCTCGTCCGAGGCGTCGAGCGTGGCGTCGGGTTTATCCACCGTGCCTTGGCGCACGTCGCCCTTGCCGTTCTTCATGTCTACCACCCATTGGCTGTCCGGCTCGCTCAGCTGGAACTGAAACAGGGTTTTGGCCTGCTCCACAACGCCCGGGTTTTGCGCGATGTAGCTGCCGATCGCGGCGAACACGTCGGCGCTGATCAACTTGGCCGGCTGCACGGCAACCGCTCCAGCAGCGGCAACCGCCTTTGCCTTGGGCTTGGCCAGAGGAATCTGCTCATATAACTCGACCGCTGCGTTCTTGATCACGACCTCGTCGCGCTCCTTGACCTTGGTCTCGAAGACGATACGCAGGTCGGATTCCTTCCACATCCGCGTGACCAGGGTTTCGCCCGGGTAGACACTCTTGGCGAAGCGCACCTTGATGCTCTTGAAGCGGCGCGGATCGTTGTCGCAGAAGGCCTTGATGACGTGACGGCCGACATAGCCGAAAGTACACAGGCCATGCAGGATCGGACGATCGAAGCCGAAATTTCGCGCGAACTCCGGATCGACATGCAGCGGATTCCAGTCGCCGGACAAGCGGTACAGCAGCGCCTGGGCGTCGCCGATCTTCTCCTCGATCACTGCGTCCGGCTCTCGCTGCGGAGGAACGTTGACGTCACCGGAGGGGCCGCGATCGCCGCCCCAGCCGCCGGCACCGCGCAGGAAGAAAGTGATTTCGTTGTAGGCGACTTCCTCGCCAGTCTCATCGTAGCTGTGCACGTCGATGATGCCGATCGCATCCTTGCCCTTGTCATAAGCGTCGCGCATCTTGGACTTGTGCTTGAGCTTGGCGTGCGGCGGTAGCGGACGCTTGATCTCGGTGTACTGTTCGCCGTGCAGCACACGGTCGAAACCGACATTCATCCCTGGCGGCTGCTTGCCTTCCTGCATCAACTTCATGAAGCCGTTGAGCGCGGGCATCACGCCGTAAGTCGGCAGCGGATAGAACTTGTCGCCACGCTCGTGGATCAGGCGCAGCTCCGAGGAATCGAGCGGATTGGCACCGGCGCCGACGCCGAGGGCGTACAGGGACAAATCACGCTCGTCGTAGCTGGTCTCTACTTCGACCGGCGGCTGCGACATGGCCAGATCGAGATCGATGAACTGGTTACCACCACGCTTCGGATTGTTGACGTTGTCGAGAACCGACGACATCGACGCCGCAATCGTCTCCGGGTGCTCGGCATCGGTGAAATCGCAGATCTTCGCCCACTTGGCCTCGTAGTCCTCCGGGCTGATCGTGGTATTGACGCGGAAGCCGTGGCCGCGGGTGCGCTCCCAGCGCAGCTTGTTGACGGTGCCGGCGCCCACCTCGAACAGGCCGCCGGTCTCCTTGCATTCCTCGCTGCACAGCCAGCCGACCAGGGGGCTGACGTATTCGGGCTTGAGATGCTGCAGGATTTCGGGCGGCAGCACCGTTTCGGTCAGGCGCGAGGCGGCGATCGGGGCGATGGTGTTGACATGGACGTTCTTGTTGCGGCCTTCGATCGCAAGGGTGTTGGCGAGGCCCACCAGGCCCAGTTTCGCCGCCGTATAGTTGGCCTGGCCGAAGTTGCCGTAGATGCCGGCGGCCGAGGTGGTCATGATGATGCGGCCATAACCCTTGTCGCGCATGATCGGCCACGCCGCATGGGTGACGCGGAAGGCGCCATTCAGATGCACGCGGTAGATCAGGTTCCAGTCGTCCAGCGTCATTTTCTGGAAACTGACATCGCGCAGGATGCCGGCGTTGTTGACCACGATGTCAACCGTACCAAATGCGTCCAGCGCGGTCTGAACGATCTTGTCGCCATCCTCCACCGAATTGTAGTTGGCGACAGCTTCGCCGCCGAGCGCCTTGATTTCCTCGACCACCTTGTCGGCTGCCGCCGAAGACTTGCCGTCGCCGTGGGCGCCGCCGCCAAGATCATTGACCACGACCTTGGCGCCGCGGGCACCGAACAGCAGCGCATGTGATTTTCCCAGGCCGTTGCCGGCACCGGTGATGATGACGACCTTGCCGTCGAAACGCAGTTGTTCAGACATATTGGTTCCTCTTGCGGTGTTGCGATGTTTTGGAGGGGAAGGAATTTGTTACAGCGTGCGCGCGACGAGCTCGCGCATGATTTCATTGGTGCCGCCGTAGATACGTTGTGCACGGCAGTCGATGTAGGCACGGGCAATCGGGTACTCCAGCATGTAGCCGTTGCCGCCGTGCAGCTGCAGGCACTGGTCCATGACCCTGCCCATTAACTCGGAGCACCAGAACTTGGCTGTGGCGGCATCGTCCACACCGAGCTTCTTTTTCAGCACCAGTTCAAGACAGCGATCAACATAGACCCGCCCGATCGCAAGTTCACCTTTCATCTCCGCCAGCTTGAAGCGCGTGTTCTGATAGGCCGCCACTGGCTTGCCGAAGACCTTGCGGTTCTTGGTGTACTCAATGGTCTGCTGCAGCGCTGTTTCTGCGCCGGAGATCGAGGTGATGGCGATGATCATCCGTTCCCAGGCCAGCTCCTGCATCAGCGCGATAAAACCGCCGCCTTCCTTGCCGAGCAGGTTGGCTTTCGGCACCCGCACGTTTTCGAAGAACAGTTCGCAGGTGTCCTGCGCCTTCATGCCGATCTTCTTCAGCGGCTTGCCCTTGGAAAATCCCGGCGAGTTGGCTTCGACCAAGAGTAACGAGATGTTCTTCGCCCCTTCCCCCTCGCCACCGGTCTTCACGACGACGATTACCAGGTCGCACAGCTGCCCATTGGTGATGAAGGTCTTGGAGCCGTTCAGCACATAGTGGTCGCCGTCGCTGACCGCCGTGGTCTTGATCGCCTGAAGGTCGGAGCCGGTACCCGGCTCGGTCATGGCGATGGCAGTGACCAGCTCGCCGCTGGCCATACGCGGCAGCCAATGCTTTTTCTGCTCGGCGCTGGCGAAGTTGTTGATGTAGTTGGCAACGATGTCGGTATGCAGCGGAAAGCCGATGCCGCTGGTCCCGGCCTTGGCCAGTTCTTCCATCATGACCACGCTGAACAGCCGATCGACGCCGGCGCCGCCGTATTCCTCCGTCATGGTCACGCAGAGGAAGCCCAGCTCGCCGGCGCGGTTCCAGATCTTGCGGTCAACACACTGCTGCTCCTCCCACTTCTCGTGGTGAGGAACGATCTCCTCATCGACGAAGCGCCGGAACGACTTGCGGAAATCTTCATGCTCGGCACCGAACAGCGTCCTCGGAATCATCAAAATCTCCTGTGGCTGATCGCCAGATTTAAACATACAGTCCGGCCTGTATTTACATACAGGTTGATCGGTATCATAATAAGGCCGAGTGCGATGTCAACGAAGATCGGGTTAAGGCAACATAACCCTCTAAACTTCAACGCTATTTAGTTTCGAGGATTGGAATATGAGCAAGGCCGCAATCGCGCCGATGGGTCCTGCAAGCCAGGCGCCGCGCCGTTTGACGCAGGCGGAGCGCAGCGAAGCGATGCGCAAGCGCCTGCTCGAGGCGACCCTGGAAAGCCTGGCCGAGGATGGGTACGCCGGTACCAGCCTGAATTCGATCGTGCGCAGGGCCGGTGTTTCGCGGGGCGCCCAAACCCACCACTACCCCAGCAAGCAGGCGCTGATCCTGGATGCGGCGGAAGACCTGTTACGACGCAGCTACCGCACGCTGGGCCAACTCATCCTGTCCAGTGCCGACGAGGGCAATCGCCTACAAACTCTGATCGAGGCCACATGGGCACAGCTGTTCGACACACCGCTGTACCACGCCTATGCCGAATTGCTGACAGCAAGCCAGCGCGACGTGCAGCTCGCCGATGCCTTGCGCGAATTGCTGCTCCGGGTGCGCCGCATGTTCGAACCGGCAATCGAACATTATTTCGAGCCCGCGCCTGGAGCGCGCGAAGATCTGAGAGTGCTGTTTCTCCAGCTCAGCTTCCTCATGGTCGGACTCTCCTCGCAGGTGCACTTGTTCAATGACAGGGGTCTTGTACAGGCCCAGATCAAGCTTTGGATCAAACAGGCGGCTCCGCTGATACGCGCCAAGAAGGGCATCAAAACACCACCGCCGCGGCCAGACTCCTTTGATCGGCCGCTTGCGGCTGACTAAAACAACCACACGCACCCACTTGATAAAACATCTCGTGTCCGCAGACCAAAATTTCCGTGGCGCCGTTGTCGCGACCGGAGCCCGGTAGAAGATCTGCTGTAGTTTCAATCTGTGAACCGGCGTCAGACAGCGCCAATTCACTGAACGCAAAACACGAGCTTCAGCTTCTAGCCCCTTAGCTCGCGCGGAGTTGCCACTCCCTCCTACGATCTGTACATTTCATTATGCTGTAGGTCGATTTACACATTGTCTTACACAGTCCGGATTGTGTTATAGTTTAGTTGTTATTTATCAAGCGCTTATGGTAGATGCAGCGGACTCAAAATCCGCCGAGGCGACCCCTGGTGAGAGTTCGAGTCTCTCCTTATAGGCACCAGAACGAAAGAAGCCGGCTCAATGCCGGCTTTTTTGTTTGTGCACAGTGGATTGCAGTTTTCTACCCGCGTCCTGCGGAAAGAATTGTGGTCTGTCCCCGATTGTTGGGCATATGCAGTCGTGCTATCCGGCACCCCATCGTCATCACATACCGCTTCACATTTTAAGGGAGCGGTAGACCGATACGATGAAAATGCGGCTCTCCCGATCATTCACTCCGAGCCGGGCATCGAAGTCCGCGAACGGCTTTGCAGCAACCACCTCATCTTCGCTCTTGTCCGCACCGATCAGCTTCTTCATGCGTTCGCGCGCAGTTTCCAGCATTGCCTGATATGCAAGCAGCTCCGTCTTGCCGATCACGGGGCCGTGTCCTGGAATGACGCGCGTGCCGTCGTCAACATGCTTGAGCAGCGCATCCACGCCGGCAATCATGCCGTTGATGTTTCCGCCGTTGGGAAAATCGATGTAGGGATAGCGACCGATCGAGACCAGGTCACCGGTCGCCAGAACGTTGGCGTCGGCAAAATAGACGTAGGTGTCGCCATCGGTATGCGCCGCCGGCACATGCCGAAGCTGCGCCTCGCGTCCCTTGAGCTTCAGCGTCAACTCGTCGGCGTAGGTCTTGGTCGGCAGTGCTTCCGGCGGGGCGGGCGGGATCTTGTTCCCCATCATCCCCTGGGTTCCCGCGGCCAGGCGCACGCGTACGTTCTCCTGGGCGACAATGACCGCTCCGTCGGCAGCGAAAGCGGCATTGCCCCCGGTATGGTCCGGATGGAAATGCGTATCGACCAGGTATCGGATCGGCTTGTCCGTTACTGCTGCGATCGCTGCCTTGATCCTGTCGTGCAGCGGCGCGAACTCGCT
Source organism: Nevskia sp. (assembly GCA_028291705.1). Taxonomy (GTDB): domain Bacteria; phylum Pseudomonadota; class Gammaproteobacteria; order Nevskiales; family Nevskiaceae; genus Nevskia. Next base: position 29,020 of record JAQGNS010000135.1, read on the forward strand.
GTCGACCATGATCACGCCGTCGTCGGCCACCGCCACGGTGATGTTGCCGCCCTGGCCTTCCAGTTCATAGGTGCGATGACCAAGATCGGTGGTCTTGATGCTGACGTTGGAGAAATCCATTCTCATGCCGGGCTGCGGCTGCCCCGGACCCGGCTGCTGCGCCAATGCATCTCCGGCCAGGGTGGAAAGAACCATTGCGGCCAGATACTTCCTGTAGTTCATGAGTCATAGTCTCCGAGGATCAATGGGTAAAAAAATCGGGCGGTGACCGTTGTGCGGAAACCGCCCTATCTGCTGCGGCTGCGGGTTACTCGGCGCCGAGGTACTTGAAGTCCTCGCTGACGAAGACGTGGTGGGGCCAGTTGATGCTGATGTTGTGCACCTCGTAGCTGCCGTCGCTCAAAGAGACGACGCGGTCGACGACGCCGCCGGGGAACATGGCTTGCGCGACCCATGCCGCGACGTACGCCTGGGTGCCGCTGACGAGCGTGCCCGCGCCTTCGGTGTAGGAAGCCGGGATGGTGCCGACCAACTGCACGGGCGACGGCACCCCGGCCTCGAAGGGAATCACTCCATGCGCCTTGGCGGCGCTGGCGCCGCCGTCGCCGTGGGGCTGGATGACGATCCAGTCGGCGGTGATGGTGCTGGTGTTGTCCAGTCCAAGCACCAGGACGCTGCTGCCCCTGCGTACGTCGCCGTCGACGATGCCGAATAACCCGGCGGGGTCCTCGGACGTCTGGGTGAAAGGGGTCTTGTTGACGGTGACCTTGATGCCGGTGGCCGTGGTCATCGTGAAGCCCGATGCGGAGGTGGTGTCGACGAGGCCGGTCGTGCCGCCGTCGGCCGGTCCGCTGCGGGCTTGCGCGCTGGCCGTGTTGCCACCGGCGGCAGCGAGTACCACCATGAGGCCTAGCACAGCGGGCGTGAGCCCTCCGCGCGAATCTTTGAATGCGGGTTCTTTGCGAGAAGGTTCATTCCTGTAGTTCATGAGTCATAGTCTCCGAAGATCAATAGGCGGAAAAAAATGGGCGGTGGCCGTTGTGCGGAAACCGCCCTCAATGGCGCAGCGACCACTCAGAAGAACAGGCTGGTCCCCAGCAGGAAATTCAGGGCACTGCTGTACGAGTTTGACGTCGGCGTGGTGATCGACGAGCCGAAGGCAGGATGCTCGGTAAAGCCTAGTCCACCGTTGATGTACCAGCCCGGCGTGATATGCGCCAGATAGGCGAGCGTCAATGCATTTTGAGCGACATGGGGAGCAACGATGTGTCTTGCTGCCTCCGCGGCGCCGCTGAACATGCTGTGATTGCCGATGATGGAGACGATGTCCGCCGGGCGGTTCGGAATGATGCCGATGCCGTACAGGCGGACTTCACCGTACTTGCAGAAGAGGGTGAGGTCGCAGTCCGCATTCATGAACGTGCCGCCGATATAGTATCCCCGCCCCGGCGTGTTGGGATCGGTGTGCGCGCTGCTCAATTTCAGAAACTGATGATCGGCCAGGATGTATTCCACGGAACTATGGCTCGTCGTTCCGGGATTACTGTAGCTTGCAAATCCGCTGTCGTTGTGAAAATAACCGGCGCGAACCCATGTCAACGAAGAGTTCTCGTCAGGGCGGTGCCTGTAGCCGAACTCGTTGATGACGATTGCGCCCATTTCCCGATTGGGAACTTCGAAGCGGGTACTGGTGCGATTGTAGGTGAAGTTCGGCGTGGCGCCGCCTGGATCGGTGCTTCTCGTAATGCCGAAGCGGTCGTAGAAGTCCTTCGATATGTTGTAGGTGAAGGACGCGGACGGTGACGACAGCGCCGGGGATGTCAAACCCTGGGAATACTGAATGCTGGCGCTGATGCCGTTTGCGCCGCCGGCCAGGGTCCCCCCGAGCTGGGCACCGATGTACTCGAGCGCCATCGCCATGTAGCCGATCTTGAATTCCAGCTTCTTGTTGAACAGGGACTGATACCAATAAGCCGAGTTGAGAGAGTTCCCACTCGGCCCAAGCGACACCCAGGTGTTGCGGGTGGCAGTGCCTCCAACGACCAGCTGGCCATCCGCATCCCCCAAGGCTCCCAGGTTGTACGTGATGTACAAATTGGTCAACGAACTCAGTGTCGGCTTTTGCCCGCCAAAGGCCTGCGTCTTCGGCTGGGCGGTATCGTTGTTCATGACGTTGGAGGAGAAGTTGTTGATGCTGTACAGGGAAATGCCGATGCCTGCGCTTGCGAGCGAGGATCGGATACCCCAACTGTCCCCAAGGATGGTATCGCAGGAAGATGGCGAGCGGACAACCCAGCTCCTGATGCCTACGGCCTGATCGAGCTGCCGGCATGATGATGCCCAACTGGAACGATTGGCCGGATCCTGCGGCAGCGACGCTGCAGTCACGGCGTCTCCTGCCCCCTGTGCTTCGGCCGCCGGCGAGCTGCCGAGTGTGGCGACCCCACAGGAAAGAACGGCCAAAGCGGCAATGCTACTGTTGACCTTCCCGCGCCGATCGTCGCGCGACCGGACCTCGTTCCCTGCTTGCTCGATGTTGCGACGCTCAGATTCAGCCAGGCGGACGCATTTATTGGGCACCTTACCCGTAGTACTCACAGTACTTTCTCCTCTTATGTCACTAATTATGTACGATGCATCCGTCATCAGGACGACCCGTCTAGCCACGCACAGGGCTGATGCATATAGGAACCGTGCGAACAGCAACCGCTCTCTGACTCGTAAGCCCCGAGGTGGAAGTCGCGGTAGAGCCCTTTGAATATCGACAATCGATTTCATGGGCGCACAGCTTCCAGTGCCACCTTCGGGTACTCGGCGGCCGTCCATAGCCGAAACTCTTTTTTGGGACCAACGCTTGGTTACGTTTTAATAATCATTCTTCTCCGGCCTCAGCCTGCAATCCAATCACTACGCGCGTCGCATCACGCTTTCACCGACGGCGCCTGCCCGGGGTCTGCGTGCAGTCCGGCTTGCTCTATGCCGTAAACAGCGCATGCCTCATCGTTATCCGGGTAGTCGCCGCTGATACCAACCGCACCGACAATCTCGTTGTCCGCAGCGCGAATGAGCACTCCGCCCGGTACAGGAACAACACGACCTTGCGAGACACTGGCGAGTGATACGAAGAACGCCGGAGCCATCTCTGCACGATGCGCGAGCGCGCGGCCGCCCAGTCCCATGCCCAATGCTCCCCAGGCCTTGCCTTGTGCAATCTCGGGCCGCAGGATTCCCGATTGATCCTGGCGCTTGAACGCGACCAGATGGCCGCCGGCGTCCAGAACCGCAATGGTGAGCGGTTTCAATCCAAGTTCCCTGGCGCGATCCAGTCCGGCATCCACGATGCGCGCAGCCTGCTGCAGCGATAAACCAATCATTTAATGCTCTCCTCCAGTACGTGCGCCCAGCCGTCGATCGACGATGGCCTGCCGCAGTCAATTCACACCCGCTGAACGGATGCAGCCTGTCCGATTCCAAAACGACCCAGGGTGAAGATGGCCGCGGCAGATCCGAGGGACATCACGCCGACCACGATGAACAGGGACTGCACAGCCACACCCGAAGCGATCAACGCTCCACCCATCAGCGGACCGATGATCGAACCGATGCGGCCAATGCCGATGGCCCAGCCCACACCGGTCGCGCGCAACGAGGTTTCGTAAAAGCTGGCGCAGTAAGCGACTGTGCACATCTGCGCGCCGATGCTCAGGCTGCCGGCAAGAAAGGTCGCGCCGAGAAGCAGGGCGCTGGAGTGGCCGGTAGTCCCGATCAGTGCGATGGCCAGTGCGCCGAGGGCAAACCCGACGGAGATGTTGCGCGTGACCCTGCCGAAGCGGTCGCTCAGCCGGCCGATGCCCAGGCAACCAACGATGGCGCCGCCGTTGAGGGTGGCCACCGCCAGTACCGCCGCTGTCATGCCCACTCCGTTTCTGCGAGCCAGGAGCGGAATCCAGTTGACCAGGAAATAAGTCAGCAACAGGCTCAGGAACAGCGTGACCCACAACAGGATGGTTCCGGGGGCCCTGCCGTCCTTGAACAGTTTTGCCACCGGGGACTGCCGTGCTGGCGTGGCGGCAGTCATTTCTCCGTTCCACAAGTGCCGCCAACCCATGCGTTCGAGGACGCGGACAATACCGGTCCGATCCTGCTTGAGTGCCAGGAATCGGATCGACTCCGGCAGCAGCCTGGCGAAAACAGGCAGCAGCAGCAGGGTAATGCCACCGCTGACCCAGAACATGCCCTGCCAACCCAATGCCGGGACGATGGCTGCGGACGCGATCCCTCCGATTACAGCGCCCAGGGGAAAGCCGCAGAACATGACCGACACCAGCGTCGAGCGCTGCCTTAGCGGCGCGTACTCGGAAGCCAGGGAGATGATCCCCGGCAGCGCGCCGCCCAAGCCCAGCCCGGTAAAAAATCGGGCCAGGGCCATGCCCGGGAGAGACGAAGTCAGGGTCGTGGTCAGCGTAACCAGTGCAAACCAGCCCACCGCCGTCAACAGCGCGGGCCGCCGCCCATAACGATCACCGATCACCCCGAAAGCCAGAGCACCCAGCAGGCTGCCGAACAGGCCGGCAGCGAACACCATGCCGAAGTGGGACGGATCGACATGCCAGGCGGTAGACACCGCCGGGGCAACGAGCGCGACCGACTGCGTATCGAACCCGTCGACAGCCGCCACCAACGCGCAGATCAGGAGGATCACCGCGTGGCGGCTGCCCAGCGGGCTGCCGTCCACTATGGCCTCAAGGCCGATCTCTCCGCCGCTCGTGTGCGCGGCTTCCGTCGGGGCCGTGGAATAAGCCATGGTTTCCGCCTCCGGCATCGGGTTAATGGTTGACATGGGTCACGGAACCATCCGCGTTCCTCTGCCACTGCTTGAAGTAATCCCATTCAAGCTGCGCCTGCCGCGGATCGCCGCCGTGCGCCAGATCCTCGACCCAGACGAAGCTGAACAGATCAAGCGGCTTGGGATCGTTGCTGTGGTAGCGGTAGATGCCGAATCGACCCTTCGGATAACGCTGGTCGACGCCGCCGCGCACCAAGGTCGCGCCCGGAACCAGAACCTCGTACGGATCGGAGTACTCGCTGTGGTACAGCTCGGCGCGGTCCGGCGTGGTGATGTGGTCGTACGCCTTGACCTCGTCGAATGCGCCGCGGATGACGCCCTGCGCGGGCAGCTTGCCGTCGGTGGAGCCGCCCGTGTCGACGTTGCCGTAGACCATGATCATCGGGATGCGGACGTCCGACTTGGCCTTCAGGTCGGCGATGCGCGCCTCAACGTCCTTGCTCATGGGACCGATGCCGCTGTTGGGCGACACCGCGGCAAACAGATCCGGATGCGTGATGCCCATCATGTAGCTCAGGCCGCTGCCGAGCGAGAAGCCCTGCATGTAGATCCGGCGCGGATCGGCACCGTCCTTGGCTTCGACGTCGGCGATGACATTCTCCACGAACCTGGCATCTGCGCCGTCGGGCGAGTTGAAATCCCAGGCGGGTCCGGGTCCCTGAATGTACGCCGTCAGGAAGCCCTCCCGATCGCCCACTTCGTGCATCTTGATCTGGCTCAGGTAGCGCCAGGCGGGATAGCCGAAGCCGTGGGCGGAGATCACCAGCGGCAGCGATTGGCCCTTCTGGTAGCCGGGCGGATGCTTGAGGTAGTACTTGTACGGCTTGCCATCGATGTCCAGCGAGCGCACATCGAACAGGTTGTTGACTTCCGCCTGGGTCAGCGCGGTTCCCAGATCGCCGTTGGGCGACGAAGTCCAGCGCGCCACATGGGCGAAGAAGCCACCCCAGATCGCCGCCGCCGTGGCTTCGTCGAACTTCGCCGAAGCCGCCACGGTGCTGACGCGAACCTGTTGCGCCTCATTGCCGGGATTGTGGTAGACCGTGGTCTCGAACCCGGCGATGGAAGTCTGCGGTGCCGTGGGGGCAACACGATCGACATGTTTCCAGTAGTCGGCGAGCCGCTTGTCAGGGGCACCGGACGAGGAGTTGAACAGCCAAACCGCGACCGGCACATCCTTCTTCAGCTGCTTCCACACCGGTGGAGCGTTCTTCATGCGCATCTGCTGGTAGTAACCCTGCGCCTGCTCGTCGCCCTTGGCATAGATCGCGCTGAACGGCGTGGCGTTGAACGTCGACACCGCCGCGTAGACGCCGGGATGGTTGATGGCGAACTCCTGGGCAACCCTACCGCCCGCTCCCACACCGGTCAGGTACTGGAACGGGAACCAGGTCATCACCCGCGGCGGCCCGCCGCGGCGGCCACCACCCTCGCCTTCCCCGCCACCGCCACCGCCACCGCCATTGGGACGCGCGCCGGCTCCAGCCACATCGCCACCAGCATTGGGACGCGCACCGGCTCCGGCCACATTGCCACCACCATTGGGACGCGCGCCGGCTCCAGCCACATCGCCGCCACCATTGGGACGCGCGCCGGCTCCGGCCATATCGCCGCCGCCATTGGGACGCGCGCCGGTTCCGGCCACATCACCACCGCCGTGGCGCCGGCCGCCACCCGCATCGCCGCCATTGGGACGGCCGCCTGGCGCAGCTGCGCCGGCGTCCCCGTTGGGTTGCCCGCCGCCTTCGGCCACTTCATGGTGGGGTGGGCTGACGGCTTCTTCATGCTTGGGCGGACCGAAGCCCTGTGCCTCGGCACGGCCGGCAGGCAGCAGCATATGGGTGGAAGCATCGTCATATACCGCCTTCAGATAGGCATCCTCGCTGCCGCTGTTGGCGGCCCAGGCGCTATCCGCGGCATCCGGAAAGACCACGACGAAGCCGTTGTCATCCGCCACCTTCTTCCAGCCGGACTGCTCGGCGAACTCTTCCACCGTTTGCCCGTTGTCACGCAGGGCATAGATCACCGAATTGAAGCCGGTGCGATCGACTTTCGCCGGCACATAGTAGAAGTAGCTGCGGTCGTGGCCGTCGACGCTGATCTTGTTGCTGACCAGCGGGGCGCTGACCGGCTTGGGCGGCGGCAGGTCCGTGGCAGGCTTGGCCACCGGGACCAGGGCGTTTTCGCAGTAGGGATTGGACGCATCCGGGGCGGCATTGCAGCTCCAGCGGGCGGAGCGGGTCAGGCCCAGCCATTTGATGCCGGTGGGGCTGCGCTCGACATTGGCGAGCCTCACCATCTCCCAGGCGAGATTGCCAACGGCGAACGCGGTGGCCTTCTGCAGCGTTTCCGCATCGGACCCCTTGTAGGGCTTATCGTCGTCGTGGTCGATGCGCGGCGGCGGTCCGCCTGCTCCGGCACCACCCGCGCGGGCACCCGGCTGACCTTGGGGCTGCGCACCCGCGGGCTGGGCAAAATCGCGCGAGTTCTCATCCGGATCGTATTCGACCTGCTCCCAGTCGGGCCGGCGGAAGTAGAGCTTTTCCGTGGTCCACGGCTTGGTGAACATCTTGGGATCTTCGACGGTGATGTCGTCTTTCAGCGCGTGGCCGTCGGGAGACCAGATGCGCTCGACGATGTGCATGGCGTCGCTATGCGCGCCGCCGCCGGGAAGCCGGGTGTCGTCGCGGAGGCCGACGGTGTCGACCACCAGGGTCTTGCCTTCCCAGTGGCCGATCGAGTGGCCCTTGGCGCTGGGCAGGGGATCGACTGGATGCTGGCGGCCGTCGGTATAGATCACCCGCGTGCCGCCGTTGGAGGTGACGATGACGACTTCGTGCGGATTGACCTCGATGTCCATCGGGAACAGCGCCATCATCATCGCCGGCATGGTGGCGTACATCCCGCCGCCTTTGAAATTGCGCGGACGCCCGGCCAGCGCGGCGACCCGCATCTCCGCGCGCGCCGCCTCGTAGTCCTTCATCGCCTGGTCGTTGTACGGCGGGGCCTGCGGCTCGCCCGGCTGGTAGGGCAGGCTGTCGTCCCAGACGATGTCGCCGCCGCGCTCCCACACGCCGTTCCAGTTCGGCAGATTGTCCCAATCGGGAAGCTTGGGGCCACCCTTCGGATAGTTCGCGGTCTGCGCCAACGCAGACGGCCCCGGCAGCGCGCACAGGCCGGCGGCAAAAGTCAGCAGACAGAGCTTGAGTGCCCGGTATATCGGAGTGCTATTCATTCAGAATCCATTGATTGGTGGAGGCGTCCGCAGTGCTAGCGGATCAGCTCGGCGTGGGCGATTCGGTGAGCGTGGTGCCGTCAGCTTTGATGGCCTTGACGAAGGCGCCGCCGTCAGCGCCGCTCTTGAGCGGGCTGATGACCACCGTGATCTTGTCGCCCGGCGCGAAGGTGTGGGGACCGAAGCCCTGACGGATCAGGGTGTTCACGCTGGCACCCTCGATGTTGTACTCCACGGGCGTGCCGTCCCTCATCACCATCAGCACCAGCCAGCTGTGTGGATTGGTGAACTCCCAGGATTTGACCGTTCCCTCGACCTGCACGGGATGCTGCGGGTCGAACATCGCAAAGGAATGATGGGCGGACGCCGGGGCGGTGGCGAGCAGCATCGCGCCCGCGGCAAGCACCGGAAATACGGCGGGGCGCCACCCAGCCAAAAGATGAAACTTCATAACTCTCCTCCACTATGCCAGGAACCGCGTTTTAGCTCCTGGCCGAATCGCCCTCCGGGAGAGGGCTCCAGTTGTCAGAAATAAAACTTGTAATATTTATTGGTGGTGAAATATACACGCGCTTATCCGCTTATCTTTCAACTTTACTCCGGACATATATGGGCCTACATAACGACATAATTTGATACATTTCATGCTATCGGCTTGGTCTATACTCCTGACAGATCAAGTCCGTATGAATCCGAGGACATGAACCGACACAGAGCGACATATCCCTGTGCAGGTCTTCGGCGGTAGTACACAATTAATGCGCATCGAGCACGCGATCCATGTAGTCGCGCGCCAATGGAGGAGAGAGAAAGATGATCACATCTGTCGTGCGAAATCCGACGCAGGGTGCGGAGCAACGCAGCGGGTATGCGACGCAGCAGACACTGCTGATCGTCGATGACGACGGCGAAATCCGCTCACTCGTTACCGAGCCGCTGGCGAAGGCGGGCTACCTGGTCCGCACGGCTTCCGATGGCCCGTCCATGTTCGCGGTGCTCAACTCGTCGCCGGTGGATCTGGTCGTGCTCGATCTCAACCTCGTAGGCGAAGACGGCCTTTCGCTGTGCCGCAGATGCCGCAGCCAGCGGAACATTCCGATCATCATGCTGACCGCCCGCGGCGAGCCCGTCGACCGCGTCATCGGCCTCGAGGTTGGAGCGGACGACTACATTACCAAGCCCTTCGATCCACGCGAACTGGTGGCGCGGGTACGCAGCGTCATGCGTCGCGTCTACGTCCCGCTTGAACCGCAGGAGCCCGCCCCGCCCAAGAAGGCGACATTCCAGGGCTGGACGCTCGATTTCCGCAGCCGCCGGCTGACTGATCCAGGCGGACGTGTCGTGATGCTGTCGGGCAATGAGTACAGCCTTCTGAAGTTCCTGGTCGAGCATGCAAACGAGGTCCTCACGCGCGAGCAACTGCTGATGCTGGCCCCCCACCCCGCGGCGACCGATGGCTCCGCCCAGAGAGTCGCTGACCTTCAGGTCAGCCGGCTCAGGCAGAAGCTGAACGACGACGCGCGGGCCTCGCAGTTGATCATGACCGTTCGCGGGCAGGGCTATGTACTGGCTTCGGCGGTGACTTTCGAATGAGCCTGAAGCAATACTTCGGCTCGATGGCGGGCCGCCTGATGCTGTTCCTGCTGATCGGCGTCATCGGCTCCGCCACTCTGGCTCTGGGATTGGCGGATGCATACCGGCAATCCGACCTGAAGAGGATAAATTTCGAGCGGGTGGTCGACCGGCTGCAGGACTTCATCTCCCTGATCAACAGCGCTCCGCCTCAACTCAGGGCGCAGTTGATCGCCAGGGGCATCCCCGGTTTGCATCCTCCGGTCGGCACCGAGAAGCTCAAGGGAACCGACGGCGAACTGAGCGACCTGCTGGCTTCCCGCCTTGGAGCGAGCAGCCGGGCTGAACAAGCGGACCCTTCGACCTGCCTTCCGTTGTCGTCAGCGCGCTCCTTTTATGCCCAGATCAATTGCTGGTTGCTCTCGGCGCCGCTGGCCGACCACTCGACGATCACGCTGGTGGCTTTCAGCCCCCGTCTCGACACCTTCGACCGGCCAGGCCGCGACCTGCTGTTCCTGTCCGTACTGGCCATCGGCGCCGGGCTGATCGCGTTCTTCGCTGCGCGAATGGCGGCGGCGCCGCTGACCGATCTGTCTTTGGCGGCGCGCGCGCTCGGCAGCGACCTTGATCGCTCACCACTTCTTGAGCGCGGCCCTTACGAGGTCCGCCATGCGATCCGCGCGTTCAATACCATGCAGCAGAAGCTGCGGGACAATGTCGTGGAGCGAACGCGAATCCTGGCATCCATCACCCACGACCTGCAGACGCCCATGACCAGGCTGCGTCTTCGACTCGAAAAAGTGGATGACATCGCCTTGCGCAGCCGCTTGATCGACGATCTCGACGGGATGCAAGTCCTGATCAAGCAGGGGCTCGATCTCTGCCGCGGCACGCAAAGCGAGGAGCCCTTCGTTTCGATCGCCCTGGATTCGCTGCTCGAAAGCGTCGTCGAGGATGCGGCCGAGGGCGGCAAGCCCATCTCACTGGTACAGCGCTCGGGCTATGACGTCGAGGCTCAGCCAAGCGCGCTGCAAAGATGCCTGGCGAACCTGCTGGACAATGCCCTGAACTATGGCGGCGGCGCCGAGGTATCGGCAGCGATGGAAGAAGGCGAAATCCATATCAGGATTCGCGACTTCGGCCCAGGCATCCCAACCGAGCATCTCGATTCGGTGTTCGAGCCCTTCGTCCGGCTCGACGGCTCGTCCACGCGATCGGTGGGCGGCGTCGGATTGGGTTTGACGATCGCCAAAGCCCTCGCGGAAAAAAACGACGCCAGGCTGATCCTGTCGAACCATCCTCACGGTGGACTGGAGGCCAGCCTGATTTTGCGGCGCGGACTTGTCGCCGGTTTGACGCAGCGGGAGGCGGCCCAAGCCGGGGCTCAACCTGAATTGGACCCCATCGATACCAAGTAGAGATGAGCCAGGGGTTCAGCTACCCCCGACGGGACCGAACTGGTTCTCGATGCTGAAGCTGACAAGACGTCCGCAGGTTACGACGCCGACCCAGAATGTCAGAGACAAAGCAGCCGCGATCTTTGCCGCCCGCGGCGGCGGAACCCCATGATCCCACAGAGCGACATTTGAGTAGGTGAAGCGGTGAAAGACCGCCATGTTCACACCGGCCAGAAACAGGAGAACGAACTTCAGCTGGAACGGCACATCGGCGATGTACTTGCCTGCCGCCGAGATGAACATTACCGAGCCGGCGATAGCCGCGATCCCGAAACTGCTCCAGGTCCAGGGCAGGACTTCCTTTGCGATCTCGGTGATCGGCCGCTGGGTCCAGGAGATGCCCAGCAGCCGCAGGTCGAGCACCGCGATCGACCCTACGACCAGCGCGATGGCGATGACATGGATTGTTTCAGCGGCCGGGAACATCCACGCAGACTGACTGATCGCTTGCGCCGGTACCGTAGCCTGAATCCACTGCGCGATACCCATAATTGACATCGATCTAGCTCCTACCAATTCTCGAATTTGGATGCTGCCGGCCTCAGCCGGCCATGAAATAGGCGATGAGGCGTCCGCAGATGGCGATGCCGATCCACAGGCTCAGGGTTGCCGCCGCGGCCAGCCGGACGGACAAGTTACCTTTGCGATCCTCTTCCCAGATGCGGGCGCCTCTGCGGACCGAGACATGGAACATGAGCGTCATGGCCACGGCAGCGAGCAGCAGGATCATCTTGATCTGGAAGGCGGGATTCAGCAGGTCACGCCGAGGCTCTCCGATGATCAGCACGGTGCCGCTCAACACCATCAGCGCCAGTGCGGTCCATATCCATGGCAGAAAGCGCCGTGCCATGTCGGGTATGGAAACACGCCGTGCCGCCAGGCCCATCACTCTGAAGTCGAGCAGAACCGCGGAAGACAGCACAACGCTGAGGCAAAGGATATGGATGATCTGGCCGACTGGAATGATCCAGTCGACGTTCTGAATCGCCGCGCTGAGCGGCGTGCGCTCAAGCCAGGCGCAAAACGTTTCAAGCATGATTGAGCTCCTCTAATTTCAATTGTGCTTCCGCCTTCCCAAGCGTCTGCGCGCAAGATCGGTTGGAACGGAAACGATGTTTGTGCGGCAGCAGTTTATCCCGAGCATTTCGACACACGACATTAATCTTTC
>JAQGNS010000138.1 GCA_028291705.1 Nevskia sp.
TTCGCCGCGGCGTAGGCGTCGAGCAGGGTGCCGGCGGTCTGCGGGTAGATCGCCATGGCGTAGAGCGCCTCGTTGAGGCTCTCCTCGATGCACTTGGCGATGCGGATTTCACCCTCGCGGTCGAGCAGCTCCACGCTGCCCATCTCGCGCATGTACATGCGCACCGGGTCGGTGGTGCGGCCGAATTCGGAGTTGGCGGAGGCCAGCGCGGCGGCGGCTTCTTCGGCGGCCTCCTCGTCGTCCTCGGCGGCGGCCACGGTGGGCTCGCTGAACAGGCGCGATTCCTCGTCCGGCGCTTCATCGTGGACCGGGATGCCCATGCCCTGGATCATCGTAATGACGTCTTCGACCTGATCGGAGTCAACGACTTCGGTCAGATGGTCGGAGACTTCGGCATGGGTCAGGAAGCCCTTTTCCTTGCCGAGTGCAATCAGGATCTTGATCTGGGACTGCTGGTCAGAAGCGCTCATCAACGGGCTCTCGTGCGTGGTGCCGACCACGGAAAATCGAAAATCGGCGAAGAACCGCATATTTTACCGGAAATTCCATGGAATTTCAGCAGGGCGGGGTTAAGACCCCGCCTGCCGGCCGCCGTTCCGCCTGGCGGGCGCAAATCCTTGCCCATGGCCGATGGCAGCGGTTTACAGGGCAAGTCCTCAACCAAGTCCTTACCATGACGCACACAGTGGGGACGATTTTCCCATCCACAACGGGCGGGCAGCCGGCCCGCGGCGCGGCCCCCGTCGCCGAGGACGACCTCCCCCAATCATTGCCATGACTCTCCAGTGATCCCAAGTGACTGACACCGAAGCCAAAAGTCGCAGCCAGCGGCCCTCGCCCAAGCGGACTGCCAAGAGCGCTGCCGTGCCCGCCAAGCCCCCCGCCAAACCCTTCAACGGCACCGGCTTCCTGCCGCCGCAGCGCATTCCGGACGAGAACATCCGCCGCCCGCCGCCGCGCCCGCGCGAGGAGGGCGATCCGGACCCCTTCGTGGTGGACGACGGCGTCATCCGCTCCCTCCACTTCAGCCCCTACTACGTGCAGAGCGAGATGAGCATCGACGAGCCCTATGCGCTCAAGCTCGCCTATACCCGGCAGATGATGGCCTTCATGCTGTTCCTGCCGCGGCCGAAACAGGTCACCATCGTCGGCCTGGGCGGCGGCTCGCTGACCAAGTTCTGCTACCGCGAACTGCCGCGCGCCAACATCACCACGGTGGAGATCGACCGCGGCGTCATCAACTGCGCCCACTACTTCCAGATTCCCGCCGAAAACCAGCGCATGCGCATCGTCCACGCCGATGCCGTCGACTACTTCGCCGCGCCCGACGAACGCGCCGACGTGATCCTCATCGACGGCTGCGACGAGCTCGGCATCGTGCCCTCCTTCGGCAACGCCGGCTTCTACCAGAAGCTGCGCGCCGGCCTGCGTCCCGGCGGCATCCTGGTGGTCAACCTGATCGGGCCGGACGAGGTGGTCGACTTCCATCGCGGCCTCATCGCCGACACCTTCGACGACCGCCTCCTCGTCCAGGACGTGGCCGGCGAGGGCAACCGCGTCGCCTTCGCCTTCAACGAGCCCTGGCGCGAGCCGGACTGGCCCGCCATCGAGCGCGAAGCGCGCAAGCTGGCCCGCCGTCACGGCCTCGACTTCTCCGCCTTCGCCCGCAAGCTCCAGCGCGCCTACGAGCAGCAGCCGCGCCGGCGTGGACGATAAACTCCCTGCAGCAAGTCCCCGCCACCAACGGACCCCATGACCGAGCCCCCCGCAGAACAACCCGGCAAAGACGAGCAGGCGCCCACCCTGCTGCAGACCGCCGCCAGCGTGGTCTCTGCCGCCTTCGGCGTGCAGAGCGAGAAAAATCGCGAACGCGACTTCAAGCACGGCAAGGCCTCCACCTTCATCATCGGCGGCATCGTCTTCACCCTGCTGCCGATCCTGGTGCTTTACTTCGTCGTGCGTGTGAGTCTCAAAGCCGCCGGCATGTAGAGCCACAAAAAAAGCCGCACGGCGCGGCGCCGGTATTCCGGCCCGCGCCGTGCGGCCTTCACCGCGAGTGACTTACAGGCTGACGCAGACCGACTTCGTCTCCAGGTAATTCTTCAGCACCTCCTGGCCCATCTCGCGTCCCCAGCCGGACTGCTTGTAGCCGCCGAAGGGCAGCGCCGCGTCGAAGATGTTGTAGCAGTTGACCCACACCGTCCCCGCGCGCAGGCGCGAGGCCAGGCGATGGACCTTGCCGGAGTTGGTGCTGTAGATGCCGGAAGCCAGGCCGAACACCGTGTCGTTGGCGCGGCGAATCAGATCGTCGTCGAGTTCCTTGAACGGCGTGGCGGTGACCACCGGCCCGAAGATCTCGTCCTGGTACACGCTCATCTTCTCGGTGGTGTCGACCAGGATGGTCGGCTCCAGGAAGTAGCCGCGGTCGCCGACGCGCTTGCCGCCGGTCAGTGCCTTGGCGCCGTCGTCCGCGCCGGACTTGAGGAAGCCGGAGACGCGATCGAACTGGATCTGCGATACCAGCGGCCCCATCTCCGTACTCGGATCGAGGCCGGGGCCGACCTTGATGCCGCGCGCCAGCTTGGCGATGCCATCCATCACCTTGTCATAAACCTTGGCCTGCACGAACAGGCGCGAGCCGGCGGCGCAGCACTGGCCCTGATTGAAGAAGATCGCACTGGCCGCGCCGGGAATGGCGATGTCCAGGTCGGCGTCGTCGAGGATGATGTTGGGCGATTTGCCGCCCAGTTCCAGCGACAATTTCTTCAGATCGTTGGAAGCGGCCTTGACGATCAGCTTGCCCACTTCGGTCGAGCCGGTGAAGGCGATCTTGTCGACCTGCGGATGCGCCGCCAGCGGCGCGCCGCAGGTCTCGCCGAAACCGGTGAGCACGTTGAGCACGCCGTCCGGCACGCCGGCCTCCTGGCAGATCTCGGCCAGGCGCAGGCCCGACATCGGCGTTTCTTCTGCCAGCTTCAGCACCACGGTGCAGCCGGTGGCCAGCACCGGGCCCAGCTTCCACGCCGCCATCAGCAGCGGGAAATTCCAGGGAATGATCTGGCCGACCACGCCGATCGGTTCCTTGCGCGTATAGGCGTGATACTCGGCATCCGGCGTGTAGGGCACCGAGAGCGAGATGGTGCTGCCCTCGATCTTGGTGGCCCAGCCCGCCATGTAGTGGAACAGGTCGGCCGCCAACAGCACGTCGGCGGCGCGCGCCACGGCGATAGGCTTGCCGTTGTCCAGCGATTCGAGCTGCGCCAGATCTTCGGCGTACTTCAGAATCAGGTCGCCGATCTTCCACACGATGCGGCCGCGCTCGGACGGTGTCATGCGCCGCCAGGGACCTTCGTCGAAAGCCTTGCGCGCCGCCTTCACCGCCAGATCGACATCGGCTTTTTCACAGGCTGCCGCATGGCCGATGATTTCGCCGTTGGCGGGATTGAAGACTTCAAAGGTCTTGCCCGACTGCGCGGATTGCCACTTGCCATTGATCAGCACCTGCTTCGGCTGACCGAGGAATTTCCTGACTGCCGGGCTCAGCGTGGTCAGACCACCATCGTTTCCGTCCATGTTCTGCTCCTCCAATTTTGACCATTTCGCTGGTCGTTAACTGATGGTCGCCGTCCTTCGGCCAAGTCTGCGATCAAGGTCCAATGCGGCGCCTCACGATCCATTACATCGTCGTAGTGGCTCAAGAGCAAGGAGCACGCCAGGCTTGTGCGGAGATTTCAAGAGCTGTCTGCAGGGCTAATGCCGCTCCCGTCGCTGATTTGGCTGCATCCGCGAAACATGCAAAAAAAGTTTTGTGACGGCTGTCGTGCCTTGTCCGCGCCCGGTCCATCGGCTGACGCCAACTGTGCCGATACGGTGACACTCTGTATCCCTGTCTCCTGACACACTTGGTGCCAATAGGGCACGCGCCCGGCGGAGCAGTTCAGCCCGCGCGGGTTCTCTGGCGGGCCTAGCTTTCCAGCTGGTGAATGCGCTTGTCGCGCAGCGTCTGCTTGGCCCGCTCCAGCCGCTTCACCAGCGCCGGCCCCATGGTCAGCGCCACGCCGACGCAGAGCACGTCGATGATCGCCAGGTGCGCCAGGCGCGAGATCATCGGCGCGTAGATCTCCGGATCTTCCGGCACGTCCGCATAGAGCGGCACGCTCGCTAGCTTGGCCAGCGGCGAGCCGCCGGCGGTGATGGCGATGACGTCGGCGCCGGACTCCAGCGCGATCTCCACGCTGCCCAGCATGTCGGTGGTGCGGCCGCTGGCCGAGATCGCCACCACCGCGTCGCCGCGCTTGAGCACCGTCGCCGCCATCGCCATGGTATGCGTGTCGGTGTAGGACACCGCCGGCACGCCGAAGCGGAACAGCTTGTGTTGCGCATCCAGCGCCACGATGCCCGAGTTGCCCACGCCGTAGCACTCGATGCGCCTCGCCTTGGCCAGGATCTTCACCGCCCGGCTCAGCTGCGCAGGGTCCAGATGATTGCGCACATTGATCAGCGCGCCGATGGTGCGGTCGAACACCTTCGGCGCCACCAGCTCCAGCGCATCGTCCGGCCCCACGTCCTGGTGCACGAAGGGCACACCCGAAGCCAGGCTCTGCGCCAGGCGCAGCTTGAATTCCTTGTAGCCGGAGAAACCCAGCGCCGCGGCGAAGCGCGCCACCGTCGGCTGGCTCACACCCACGCGCTGCGCCAGCTCGGCGATGGAAAGATGCAGCACCTCGCTCGGCCGCGCCAGCACAAGCTCCGCCACCGCCCGCTCCGACTTGCGCAGCTCCGCCACCGTCGCCGCGATGCGCGCCAGCAGCGAACTCTGCTGCACCAGCGCCGCGCTCTCGACGCGCACTTCCTCGGCAGCGGCAGTGGCGGTATCCAGCTTCATGGGCTGAAGAACACGTGCACCGGCACCGCATCCTGCTGCAGGAAGGCGGCGATGGGATGCTGCTCCGGCGTGCTGCGCGCCGCCAGCTCGATTGCCGCGCGCTTGCCCTCGCCGGTAATGAGGATCGCCACCAGCCGCGCATCCAGCAACGCGCGCAGCGTCAGGCTAATGCGCCGGTGCGGCGCGTCCTTCGGCGTCACCGCCGCCAGCCGCTGCGGCCGCCGCACATCCAGCGCCGCGGGTGTAGCGTCCGCGCCGGGAAACATCGAAGCCGTATGCCCATCGTCGCCCACACCAAGCAGTACCGCGTCATACGGATGCGGCACCGTGGCCAGCGCCAACTCCGCCGTCGCCAGATGCTGCTCCGGCGTCACGCGCACATCCACCAGCGGCACGAAGCGCGCCGCCGCGGCAGCGCCGCGCAACAAGTGCTGCCGCACCAGGTTCTCATTGCTGTCCACATCGTCCGCCGCCACCCAGCGATCATCCGCCAGGCTCACCACGATCTTGTCCCAGGCCAGCGCCTGCACGGACAGCGCCTCGAAAAACGCCGTCGGCGAACGCCCGCCGGAAACGATCAGCGAACCCGCGCCGCGCTCGCTCACCCCGCGCCGCAGCGATCCCGCCACCAGCGCCGTCAACGCCTGCGCCGTCTCCCCGCCGCTCGCATAAAGGTGCTGCTGCACCGAAGCCGGCAGTTTCAGCGGGGCAGGGACTGTCATCTCAACTCTCCTCGCGCCAGGCATGCCCGTCGCGCGCGATCAGCGCGCTCGAAGCGGTGGGCCCCCAGGTACCGGCGGGGTAGGATTTCAGCGGCTGCCCACCGCGCTCCCAGGCATTCAGGATCGGCTCCAGCCACAGCCAGGCCGCATCCAGCTCGTCGCGCCGCATGAACAGTGTCAGCTTGCCGTGGATCACGTCCATGATCAGCCGCTCGTACGCATCCCACTGCCGCGTGCGATAGGTTTCGGACAATGCCACATCGAGCTGGATCGGCTGCAGATTCATGCCTTCGCCCGGCACCTTCGCCATCAGGTCCAGGCGCAGGCCCTCATCGGGTTGCAGGCTGATCACCAGGCGGTTCGAAGTGGACTCGCCGCTGCTCGCGCGCAACATCGGATGCGGCACGCCACGGAAATTGATCACGATCTCCGCCAGCCGGTCCTGCATGCGCTTGCCGGTGCGCAGGTAAAACGGCACCCCGGCCCAGCGCCAGTTGCCCAGCTCCGCCTTGATCGCCACGAACGTCTCGGTGCGGCTGCCCGCCGGAATGCCTTCTTCCTCCAGGTAACCCGGCACCGGCTTGTGGCCGATGGCGCCGGCGCGGTACTGCCCGCGCACCGTGCGCGTGGCCACATCCTCGCCGGTGATCGGCTTCAGCGCGCGCAGCACCTTCAGCTTCTCGTCGCGCATCGTATCCGCGTCGATGCTCGCCGGCGGCTCCATCGCCACGATGCACAGCAGTTGCAGCAAATGGTTCTGCACCATGTCGCGCAGCGCGCCGGTGTTGTCGTAAAACTCGCCGCGGCCTTCCACCCCCACCGTCTCGGCGATGGTGATCTGCACGTCGCGCACCCAGGAGCGATTCCACAGCGGCTCGAACAGCACATTGCCGAAGCGCAAAGCGATCAGATTCTGCACCGTCTCCTTGCCCAGGTAATGGTCGATGCGGAAGATCTGGTGCTCGGCGAATACCGCGCCCACATCCTCGTTGATGCGCCTGGCGGAAGCGAGATCGCGCCCCAGCGGCTTCTCCAGCACCACGCGGCTGTCCGGCGTCACCAGTCCGGCGCGGCCGAGGCTGGCGCAGATGCCCGCGAACAGGCTCGGCGCGGTGGCGAGGTAAAACACCCGCACCCGCGAGCCGGCATCCTTCAGCTTCTCCGCCAGCCCCTGGTAATCCTGCTCCTGGTTCGCATCCAGCCGCAGGTAGTCCAGCCGCTGCGCAAACGCCGCCCAGGCACTGTCACTGAAATCTTTCGCCGGCAGATGCAGGCGGCAATTCTCCAGCGCCTGCGCCAGGTACTCCTCGCGCGAAAGCGGCTGCCGCCCGGTGCCGATGATGCGCCAGGCCGCATGGGCGTTGCTGTCGCGGTGGCGGTAATACAGCGCCGGCAACAGCTTGCGCATCGCCAGGTCGCCGCTGCCGCCAAACAGGATGAAATCGAATGCCTCGAGCGCCGCCATGTCGCTACGTCTCCTTGCGATGGAGCCAGGCTCCACCTCGATCAACCTGAAATTGTCCGTCCGGATATGTATTAATACTACACAATTATGAACCAGGATGCAGCCCGGAGTTCCGCCTCCAGGCGCGGATCAGGCGGGCTGTACAACATAATGTACCCTCGTAATTGTGATGTTTTGTTGACGGCTCGCCATGTAAAGAGTGCGCTCCCGATCAAATAATGTAGTATTAATACACGATCCGCACGCCAATCCGCCGTACCGGCCGATGGCTCCAGAGGTTTGGACATGAGTCTTCACCCAGTAGTTGCCGCCGTTACCCGGCGCATCCGCGAGCGCAGCGCCGCCAGCCGCGCCACCTA
>JAQGNS010000147.1 GCA_028291705.1 Nevskia sp.
CGGCACCTTCCAGTCGGCGACGTGGTTGACCGGGTTGAAGCGCTCGTAGTTCTCCGGCTTCTGCCACTGCGTGCCCTGGTTCTCCCACTCGTCGAACCACAATTCCTCGGTGGAATAGGCCATGGCGCGGTTGTCGAAGACGCCGTCGTGGTTGACCAGGCATTTCCAGGGTGTGTTCCAGTTGCCGGCGATCCAGTTGATCATGTAGCCGCCGTAGCTGGCGCCCAGGGCGCAGGCGCGGTTGCTGTCGAGGAAGGAGTATTTCGCCAGCGCCGCCGCCCAGCCCTTTTGCAGGTCTTCCAGCGGGCGATCGCCCCAGTGACCGGAGATGGCATCGGTGAACGCCTGGCCGTAACCGGTGGAGCCGTGGAAGTCGATGGTGACGACGGCGAAGCCGGCGCCGGCATAGGTCTGCGGATTCCAGCGGTAATGGAAGTCGTTGAGCCAGGACCCCTGCGGGCCGCCGTGGATCAGGAACGCCACCGGGTATTTCTTGCCCGGCACGTAGTTGGCCGGCTTCACCACGTACCCCTGCACCGTGTCGTCATTCCAGCCCTTGAACTGGAAGAACTCGTAATCGCCGAAGGCGACGTTCTTCAGCTTCTCGGTGTTGAACGCGGTGAGGCGCGTGGCCTTGCCGCCGCCTTCCAGGCGGAACAGGTCGGCCGGGGATTTCAGCGTGTCGCGCGAGAAAAAGATGCTGTCGCCGGCGACGGTGTAGGCGCTGACATTGCCTTCGCCGACGAGCTTCTTCACCTTGCCGCTGCGGATGTCGATGTTGAACAGCGGATGCTCGCCGTTGTCGTCGGCCAGGGCATAGATGCTGCGGCCATCGTCGGACAGACGGATGGAGCCCGCCGAGCGGTCCCACTCCGGATCGATCTCGCGCTTCTTGCCGCTGGCCAGATCCAGCTCCATGATGCCGAAGCGGTCGGCTTCGAACGTCGGGCGCTTCATCGCCAGGTAGTAGAGCTTGCTGCCATCCTTGGACACCACCGGGTTGGCGTCCCAGGCCGGGTTGTCCGCGGTCAGGTTCTTCGGCGCGCTGCCGCCGGCCGCAGGCACTGCATAGATGTCGAAGTTGGTCGACCAGGGCTCGCTGTTGCCGGCGATGCGTACGCCGAAATACACCGTCTTGCCGTCCGGCGAGAAGCAGTACTCGGATTCGTCGCCAAAGGGTTTGGACGGGATGTCGCCGTCGATCCCCTGCGTGATCAGGCGTGGCGCGGCGGCAACCTTGCCTTCCTCATCCAGGTCGGCGATGAACAACTGCGAGCGGCGGCCGTCGGCCCAGGTATCCCAGTGGCGGATGAACAGGCGGTTGTAGACCGTGCCGGTGGCCTTGTTCGCCTCCTTGTCGTCCAGCCGCTTCTTGCTGCAGGCCAGGTCGGCGCAATCGGTAAACACGTCGATCGACAGCGCCAGGCGCTTGCCGTCCGGCGCGATGATGAAATTGTTCACGTCCAGCGGCAGGCTGGTGACCTGGCGCGCCTCGCCCATGCCGGCGTCCAGGCGCCAGATCTGCGTGCTGCCGGAACGCGAGGACAGGAAGTACAGGGTCTTGCCGTCCGGCGACCAGCGCGGCGTATCCGCATTGCTGCCCTTGGCGGTAAGGCGTTCGGGCTGCGCGTCCTTGCCCTGCAGCGGCAGCCGCCAGATGCTGCGCACGCCCTTGTTGGCGGCCAGATCGGTTTCACGCAGCGAGAACGCCAGAGTCTTGCCGTCGGGCGAGGCCTGCGGATCGGAGACGCGATCCAGCGTCACCAGATCGTGCGAGTTGAAAGGGCGGGGGGCCGGCGCGGCGGCAATGGTGGTCATAGGCAAAACCAAAGCCAGTATTAGAGTGGGGGCGGCAGCAAGCCGGGAAAGACGCATGCGGATGTCCTCAATGGGTGTGCGATGCAGCATGGCGCTGTCGCGAGTGCCGGCATGGTACGGCTTTCGCGGTGCACGCCGCTATACTCGGACCATACAGCGGAAGCCCGCCCTCGGGGGCAAGAAATAGGTGCGGGCGATACCGTCATGAAACCATTATCGGAGACAACCTGGTGCCTGCAACCAACCCGCCCGGCGCGGAACCGCGTACCGAACTGAGCTTCCGCGGCCTTGTCCTGGGCGCGATCATCACGGTGGTGTTCACCGCCGCCAACGTGTTTTTCGGCCTCAAGGCCGGCCTCACTTTCGCCTCCTCCATCCCGGCGGCGGTGATCTCCATGGCGGCGCTGCGCCGCTTCAAGGGCGTCACCATCCAGGAGAACAACATTGTGCAGACCGTCGCCTCGGCGGCCGGCACCCTGTCCTCCATCATCTTCGTGCTGCCCGGCCTGATCATGATCGGCTGGTGGACCGGTTTTCCCTACTGGGAATCGTTCTGGATCTGCGCCCTCGGCGGCATCCTCGGCGTGATGTATTCCATCCCGCTGCGCCGCGCCCTGGTGACCAATTCCGACCTGCCCTATCCGGAAGGCGTGGCCTGCGCCGAGGTGCTCAAGGTCGGCGCCGGCTCGGGTGAGGCCGGCGCGGAGGGCAGCAAGGACGGCCTGCTGGCGGTGGTGGTCGGTTCGGTGGTGTCGGCGGTGTTTTACCTGATCACCGCCACCCAGGTGTTCGCCAGCGACTTCGTCGATTACTTCCGCATCCGCGGCGGCAATTCGATCAGCGGCTACGATTTCGGCCTGTCCCTGGCCCTGTTCGGCGTGGGCCACCTGGTCGGCCTGTCCTGCGGTATCGCCATGCTGGTCGGCGCGCTTATTACCTGGGCCGGGCTGATGCCCTGGCTGACCGCGCTGCATCCGGACCCCGGCGCGGCGGCGGACGTGGCGCTGGCCACCTGGAAGCACCAGGCGCGCTTCATCGGCGCCGGCACCATCGGCATCTCCGCCATCTGGACCCTGCTCAAGCTGGTCAAGCCGGTAGCCAGCGGCCTCGCCTCGGCCATGGCGGCTTCGCGGGTACGCAAGGCCGGCCAGGGCGCCACCCTGCCGCGCACAGAGCAGGACATCCCCATCGGCCTGGTCGGCCTGATCTCGCTGATCTGTCTGGCCCCCATCACCTGGCTGCTGGCCCGTTTCGCCAATGAAAGCGGGCTGAGTGAGCATGCCCTGCCGCTGGTGCTGGGCGGCCTGATCTACGTGGTGCTGATGAGCTTTCTGGTGTCCGCGGTGTGCGGCTACATGGCCGGCCTGATCGGCTCCTCCAACAGCCCCTTGTCCGGCGTCGGCATCCTGGTGGTGATCGGCGCGGCCCTGCTGCTGGTGTTCGGCATCAAGCCCCTGCTCGGCGGCAACAGCGGCGCGGCCCTGGTGGCCTTCGCCCTGTTCATCACCTCGGTGGTGTTCGCCGTGGCGACCATCGCCAACAACAACCTGCAGGACTTGAAGACCGGCCAGCTGGTCGATGCCACGCCGTGGAAGCAACAGGTGGCCCTGGTCATCGGCGTGGTCGCCGGTGCCGCCGTCATCCCGCCGGTGCTGGACCTGCTGAATCACGCCTACGGCTTCTCCGGTGTCCCCGGCGCCAATCCGGTCAACGCCCTGGCGGCGCCGCAGGCCGCGCTGATTTCGGCCCTGGCCAAGGGCGTGATCGAAGGCCAGCTCGACTGGAGCCTGATCGAATACGGCGTCGCCATCGGCGTCGGCATCATCCTCGTCGACGAAATCCTGGGGCGCACTACCCGCAAGCTGCGGGTACCCCCGCTGGCGGTAGGCCTGGGCATGTACCTGCCGCTGGTCGTCACCCTGATGATTGTGGTCGGCGCCATCGTCGGCTGGTGGTACGACAAGCGCGCCGAGCGCAAGCCCGATGCCGAAGGCGCCAAGCAGCTCGGCGTACTGCTCGCCTCCGGCCTGATCGTCGGTGAAAGTCTGCTCGGCGTGATCCTCGCCGGCGTGGTGGTCGCATCCGGCAAGGACACGCCGCTGGCCCTGGTGGGTGACAGCTTCGCCAACGCCGGGCAGTGGATCGGCCTGGCGGCCTTTGCGCTGACCGTCGCCGCGCTCTACCGCTGGTTGGGCCGTCTGCACCAGGGCCGGGCGAAGATCTGAAGTCTGCCCTTGCAAGCCGCTGAATATCGCGCCAGCAGGTCCGGCGCGATATTCAGTCCTTACGACGCCTGCGCCGCAGTGCCGCCAGCGGCGCCAGCAGCAGGCTCAATGACAGCGGCCAGGCGCCACCACCACCACCGCCCTCGCTACCATTGCCCTGCGCGGTGGCGCTTCCGCCGACAACGCTGCAATTGGTGGACGCCGGGGCGTCGCCTGGATTGCGCCCGGCGATGCATTGCGCACCGGTATTGTTCGGGTCCAGGTGCGTCTTGAGCTGGCCGCTGGCAGCAGCCTGCGCGGTCCACGCGACGTCGAGCCGGCCGAACACATCGTCACCGCCCGGGCTGGCGCAGGACGAAGAGCCGCCGGACAGCACGCCGATCAGATGGTGGTTGCTGTTGTAGAGCCCCGAACCGGACGAGCCGTCCTCGGTGATGCCGAGTGACCACACCACATCCCAGGCCTGCACCGTGCGCAAGGTGTCTTGCAGTTGCGCGGTGACCTTGCTGGTGGGCTGGCTGAACAGGCTGATCTTCTTCACGTCGCCGCCGGGCTGGTGGATGTCCGCGCCGGAGGTGGCCGGGGTGCCGGTCACATCCCAGCCGGCGTACCAGACGTTGTAAGCCGGGTTCGGGGTCTGGTTGAGCTGGATCAGGGTGAAATCCGCGCCGGAATCTCCGGCGATCAGCTTGGCGCCGCTCTGCGTGTGGTTGATCGGTCCGTCGCCGCCGCTGCAGCTGCCGGCCTGGTAGTTCCAGTACACCACCACCGAGGAGGCCGGAGTGGTCAGCGTCTGGCCGACTTCGCAATGATTGGCGGTGAGGAAGAACGGCGTGTTGTCCCCGGGCACGTCGTCGACCAGTTGCCCGGTGCAGATGAACTTGTTGCCCACGGTATAAGTCGCCACCGCGCGCGCCTCGTTGCCCCAGTCGTTGCCGGCCGGGCAGGCGATGTTGACCTCGCAGGCCGCCGCCGTGCCGCCGCCCGGAATGGCTCTGGGCTCCGCGACGCCCGCTGCCGCCGCGGCGAAATTGCGGAAGCCGTGGCCGACCCGGGCCAGCTCGAGCTGCAACGCGTCGCGCGCGCCCGTCGGCACCCGCGCCTCGATGACCGCCTCGGCGCCGGGCACGATAGCGGTCCACAGCCGGCCTTCGGGTGTCTGGTTGGCGGTGGTATAAGGGCCCTGCACCAGCTGGCCCTGGGCGTCGTAGATCAGCAGCGCACCGCCGGCGGGCATGCGGAACCTGGAGAACTCGAAGCCCAGCGACTGCGCTCCCGCCGAACCGACGCGCAGCCGCCAGGACGAGGTATTGGCGTCGAGCGTCTCCCAGCGCCCGTCGGACAGCGTCAGCGGCAGGTCCATCGTCACCGCGAACTGCACCGGGCGGCTCTTGCCTTGCCCTGCCGTCGTCACGGCCCTGGCCACGGCCGCGCCATCGAGGGCGAAATGCGGCACCGCGCCGAGCGCGTGCAGATTGGCTTGCGGCTGCGCCGCGGCATGGGCCGGCGCCAGCACCAGCAGGCTCGACAGCAACAGGATGCGCCCCATCATCGCCATGAGCCTTTCTCCCCCCGGCAGCCGTCTATATCGGCCTGCCGGAGTTTAGCTCAGGGCTGGGGAGACGCTGTTACAGCCGGCCGCTGCGCTGGCCGGGCTATCGCTTTCAGGGCGTCGGCGGCTTGATCGGCGCCGTCGGCATGGTATCGGGGATGGTCGCTTCGCCCGCCGAAATCGGCGGCGACGGCGTGGCCGTGTCGGCCACCAGGCGATCGATCTCGGCCAGGTCGTTTTCGCCCAACCGGCCCGCGTCCTGCTTCAACGCGATCAGGCTGTTGAGATAGTTGTAGCGCGACTGGTAGTAGCTCTTCTGCGCGGCGGCCAGGGCCTGCCGCGCGGTCAGCACGTCGATCTCGGTGCGGGTGCCGACCTTCAATCCCACCTGCGTCGCTTCCAGGCTGGTCTGGTTGGAAATGACCGCCTGCTTGTTGGCCTTGACGCTGGCGATGCCGCTGACCACGCCCTCGTAGTCGTTGCGGGTGTTCTGGTCCACCGTGCGGCGCTGCAACTCGTACTGCGCCTGGGTCTGCTGATAGGTAGCGACCGCCTGCCGCACCTGCGAAGTGACCAGGCCGCCCTGGAAGATGTTCCAGGTCAGGGTCAGCGCGACGGAGTCATCCAGCGTGTCGCTGCCGAAACTGGAGCGCGAGATGTTGCGGCTCAGGCCGCCTGTGGCGCCGACCGTCGGCAGGTACTTGCCGCGATAGATGGCGACCTGCTTGCGCGCCACTTCGGCGGCATAGAAGGCGGTCATCAGATCCGGGTTGTCTTCGCTTGAGGACTTGCTCCATTCGGCCGGAATGGCCGGATTCGGCGCCACCAGCGGAATGTCCTGCTGCAGGTCGGCAATAGCGTCGACCGGCTGGCCAACGATCAGGCCCAGCGCGCGCTTGGCGTTATCCATGGCGGTGCGGTCGGCGATGACCAGGGCGGTGCTGGTGTCGTACGAGGCCTGGGCATTGCGCACATCGGTGATGGCGGCCAGGCCGACGTCGAATTTCTTCTGCGCCTGTTCCAGTTGCTGCTTGAACGAGGTCTGTGCATCGAGGTCGGCGCGCAGCGTATCCTGCGCGCTCAGCACCGCGAAATAAGCGGCTGCGGTGCGCGAGATCAGGCTCTGCTCGGCCGAGCGGTAGGTGGCCTGGGCTTCCGCCACTTCCTTGTCGGACTGGGCCACGGTCTGGAACGCCGACCAGTCGAAGATGACCTGATTGAGGGCCAGCGAGTAGCTGCGCGTGCCGAACCACTGCACGTCTTTCTGCGGCACGCTGCCGGTGCTGTTGAGCGTGCTGCTGGTGCTCGACAGCACATGCTCGCGATCGCGTTCAATCGCGCCCTGGCCGGTGACCTGCGGCAGCAGCACCGACCAGGCCTGCGGCTTGGCCTCGATGCTGGCATCGCGCTGGTGCTCGGCGGCCTGAAAGGTCTGGTCCTGCTGCTGGGCCTGGTGATAGGCGTCGAGCAGGCCATTGGCTCCGGCCACGGCCGGAAGCGAAAACGACAAAGCCCCCAAAATGAGTCGGCGCATGAATCCCTCGTGATGTACATCCTTGTACAAGCGACCGGTCATCCGTGACCGGACTGTTGAAATAAGCGTCTTTCGGCAGGCCGGCCAGCAGCCGGCCATCCCCCTCAATAACGCGGAATGGCGGGGTCGATGGCCTGTGACCAGGCATCGATTCCCCCACTTAGATGCGCGACATGGGTAAAACCGTTGCGTTCGAGTATGCGGCCGGCCATTTCACTGCGCACGC
>JAQGNS010000170.1 GCA_028291705.1 Nevskia sp.
ATAGGTGATGCGCAGCGCATGATCGAGTGTGATGACAGCAGTGGTCAGCCCGTCGAGAATGGCGGCAGGCTGGCCCCGGTTCAATACGGAGAATTTCATATAAGGCAGCTCGCAAGATGCGCGCCAGAATGGGGAGGCGTCCGGCGAGACGCACGCCGGGGAACGATGCGGCAGAATTCCGGCGCCTAGCGCCTGGCCGCCGGAGGCTTCATGTGGATGGTCACGGCCTCGCTGCGCCCCAGCTCCTGGCCGTTGTCGCCGACCAGGGCGGCGGAGACGGTGTGTTCGCCCCGTTCCACCCCGGTATACAGGAAAGCGGTGGAAGGCGTCGGCTGCTCGTTGGCGGCGCTGCCGTCGAGGTAGAAGATCAGGCCCTGGCCGGGCTGCAGATCGGCGTCGACGGTGACGCTGAGGTTGCCTTCGGCGTCGCGGATGGTTTCGTCCGGAGCCGGCGAGGCGATGCTGATGAGCGCCGCCGGCGCCTGTGCCGGCGCGGCGCCCCGTGCGGGGGCGAAGCCGGTGGGCGGGGTGCTCGGGGCATAGGTCTGCAGGTGCGGCAGGGCGGCCGGCTTGTCGGTCGGCGTCTGCGGCTTGTCGGTGTAATGCACGACGCCGCTGCTGTCGACCCAGCGGTAAACGTCGCCGGCCGCGGCGGCGAGGCTGAAGCAGGCCAGGGGCAGGATCAGGAGGTTGCGCATGAGCCGAAAATACCGCGCGGCCGGCCATGCTGTAAACCTGAAGCCCGGGGCGCTGCATTCGCCCGCCGGGGCCACGGCGGCCCAAACAAAAAAGGCCCCCTGATGGGGGCCTTTTTGCGAAGCGCTAAACCCTTGTTACAGGGAGTAATACATGTCGAACTCGATCGGGTGCGTGGTCATGCGGAAGCGCGTGACTTCCTGCATCTTCAGCTCGATGTAGGCGTCGATCACGTCGTCGGTGAAGACGCCGCCGGCGGTGAGGAAGCCGCGGTTCTGGTCGAGGTGCTCCAGCGCCATGTCGAGGCTGTGGCAGACGCGCGGGATCTTCTTGTCCTCTTCCGGCGGCAGGTGATAGAGATCCTTGTCGGACGCTTCGCCCGGATGGATCTTGTTCTGGATGCCGTCGATGCCGGCCATCAGCATCGCCGCGAAGGCGAGGTACGGATTGGCGGTCGAGTCCGGGAAGCGCACTTCGATGCGGCGGCCCTTCGGGTTGCTGACGAAGGGGATGCGGATCGAGGCGGAGCGGTTGCGGGCCGAGTAGGCCAGCATCACCGGCGCTTCGAAGCCCGGCACCAGGCGCTTGTAGCTGTTGGTGCCCGGGTTGGTGAAGGCATTGATGGTCTTGGCGTGCTTGAGGATGCCGCCGATGTAGTACAGCGCGGTCTCGGAGAGGCCGCCGTAGCCGTCGCCGGTGAACAGGTTCTTGCCGTCCTTGGCCAGGGACTGGTGGACGTGCATGCCGCTGCCGTTGTCGCCGACGATCGGCTTGGGCATGAAGGTGGCGGTCTTGCCGAAGCTGTGGGCGACGTTCTGCACCACGTACTTCAGCTTGAGGACTTCGTCGGCCTTCTTGATCAGGGTGCCGAACTTGACGCCGATTTCGCACTGGCCGGCGGTGGCGACTTCGTGGTGGTGCACTTCGACCACCATGCCGACCGCTTCCAGCGTCTCGCACATGGCGGAGCGGATGTCCTGCAGCGCGTCGACCGGCGGCACCGGGAAGTAGCCGCCCTTCACGCCCGGACGATGGCCGGTGTTGCCTTCGGAATATTCCTTGCCGCTGTTCCAGGCCGCTTCTTCGGAGTCGATGCTGACGAAGCAGCCCGACATGTCGGCGCCGTAACGGACCGAGTCGAAGATGAAGAATTCGTTTTCCGGGCCGAAGAAGGCGGTATCGGCGATGCCGGTGCTCTTCAGGTAGGCCTCGGCGCGATGCGCCAGCGAGCGCGGGTCGCGGCCGTAGCCCTGCATGCTGGAGGGCTCGATGACGTCGCAGGTCAGGACCAGGGTCGGTTCTTCGAAGAACGGATCGATGAAGGCGGTGCTGGCGTCGGGCATCAGGATCATGTCGGATTCGTTGATGCCCTTCCAGCCGGCGATCGAGGAGCCGTCGAACATCTTGCCTTCGGTGAACAGGGTTTCATCGACGGTGTGCGAAGGCACCGTGACGTGCTGTTCCTTGCCGCGCGTATCGCAAAAGCGGAAGTCGACGAACTTCACGCTCTTTTCCGAAATGGTTTTGAGAACTTCTTTACCCGACATGGGTGATGTCTCCTGCGAGGGGATGTTTATGAATTAGTGCCTACCGGTTGACCGGAAGTGCACCGAATTGAAGCAGAAACTATGCCAAAGGCGGCGATTCAGACGCGCCCCGACAGTAAAAAGCCTGCGGTGCAAAAGCACCGCAGGCCAGGGATTATACGGGCGCTCCCGGCAGCCCATCCGGGCCCCGGGGCAAGCCCGCTTCAGCCCTTGAGGCAGGTGCTCATGAAGGTCTTGCGGTCGGCGCCCTTGAGGGTCTTGGAGGTCGCCTCGGCGTTGCAGTCCTTCATCTTCTGCTGCTGCGTCGCCTTGGGCGAAAGCGGAGCAGCGGCGGCCGGCGCGGCCGCGGCCATCGATGCGCCGCCATCCTTGCTCAGGCAGGTCTTCATGAAGGCCTTGCGGTCGTCACCCTTGAGCGCTTTGGTCTTGGCGTCGGCGTTGCAGTCCTTCATCTTCTGCTGCTGCGTGGTCAGCGGCTTGGCGGCAGGCGCGTCGGCGGCGTAGACCGGGGCGGCGGCGCAGGCGGCGACAACGACGGCGAGTAATATCCCTTTCATCGCGGTTCTCCTGAAGACTTGTTTAAGTTGGGTGAATCCCCGCTTTCGGCATACCGAAAGACCTTTTCAGCCTAGCATGGCGGCGGCCCCGCCGGATGACAGGCCGGTGCTGCCGGCGTTGACCCCGCCGGCGCCGCATGACACCGTTTGCGGCCTGTCCGCCGCCCGCTTTTCCGCCCGCCATGCGCAAATTCGTTCCCCTCTATGCCCTTGCCCTGCTGGCCTCGGTACTGGCCATCGCCGGGCTGGCGGGGTGGGGGCAGGCGCTGTACCCGGCGTCCGCCGGGGTTGGCGGCTTGCCGCCGGCCACAGCTATGCCGGCTGCGGACCTTGCCGGGCGGCTGCACCAGCCGCTGACGCTGTTGCTGCTGCAGATGATCGTGGTCATCGTCGCGGCGCGCCTGCTCGGGCGGCTGTTCCGGCGCATCGGCCAGCCGGCGGTGATTGGCGAGATCTTCGCCGGCATCCTGCTCGGGCCGTCCCTGCTGGGCGTGCTGTGGCCGCAGGCCCTGGCCTTCCTGTTCCCGCCGGCGGCGCTGGCGCCGCTGCAGTTGCTGAGCCAGATCGGCGTGCTGCTGTTCATGTTCGCGGTGGGGCTGGAGGTGGACCTGGGGGAACTGCGGCGGCAGGCGCGCAGCGCCCTGCTGATCAGCCACGCCAGCATGGTGCTGCCGTTCCTGCTCGGCATGGGCCTGGCGCTGGCGGCCTATCCCCTGCTGGCGCCGCCAGGGGTGCCGTTCCCCGCCTTCGGCCTGTTCATCGGCATCGCCATGAGCATCACCGCCTTCCCGGTGCTGGCGCGCATCCTGGAGGAACGCCGCATGGTGCACACGCCGGTGGGGCGGTTGGCTCTGGCCTGCGCCGCCATCGGCGATGCCAGCGCCTGGTGCCTGCTGGCCGTGGTGGTGGCGCTGGCCCATGCCAACGGCCTGGCCGCGGCCGGGTTGAGCACGGCGCTGGCGCTGTTGTTCGTGCTGGGGCTGCATCTGCTGGTCAAGCCGCTGCTGCAACGGCTCTTCGGCGCCACGCTGGCGGCCGACCGCAGCGGCACGTCCGGGCTGGCACTGGCCCTGGTGCTGCTGCTGGCGTGCAGCGCCTTCACCGAGGCGGTCGGCATCCACGCCCTGTTCGGCGCCTTCCTGGCCGGTACCGCCATGCCGGCGGGCGCGGCCTTCCGCGCGCCGCTGCGCGAGCGCCTCAACGGCTTCAGCGCGGTCGGCCTGCTGCCGCTGTTCTTCGCCCTCACCGGGCTGCGCACCCAGCTCGGCCTGCTGCAAGGCGCGCAGGACTGGCTGCTGTGCGGGCTGATCATCGCGGTGGCGGTGGCCGGCAAGCTGGGCGGCACCCTGCTGGCTGCGCGCCTGACCGGATCCGCCTGGCGCGAGGCCTTCACCCTGGGCGCCCTGATGAACACGCGCGGCCTGGTCGAGCTGATCGTGCTCAACGTCGGCTACGACCTCGGCATCCTGTCGGCGCGGGT
>JAQGNS010000242.1 GCA_028291705.1 Nevskia sp.
CGGCGCCGTCCGCGCCGCAGGCACCGGCCGTGGTGAAGCGCAAGCGGCCCAATATCCTGCTGATCATGTCCGACCAGGAACGTGGCTGGCCCGATCTCCCCGGCGGCCTCGGCCTGAACGCCCACGAACTGCTGATGGAGCGCGGCACCGCGTTCAGCAACTTCAATGTGCATACGACGCCCTGCTCGCCGTCGCGCTCCAACCTGTACACGGGGCAGCATACGCAGTTCACCGGCGTCACTTCCAACGTCGGCGCGCCGCCTTACCCTGCGTTGAACAAAGTGCCCACGCTGGGCCACCTGATGCGTGAGCAGGGCTACTACACCGCCTACAAGGGCAAGTGGCATCTGTCCGACGTGCCCGCCGGCGGCAATGTGCGCTATGGTCCTTTCCATGGCGCGCGCATGGCGCTGGAGCCCTACGGCTTTTCCGATTACAGCGACAACGGCATCGCCGACGGCGCCACCTGGTCCGGCTTCAAGCTCGACGGCGAGGTCGCCAGCGCCGCTTGCCAGTGGCTGCACGACCGCGGCAATGCGCTGGAGCAGCCGTGGCTGCTGGCGGTGAATTTCGTCAATCCGCACGACATCGTGTTCTTCGACGACGCCGACCATCAGCAGTCGCGCACCCGCCTGGATCCGGATTACCTGTCGCCGCTGGCGCCGCCGCCGTTCGAGGGCGTCTACACCAAACAGTGGGACCTGCCGCTGCCGCGCAGCTATTACGCCGACGACCTGTCGACCAAGCCCTGGGCGCACCGCTCGTACCTCGAGTTCTGCAACATGCTGTTCGGCCGAATCGATCCGAAGGACGAGCCGCGCTGGCGCCATTACCAGAGCTACTACTACAACTGCATCCGCGACGTCGACGCGCATGCCCTCACCGTGCTGCGCACCCTGGAACAGCTCGGCCTGGACGACAACACCATCGTGGTTTACACCGCCGACCACGGCGAGATGCTCGGGGCGCATGGCCTGCGCCAGAAAGGCCCGACCATGTACAAGGAGAACGTGCGCGTTCCCTTCATCGTGCGCCATCCCGACGCGAAAGCCGGCGCCGCCACCCAGGCTCTGGCCGGCGCCATCGACCTGGTGCCGACCCTGCTGTCCTTCGCCGGCGTGAGCGAACAGCAGCGCGCGGAGAAATATCCGGCGCTGAAAGGCGTGGACCTGTCGGCCGCGGTGGCGGATGCGAACGCCCGCACCGAGCGCGACCGGCGCGGCCACCTCTACGACTACAACACCACGCTGTACATCGACCCGGACGCCGCGCGGCATGTGATGGCCGCGCATGAGGATGCGACCTGGTGGGCGGTGTTCAAGGCGAACCTGGCCGAGGGCCATATCGGCCCGCGCCTGGATCATCCTGGCCTGTTCCGCGGCGTGCATGACGGCCGCTACAAGTTCGCCCGCTACTTCAAGCCGAAGGAGCATCACATTCCAAAAGACTGGGACACGCTGCTCAAGCACAACCAGCTGGAGCTGTATGACACGCAGACCGATCCGGACGAGATCGTCAACCTCGCCGCCGATCCGGAGCAGCACAAGGAACTGATCCTGGCGCTGAACCAGAAGACCAATGCCCTGATCATGGACGAGATCGGCTTCGACGACGGACGCGAGCAGGTCGGCCCCGATTTCCTCTACCGCCTTTGAGATGGAGTGCAAGCCGATGAACCTTCGCATCGCTGGCTATTGCATTGCCTCCTTCCTGGCCGGCACCGCGCTGACCCTGAAACTGGCGCACGCACGCATGCCTATGACGGAAGATAGTGCATCTTCCACCGTGATCGCCATCACCCCTGAGCAGCATCAGGCGCTGGAAGCCAGGCACGAAATGGATCGCTGGCTCGACGACGAATTGCTCTTTCGCGAAGGCCTGCGCCGCGGTTATGCGCTGGACGACCTGATCGTGCGCCGCGAATTGCAGCGGCGCGCGCGTGAGGCCCTGCTCGCCGAGCATCCGCCGCAGGCGCCCAGCGATGCTGCCTTGCAGGCCTACCTGGAACAGCATGCCGAGCGTTACCAGGCGCCGGCGCGTTACACCTTCGAGCAGGTCTATCTGAGCCGCGGCGCCCACGGTGTACAACTCGAGGCCGATGCCCTGGCCCTGGGTGCGAGGCTTCGCGTCAATCCGGAAGGTTTTGCCGGGCTCGGCGATCCATTTCCCAACGGCGCCCACCGCGTGGCGGTGAGCGCGACCCAAATTGTTTCCGAATTCGGCTTGGCTTTCGCGCAGGGCGTGACGCAACTGCCGGCCGACGGCTGGCATGGTCCCATGGCCTCGGCCCTGGGCGCGCACTGGGTGCGCATCGAGCGGATCGAACCGGGGCGTCCCCTGGCGCTGGTGGAGGTTCGGTCGCGGGTCGCAACGGATTATGCGGAGTCGGAGAAACAGGAAGCACTGCGGCTCGCGCTGGCTGCCCTGCGCGGCCGCTATCGCGTGGTCGATGACCCCTCCGCCGTCAGCGTCACGCGGCGGGTGACGGACGAGAGCGAGATTCCATGAACAAAAGCATCGTGTTGATCCGCTTTGGCGCCCTGGCGCTGAGTCTTGCGCTGGTCGCCTGCGGCAGCAGCAGCGCGCCGGTAGTACAGGGAAGCGGTGGTAGCGGCGGCTCGTCCGGCGGCAGCTCTTCCAGTAGCTCTTCTTCGGGCGGCGGCGATACCGCAACGACTTGCGAGGGCGCCGACGCCACGCACAAGAACGTGTACTTCGGTGACATGCACGTGCACACCCTGTATTCGATCGACGCCTATTTCTTCAACGGTCTCAACGGGCCGCGCGAGGCCTACCGTTTCGCCCAGGGTGAGCAGGAAAGCCTGCCGGCGGGGGAGACCGATCCGTACACGGCGGGCCGCCAGATCCAGCTCGACCGGCCGCTGGACTTCGCCGCGGTCACCGACCATTCCGATTTCCTCGGCGACTGGCGCCTGCTGTGCCAGG
>JAQGNS010000290.1 GCA_028291705.1 Nevskia sp.
GGTGGTGCTGCTCCTGGAGAAAGCGCCCCTTGTCTTAGCCGGACATCGCCGCTTCGCAGGAAAATAGACTACACAGTACCACTCAGGGAATGGCAATCTCGCCACGCAGGTAGGGCACTACCCGCCCACCCAACCGCACCCGCTCCCCCAGCAACTCGGTCTTCAAACGCCCGCGCCGCGCGGAAACCTGCAACGCTTCCATGACGGTCTTCTTCAGCCGCTCGGCCCAGTACGGCACCAACACGCAATGCGCACCGCCCGTCACCGGATCCTCCGCAATGCCGCGCGCGGGCGTGAAGTAACGCGAGACGAAATCGACGCCGTACTCGCCGCCCGGCGCGGTGACGATGAGGCCCTTGCCGGTGAGGCGGGTCAACGCGGCCATATCCGGCACCAGCGCGGCCACAGCGCCGGCTTCGGCCAGCACGGCGAGGTAGTTGTGGCCGCTGCTGAGCCAGGCTTGCGGTTTCAAGCCCAGGCCGGCGCTCAAGTCCTTCGGCACATCTTTCAAGGGCTGCGGCGGCAGGGCCGGCAGGTCCACGCACAGGTCTTCGCCGTCCCGCTCCACGGTGAGCAGACCGGATTGGGTGCTGAACACGACGCGGTTGCCGCGCAGGCCCAGAGTGTTGAGCAGCACGTGGCCGCTGGCGAGCGTGGCGTGGCCGCACAGGGAGACTTCCACCGTGGGTGTGAACCAGCGCAGGTGATAGTCCGCGCCGAACTCGGCGGACGGCACGAAGAAGGCGGTTTCGGAAAGATTGTTTTCGGCGGCGATGGACTGCAGCGTTGCATCCGGCAACCACTCTTCGAGCGGGCAGACCGCTGCGGGATTGCCGCCGAAGAGTTTGTCGGTGAAAGCGTCGACCTTGAAGATCGGGATCTTCCTCAACCGGCTTCCCCCGCGATCATCATCGACTCGACCAGCACTGAACCGCAGCGCACGCCGCCGCGCGTATCGACGTCGTCGCCGATGGCCTGGATGCCCTGGAAGATGGTGGTGAGGTTGCCGGCGATGGTCACTTCCTGCACCGGGAAGGCGATGGCGCCGTTCTCCACCCAGAAGCCGGAGGCGCCGCGCGAGTAATCGCCGGTGACGTTGTTGACGCCCTGGCCCATCAGGTCGGTGACGATGAGGCCCTCGCCCATCTCGCGCGCCAGGGCTTCGAGGCCGCCGGCGAAGGTGGAATCGATCACCAGGTTGAAGATGCCGCCGGCGTTGCCGGTGCTGGTCATGTCCATCTTGCGCGCGCTGTAGCTGCCGAGCAGGTAGCCGCCGAGCACGCCTTTATCGAGCAGGGTGCGCTCGCGCGTGGCGACGCCTTCCTGATCGTAGGCGCTGCTGCCGGCGGCGCGCGGGATGAAAGGCAGCTGGCGCGCGTTGACGCGCGAGGCGAATACCGGCTCGCCCAGCTTGTTGATCAGGAACGAGGCGCGGCGATGCAGGGCGCCGCCGGAGATGGCGCCGATGAAATGGCCGAACAGGCCGCGCGCCACTTCCGCCGGGAACAGTATCGGCGCGGTGCGGGTGGCGATGCCGCGCGCGCCGAGGCGCGCTGCTGCGCGCTCGCCGGCCTTGCGGCCGACGGCCGCCCCGGCATCCAGATCGGAAGCACGGCGCGAAGTGGTGTACCAGTGGCCAAGCTGCATGGCTTCGCCCTGCACGGCGATGGCGGCGACGCCCATGCTGTGGTCGGTAGCGTCGCGCTGGCCGAAGAAGCCGTGGGTATTGGCGTAGAGGTGCAGCGAGTGGCGCGTGTCGACGCTGGCGCCTTCCGACTGGGTGACGCGCTTGTCGGCGGCAAAGGCGGCGGCTTCGGCCTCGCGCGCCATCTCGATGGCGGTTTCGGCGGCGAGGTCCCAGGGGTGACTCAGGTCGAGGTCCGGGAAATCCTTGGCCATCAGCTCGGCATCGGCCAGGCCCATGCAGGGGTCTTCGCCGCCAGCCTTGGCGATGGCGCAGGCGGCTTCGATGGTGCGCGCCAGCGCGGCTTCACTCAGGTCGGTGGTGCTGGCCGAGCCGGTGCGCTGGCCGAAGTACACCGTTACCGACAGGTCGCGGTCGCGCTGGAACTGCACCGACTCGACCTCGCCCATGCGCACATTGACCGAAAGCCCGCGGCTGGCGCCGAGGTGGGCCTCGGCGGCGCTGGCGCCGTTGCGCTTGGCCAGTTCGAGCGCCTGCGCCAGGCGCGGCTGCAGTTCGGCAACGGAGGGAAGGCTGGCGGCGGGAGGCTGGTGGGTCATTTCGGCGGCGGAAGTAAGCGTGCGCCGCAGAATACTGGAACTGGGCGAAATGGACACGCGCCGCTAAACGCAAGAGGGGCCGGTCTTGCGACCGACCCCGCCTGTTTCAACAGTCCCAGCCAGGGATGGCCGGGGGGCGTGACAGGACGTCAGACCCGTCTAATCCTTCAACTCAACCCTCGAGGCCCGGACGAATCGCCAGGCCGCTGACCTTTTCCTTGCCGCCGATGGTGCCGAGGCTCTTCACCGAACCGGCGCTGAGCTTGACCAGGTAGAGCTTGGAAACGGTGGCGTCCGGCGCGACGGTGGCGGCGTAGGCGACGCCGGTGGACTCGTTGCCGCTGATGTCGAAGCCGGCCGGCTTGCCGATGTCCGCGCCGAGGGCGCCGACGGCGAGCAGCTTGCCGCTTTGCGGCGCCAGCGAGGAGGCAATTTCGCCGCTCTTGCTGTTGAGCGCGTAGAGGGTGGTCTGGAACGGGCCGTTGGGCTGGGTGGTGTAGGCGGCGGCGACGACGTTGACCTTGCTGCTGTCGACGCTGGTGTCGCTGCGCACGGTGCCGCTGTCGAGATCGATGCTGAGGTTCTGGCCGGCATCGGAGATCACGCGCAGCTGGCCGTCGACCGGGTTGAAGCTGAGGCCGTAGGCGCTGCCGTTGAGCGCCGTGTAGGTGTCGCCGGCGGCGCCGTGCAGGGCCGCCTTGGGGGTGGCCGCGCCGCTGCGCACGTCGAGCTGGTACAGCTCGCCGCTGCTGCCGAGACCGTAGAGCTTGCCGTCGGACGGGCGGTAGTCGATGCCGACCACGTTCTCGCCGGACTTGAGGCCGGAAATGGCGACGCTGCTGTCGAGCGTGCCGGGATTGCCGTGGTTGAAGGTGATCAGCTTGTTCGAGACGGTGACGGCCACGAGGTCCGGACCCCAGGACGGAATTTCAGTGCCCATGCCGGCGCAGGCGGCGAGCAGCAGGACGGCAGGCGCGGCCAGCAGCGGCCGGATGTTCTTCATCATGACGATCTCCCAATAGGCGCGCGCCGTCTCTAGCGGACGAGCACGCAGGTTTTGCAAAACGTAAGGGGATCGTAAGAAGAACAGATTGCGGCTTGGTGACAGCTTAATAAATCTTTACAGATCAAGTATTTGATTTGGAAAGAAAATCACTGAAAGCACCGAAAACGGCGATTTCAACCACCCAGCGCGTCCAGCAGTTTCTGGTGCACGCCGCCGAAATCGCCGTTGCTCATCACCAGCAGGCGGTCGCCCGGCCGCGCCTGCGCCGCGGCGTCGGCAACCAGGGCATCGAGCTGGGCGTGCACGCGCAGGCGCTCGCCGAGCGAGCCGAGGGCGCCCTGCGCGTCCCACTTCAGGTCCGGCCGGGCGTAGACGAAGCTGAGCGCGGCATCGCGCAGGCTGTCCGCCAGGGTCTCGGCATGGCCGCCCAGGCGCATG
The DNA here is from genome assembly GCA_028291705.1 of Nevskia sp. Taxonomy (GTDB): domain Bacteria; phylum Pseudomonadota; class Gammaproteobacteria; order Nevskiales; family Nevskiaceae; genus Nevskia. Next base: position 3,689 of record JAQGNS010000290.1, read on the forward strand.
GTGTTGGAGCGCGGCTCCAGCACGGCGAGGATGCGGCCGCCGCCATCGCCAAGCTGCTCGCGCAGGGCGGCGATGGTCACGGCGATGGCGGTGGGATGGTGGGCGAAGTCGTCGTAGACCTGCACGCCGCGCACTTCGCCGCGCAATTCGAGCCGGCGCTTGATGCCGCGGAAGCTTTCCAGCCCGCGCAGGGCGGCCTGCGGCGGCACGCCGGCGTGTACGGCGGCGGCGATGGCCGCCACGGCGTTGGAGCGGTTATGGGCGCCGGCCATGGGCGTCAGCGCCTGGCCCTGGGCGGTGCCGCGCAGGGATACCTCGAAACCCTGGCCCTGCCGCTGCGCGGTCCAGCCCCGCGCGTCGTCAAAATATTCGACGCCGCTCCAGCAGCCCATCTCGAGCACGCGCTTCAGGTTGGCGTCGGCGCCGTTGACCACCAGCAGGCCCTCGCCCGGCACGGTGCGGACAAGATGGTGGAACTGGCGTTCGATCGCGGCCAGGTCCGGAAAGATGTCGGCGTGGTCGTATTCGAGGTTGTTGAGGATGGCGGTGCGCGGGCCGTAGTGCACGAACTTGCTGCGCTTGTCGAAGAAGGCGGTGTCGTATTCGTCGGCCTCGATGACGAAGTGACGGCCCTTGCCGAGCCGTGCCGAGACGCCGAAATTCACCGGCACGCCGCCGACCAGGAAGCCCGGCTCCAGCCCGGCGTGCTCCAGCAGCCAGGCCAGCATGCTGGTGGTGGTGGTCTTGCCGTGGGTGCCGGCCACGGCCAGCACATGGCGGCCGTGCAGCACGTTCTCGGCCAGCCACTGCGGACCGGAGATGTAGGGCAGGCCCTGGTTCAGCACGTATTCGATGGCCGGGTTGCCGCGGGTGATGACGTTGCCCACCACCACCACGTCCGGTGCGGGCTGCAGGTGCGCCGGATCGTAGCCGGGCATGACGGTGATGCCGAGGGCCTCGAGCTGGGTCGACATCGGCGGCCAGGCGTTGGCATCGGAGCCGGTGACGCTGTGCCCGGCTTCGCGCGCCAGCGCCGCGATGCCGGCCATGAAGGTGCCGCAGATGCCGAGGATGTGCAGGCGCATGCTGTTTTTTTCCGGGCGGCGCTCAGCGCAGCAGCAGGGTGAAGATGTCCTTGAAGCTCATCACCGTGAGCAGGCACAGCAGGGCGATGAAGATGCCGCCGGCGCCCTTGGTGTTGGCGGCGCGGCGGTAGATGAAGGCGGTGACGGCGAACTGCCAGCCCAGCAGCACGGGGATCATCAGCGAGAACAGCATGGTCCAGCCCGGCAGGACGGACATTACGTTCGGGTCGTTGACCAGGTCCGGGTTGGCGGTGATCTTCTTGCTCAGGTCCTGGGCGATGGGCAGGAACGGCAACAGCTGCCGGATCGGCAGCACCATGGCCAGGGCGAGGATCGAACTGGTGCCGAGCAGGGCGTTGTAGGTCTGCTGGAAACGGCTCTCGAGCTGGCGCGCGCGCAAGGCCACGCGGGTGAACAGGCCCATGGCCGCGACGCTGACCGCGCCGAGCACGATGTCGGCCCACAGCGCCGGCGGCGTGTCCATCGCCTTCATCAGCACCGCCATCTCTCCGGCCACGGCCGCCAGCGCGGCGTTGACCAGCACGGCGAAGGCGATGAAGGGCGCGCCGAGACGGTTGCCCGGGTCATAGGGCATGTCTTCCGGACCGGCACGGAAGACGAGAATGCGCAGAGTGGTCCAGAACGCTTGGGGCAGCATCGGAAATTCTTGGGCGGAGCAGCAGGATTGGTATTCTAGCGGTTCATCGACCCGCCCAAGCATGCCCATAAGGGGCGGACGCCGTTCACAGAACCAGTGGAAAGAACCTTGACGAGTCATCCCACCCCGCTGCTGGTCACCGCCGATCAGCTCGCCGGCGCCTGCGACAACTGGCGCAAGGCGCCGTGGCTGGCGCTGGATACCGAGTTCCTGCGCGAGGACACCTATTATCCGAAGCTGTGCCTGGTGCAGATCGGCGACGGCGTCGACAACATCTGCATCGACGCGGTGGCGCTGCCGGGCGAGGCGCTGCGGTCGCTGCTCGACCTATTGCACGCCAGCGACGTGGCCAAGGTGTTCCATGCCGCCTCGCAGGACCTGGAAATCTTCGCGCAGCTGGAAGGCCGCACGCCGCAACCGCTGTTCGACTCCCAGGTGGCCGCGGCCCTGCTCGGCTACGGCGACCAGCTCGGCTACGCCGCGCTGGTGGAAAAGCTGCTCGGGGTGAAGCTGGACAAGAGCCTGACCCGCACCGACTGGTCGCGGCGCCCGCTGAATGCGGCGGAGCTGGCTTATGCCGCGGACGATGTGCGCTACCTCGGCGAGATCTACCCGCGCCTGCTCGAGGAGCTGGTGAGCCGCGGCCGCTTGCAGTGGCTGCAGGAAGACTGCCTGCGCCTGGGCGATCCGGCGCGCTACCGTAATCCCCCGGAGGCCGCCTGGCGCCGCCTCAAAGGCCTGGCCCGCCTGCCGCCGCCGGCGCAGCGCGCGGCGGCGGCGCTGGCGGCCTGGCGCGAGCGGGTGGCGCAGGAGCGCAATCGCCCGCGCAAGTGGATCCTCGACGACGACCCCCTGTACCGCCTGGCGGAGCGGCGGCCAACCAGTCGCGAACAGCTCGAAGGGCTGCATGTGCTGCAGCCGAAGACGCTGGAGCGCCACGCCGCCGCATTGCTGGAGGTCATCGCCGGTGCTGCCGGTGAGGGCGCGCCGCTGGCGCTGGAGGAGGCCCTGCTCGACGACGCGCAGAAGGGCAAGCTGAAGCAGTTGCTGGAACGGCTGCGTGGGCTGGGCGAGACCCTGGGCGTGCCGCCTTCGCTGCTGGGGCCGCGCAGCGACGTGGAAGCGGTATTGCGCCACGGCACCGCGGCCGATGTGCCGCTGCTGCGCGGCTGGCGCCGCGAAGTGGCCGGGGATGCGTTGCTGGGAATGTTGTAACTGGTCGGTCGCAACCCGGGAAGCGCGTAGCGCTACCCGGGAATTACGACAGTCGGGTCCGCTACGCTTGACCCGACCTACGCAGTCGCTACCTCTCAGGCGACGATCTTCAGGATGCCCTGGAAGATTTCGTCGACCGTGCCCACGCCCTTCAGCGTGACCAGCTTGCCCTGCCCTTCGTAATAATCGAGCAGGGGGTGGGTCTCGTCGTTGTAGACCTCGATGCGGTGACGGATCACGTCCGGCTGATCGTCGTGACGGCCTTCCTTCACGGCGCGATCATGCAAGCGGTGAATGATTTCCTCGTCGTCGACGGCCAGGTGCACCGCCTTGTCGATGGGGTGCTGGCCATGGCCTTCGAGCAGCTTGTCCAGCACCTGCGCCTGCGCGGTGTTGCGGGGGAAGCCGTCGAGGACGAAGCCGGGTTTGGCGTCGGGCTGTTCCAGACGCTCTTCGACGATGCCGATGACGATCTCGTTGGCCACCAGCTTGCCGGCGTCCATGGCGGCCTTGGCCTTCTTGCCCAGGTCGGTGCCCGCGGCCACGGCGGCGCGCAGGGCATCGCCCGTGGAAATCTTGGGGATACCGAAATGCGCGGCCAGCTTTTCGCCTTGCGTGCCTTTACCGGAGCCGGGCGCGCCCAGCAGAACGATTCTCATAGATGATGCAGCCCCAGGTTTTGGAACCAGCGTGGAAAAAAACTCAGCGGAACGGCCGGGCGGGCGCCGACGCTCGCAATCGTGAAACCTAATATTTGCGTAACGGTACCCGTTCGCCGCGCACCCCGTCAACGCGCAATCCGGCGGCGATGGCCTTGCCACTGGTTATAATGAGGGTTCGATCACAGCAAACAAGCGGCCGCTTGCGCCGCGCAGGAACCCCCGAGCGATGCCACGTAACGCCTTTTATGCCCAGTCCGGTGGGGTGACCGCTGTCATCAATGCCTCCGCGGCCGGCGTTATCGAGACCGCCCGCAAATTCCACGACAAGATCGGCACGGTCTACGCCGGCCGCAACGGCATTATCGGCGCGCTGACCGAGGATCTGATCGACACCTCGCAGGAGTCGCCCGCGGCCATTGCCGACCTGCGCCACACGCCGTCCGGCGCTTTCGGCTCCTGCCGCTACAAGCTGAAGGGTTTCGACAAGAACCAGGCCGAATACGAGCGCCTGATCGAAGTGTTCAAGGCCCACGACATCGGCTATTTCTTCTACAACGGCGGCGGCGATTCGGCCGACACCTGCCTCAAGATCAGCCAGCTCGGCACCAGGATGGGCTACCCGATCCAGGCCATCCACGTGCCCAAGACGGTGGACAACGACCTGCCGATCACCGACTGCTGCCCCGGCTTCGGCTCGGTGGCGAAATACGTGGCCGTGTCGATCCGCGAAGCCGGCTACGACGTCGCCTCGATGGCCAAGAGTTCCACCAAGGTGTTCATCATGGAGGTGATGGGCCGTCACGCCGGCTGGATCGCCGCCGCCGGCGGGCTCGCCGCGGAGAAGGAAGGCGAAGCGCCGCAGATCATCCTGTTCCCCGAGATCAGGTTCGACCAAGCGGCCTTCCTGGCCCGCGTCGAGGAATCGGTGAAGAAGTACGGCTACTGCGCGCTGGTGGCCAGCGAGGGTCTGCAGAACGCCGATGGGCAGTTCATCTCCGCGGCCGGCAGCAAGGATGTGTTCGGTCACCCGCAGCTGGGCGGCCTGGCGCCGATGCTGGCGCAACTGGTGCAGGACAAGCTCAAGTACAAGTATCACTGGGCGGTGTCCGACTACCTGCAGCGCGCAGCGCGCCACATCGCCTCGAAGACCGACGTGGAGCAGGCCTATGCCGTGGGCAAGGCGGCGGTGGAGCTGGCCGTGGCCGGCAAATCGGGCGTGATGGTGACCATCGTGCGCGAGGCCTCCTCCCCCTATAAGTGGAGCGTCGGCGAAGCGCCGCTGGATCAGGTGGCCAACGTGGAAAAGAAGATGCCGCGCGAGTTCATCAGCGCCGACGGTTTCCATATCACCGAGGCCTGCCGCGAATACCTGTCGCCGCTGATCCAGGGCGAGGACTACCCGCCCTATCGCAACGGTCTGCCGTCTTATGTCACCCTGAAGAACGTGCCGGTGCCGAGGAAGACCGCGCGCGAGTTCAAGATCTGATTTCAAACTCTTCGTTATAAAACGCACACCACCTGAAGGAACACGCAATGGGTTTTGAAGCGCTGGGCGCCGGCGACAAGGCACCGCTGGAATTCAACGTCGTCATCGAGATCGCGGCCTATGGCCCGCCGGTGAAGTACGAAGTCGACAAGGACTCCGGCCTGCTGATGGTCGACCGCTTCATGAACGTGGCGATGAGCTACCCCGCCAACTACGGCTATGTGCCGCACACCCTGTACGACGACGGCGATCCGGTCGACGTGCTGGTGCTGACGCCGCACCCGATCATCGCCGGCTGCGTCATCAAGTGCCGCGCCGTGGCGGTGCTCGACACCACCGACGAGAAGGGCGAGGACGCCAAGATCCTGGCCGTGCCGACCGACAAGGTGTCGAACAAGTACTACGAGGACATGAAGGATCTGTCCGACGTGCCGCAGCGCCTGCAGAACGAGATCAAGCATTTCTACGAACACTACAAGGATCTCGAAAGCGGCAAGTGGGTGAAGATCGCCGGCTGGCGCGATGCCGCCGCCGCGCGCGTCGAGATCGAGAAGTCGATGAAGGCCTACAAGTAAAAAGCTGAACCGGCGGGCTGCCATCCGCGGCAGCCCGGCCATTACGTCCGGTCATCACCCCCGGTCATCACGGAGTTGCCGCAGTGAAAGTTCTCGTCATCGGCGGCGGCGGCCGCGAACACGCCCTGGCCTGGAAGCTGGCGCAATCGTCCCGCGTCAGCGAAGTGCTGGTGGCGCCGGGCAATGCCGGCACCGCCACCGAGCCGCGCTGCCGCAACGTCGATGTCGCCGCGGAGGACGTGCCGGGCCTGCTCAAGCTGGCGCAGGCCGAGAGCGTGGACTTCACCGTGGTCGGCCCCGAAGGCCCGCTGGCGGCGGGCGTGGTGGATGCGTTCAACGCCGCCGGGCTGCGCGTATTCGGCCCGACCCAGGCGGCGGCGCAGCTCGAGGCGAGCAAGGCCTTCACCAAGGATTTCCTGGCGCGCCACCAGATCCCCTCGGCGCAGTATCGCGTCTTCACCGAAGCCGAACCGGCGCTGGCCTACGTGGCACAGCGCGGCGCGCCGATCGTGGTCAAGGCCGACGGCCTGGCCGCGGGCAAGGGCGTGGTGGTGGCGACCACCGTGGAAGAAGCGCAGGACGCCATCAATCACATGCTGACCGGCAGCATGGGCCAGGCCGGTGCCCGCGTGGTGATCGAGGACTTCCTGGTGGGCGAAGAAGCGAGCTACATCGTCGTCGCCGCCGGCACCCACTACGTGCCCCTGGCCTCGGCGCAGGACCACAAGCGCGTCTTCGATCACGACGAAGGCCCCAATACCGGCGGCATGGGCGCCTACTCGCCAGCCCCGGTGGTGACGCCGGAGGTGGATGCGCGGGCGCGTGCCGAAGTGATCGAGCCGACGCTGCGCGCGATGGCGGCGGAAGGCCGTCCCTTCACCGGCTTCCTCTACGCCGGCCTGATGATCGCGCCGGACGGCAGCCCCAGCGTGGTGGAATTCAATGCACGCCTGGGCGATCCGGAGACCCAGCCGATCCTGATGCGCCTGGATTCGGACCTGCTGGACCTGCTCGAAGCGGCAGTAGCGGGCGACCCCAATACCGCGCCGCCGCGCTGGAATCCACAGGCGGCGCTGGGCGTGGTGATGGCCGCGGGCGGCTACCCCGGCACCATCCGCAAGAACGATCCGATCAGCGGGCTGGAAAAGACCTTGGGCGACAAGGCCAAGGTGTTCCACGCCGGCACCACCCTGCACGATGGTCAGGTGCTGACCAGCGGCGGCCGCGTGCTCTGCGTCTGCGGCCTCGGCGACACGGTCGGCGCGGCGCAGGCCGAAGCGTACAAGGCACTCGCGGGGATCCACTGGGAGGGCGCCCACTTCCGCAAGGATATCGGCTATCGTGCGATTTCCAGGGAGAAAGGGGATTGACCGGGATGGGAATCAGAACAGGCCGCTTGCCGCTGGCCGTGCTTGCCGGCGCGCTCTGCGCCTTTGGCGCGCAGGCGCAGACATCCACCGCCGGACCGGCCAAACCGGTGCCGCTGACGCATGTGTATGGCCGCCTTGAGCACGCCCTGGTAACCGGTTCGCCCTCGATCGAAGTGCAGGCACAGCTGGTCGGCGGCGGTGATTCGACCGTGCTGCTGGTGCAGGACATCAAGTACGCCAGCGGTGAAGGCGGTACCTATGTGCACTTCACCATCGACAACGGCGAAGTCGTGCCCGGCAAGACCGTCAACCTGGCGCTGCCGGTGCTGAAGGACCAGCACGTGCACGACCGCGACGGCGGCACCCTGCATCAACCGGTGGTGGCGATGAGCTTCTGCATCGGCGACCACGCCTTCACCACCAACGTGACGCTGAAGCTGCGCGGCAACTACGTGCCGCCGCTGCTGCTGGGCAAGGCCGACGCGGCGCAGTTCGGCCAGATCGATCCGCTGAAGAAGAACACCATGCTTGAGCCGAACTGCGCCCCGCCGGCACCGGCGGTTTCAACCGCGCCGACGGCGGCTGCGCACTAGCCATCCCGGGTAGCGCTTCGCGCTTCCCGGGCTGTTCACGATAGCTTTTGTAGGGCGGCCTGTGGCCGCCGCTGCGCTGCACTTCGGACAAAAAGCCAGCGTCTGCGCCCCCTCCCGCACCCATTGCCTCGCACGGACCGGATGGTCCCGCTACAAGCGATAGGCCGCCCGCACCAGCCGCGCCAGCAGCATCTCCCGCCCACCAGCCGGTCGCCCAAGTTGCAGATGCTGCAAGGCTGCCGCGACCTCCGCTTGCGATGCGGCAGCCGGCGCCGCCAGTGCGCGCAGCAGTTGCAGCCTGCCGCTCCAGCTCTGCCCCGCGCCCTGCAATTTCTTCAGCCGCCCGGCGAGGGCCAGTTCGGCCTCGTTCAGGTCGCAGCCGAAGGGCAGGGTCGGCAGGCGGCCGGACTGCTGGTGCGGCGCCAGCGTCCGGGCGATGTGTTGCGGCAGGTTGGCGCGCTGCGCCTCTGGAATACGGTAGTCCTGCTCCAGCTTGCCGGCGCGCTGCGCCTGGCGCATCAGGCTGTCCTGGAAGCGGCTGTCGGCGATGGCCAGCAGGGCCTTGATGCATTCGCTGTCGGTGCGGCCGCGCAGGTCGGCGACGCCGTACTCGGTGACGTAGACGTCGCGCATGTGGCGCGGCACGGTGGCGTGGGGGAATTCCCACACCACGTTCGACTCCAGCTTCTTGCCGGCGCCGCGGGTGGCGCGCAGCAGCAGGATCGAGCGCCCTTCCGGCAGCTGGTGCGCCATCGAGACGAAATCGAACTGGCCGCCGACACCGGACACCACCTGGCCGTCGCGGACCTGATCGGAGATCGCCGCGCCGAGCAGCGTCACCTTCATGGTGATGTTGATGAAGCGCGGATGACGGCGCTGCAGGCGCTCCAGGCGGTAATGGGTGTAGATGCGGTTGACCTCGGCGACGCTGGTCATGTCGATCAATGCGCGCCGGTCTTCGGGCAACTCGCGCAGACGCCGGTAGAAGTCGGCGGGGCCAAGGAAGAAGGCGCCCTGCAGCACGGTGCCGCCGGCCTGCTCCGCCGCGCTGGCGCTGCCCTCGTTGACGCGCCGCTGCACCTCCGCATCTTCATGCACATGGCGGCGCACGATGCCGTCCTCGAACAGGGTGAACAGCGGATTGGAGATCAGCTCGCTGGCGATATACAAGCCCTGCTCGAACCGGCCGCGCCCGCCCATGGCTTCGGCCTGCGCATCGGCGCCGAGCGCATCGAGCACTTCCGCATAGCCCGCGTTATCGCGCTCGCGCAGACGCAGCGCGTGGCAGGCGGCGTCGCCGAGGGCGCCGATGCCGACCTGGAGGGTGCCGCCATCGCGCACCAGGCTGCTGGCGCGGAAGCCGATGGCCCAGTCGGCGGCGGCGACCGGCTCGTGCGGCACCGCGAAGGGGGCGTGATCCAGCGCCGGATCATCGACGATGAAGTCGAAGAAGTCCTCGCCCACCTCGGCGCGGTTGCCGAGCCAGGGCATCTCGCGGTTGACCTGGGCGCAGGCCAGCCAGGGGCGGTCCAGCTCCAGCAGCATCGGTTGCAGCTGCAGGGTCACATCCGGGTTGCTCGACAGGCTCAGGCGGCGCCGGCCCTCGTCATCGCGCAGCGAGACCGATTGCAGCAGCAGGTTGACGCCGCGGCCGATCATGTCGCGCGCGACGTGGGTGTAGTTGCTGCTGATGTAGTTCTGCTGCGAGTCGGGGTTATGCAGTTGCGAGCCGGACTGCATGTAGAACTCGATCACCCGCACATTGGCCGGCAGGCGGCGGGCCACCAGGTCATCGACGTATTCCAGCCGCGGATAGCCGGGCCAGACGCGCTCGCGCACCGGCTTGAGGAAACGCTCTTCCAGTTCCGACTTGCCAAGCGGCGGGTTCAGGCATAGCGCCGTGACCAAGTCGAGCTGGATCGAGGGATCGGCCTTGGCGCGCCGGTATAGCGCGTTGAGCAAGGCATTGGGCTTGCCGATGCCCAGCGGCGTGCCCAGCACGATGCGCTTGCCGAGCTTTTCCAGGATGGCATCGACGCAGGCATCGCAACTCTGGAAACGGCGACCTTTCAAGACGGACTCCCTGCGATAGTGGGCACGGCGCCAGTGCCGGCGCGGCACCTCATGTTAACAAGCGGCCCTAGGCCGGACCCGGTGCGCCCGCTCCGGCTTCGCTTTGCAGCCAGACCGCAAAGTGCTGTACTTCCGGACGCAGCGCCGCAGTGGCTTCCATCACCACGTAGTAGGCACGCGAGGAACGTGGCCGGCGGCCGAGATAGCGTGCCTCCTCGAACGGCGCGACCAGTTGGCCGCGCCGCAGCTGCCGCTCCATCAGCGGCAAGCGGCCCAGTGCCACGCCGTGCCCTTCGACGGCGGCGTTGATCACCTGATCGTAATGGCTGAAGCGCAACACGCCCGCCGGTTCCAGGTGAGGCAGGCCCATCGCTTCGAGCCAGGTTTCCCAGTCGAGAATGGCCTGGCGCGGCGGGGTGTCGTCGAAGTGCAGCAGCACGTGGTGGCGCAGGTCGGCGGGCTCGTTGAGCGGCCGGCCCGGGTCCTTCAGCAACTCAGGGCTGCACATCGGCAGGATGTCCTCACCGAACAGGCGCGGCGCCTTGGCCGGCGCGCGCTCGGGTGGGCAGTAGCGGATCGCCACGTCGATGCGGCCGCGGGTCAGGTCGACTACCGAGCTGTTGGCCGAGATGCGCACGTCCACACCCGGCCAGGCCTGGCGGAAGGACGGCAGGCGCGGCACCAGCCACAGCGAAGCGAAGCTGACCGTGGTGGTGACGGTGACCATATGCGAGCGCTCCGGCGAGATGCGCTCCAGGGTCTCGCTCAGGTCGTTGAGCATGGTGGTGGCGGTCTGCTGCAGCAGCTGCCCCGCCTCGGTCAGCAGCAGGGCGCGATGGCGCCGCTGGAACAGCGGTTGCCCCAGGTGCTGCTCCAGCGCCTGGATCTGGCGGCTGACCGCCGACTGCGTCAGGTGCAGCTCGTCCGCCGCCTTGGTGAAGCTGAGGTGGCG
>JAQGNS010000294.1 GCA_028291705.1 Nevskia sp.
CATGACCGAGGAGCAGGAACAAGAGTTCACCTGTTCGTTCTGCGGCAAGGGGCCGCAGGAACTGCGCAGCCTGTTCCGCGGGCCCGAGGCCAATATCTGCGGCGAATGCGTGCGCAGGCTGTACGACATGCTGGACGAGGCCGATGACGCGCAGTCCCTGCAATAAGGCCGGAAGCACGCAGCCGTGACCACCCTGGCTCCCGAAGTGAAGAGCGGCGCCATCGTCGCCCTGCGCCTGTTCGACATCGCCTACGCCATCGACCTGGCGCGGGCCGAAGGCCTGTGGGCGCAGCGCCAAGGCGGGGCCAGCAGCCGCAGCCAGCTCAGCGCCACCCCGGCCAAGGCGGTGGCGTTCGACGTGCCGCCGGTGCTGCTGCCGCTGGACGCGGTGCCGCTGCACATGGAGGGGCTGGGCGTAAATGCCGTGGCCACGGCGCGGCTGTACGACTTCGGCGTGGTGGCATTGGCCCTGCGCATCCCGGTGGCGGATCACGACTGGGCTTCCTACACGCGGCTGTGCAACGCCGCCGCGCAATCCATCGACGCCGCCATCTGGGAAACACTGCTGCAGCGCGTGCGCCTGCCCCTGGTCTCGGCTTTCGACCGGCCCTATGCAAGCCGCGTACAGGAAGACTACCTGCTGGCCATCGTGCAGCAGTGGAGCGAGCCGCTGAAGATGGCGGATCTGGAGCAGCGCCTGGACCTCGTGCCCCTGCTCTCCGGCGAGCGGCGGCCGCTGTCGGAAGGCGCCCGGCGCGAGCTGCTGCGCCAGCGCTTCTCCTATTACGAAGACGACTTGGTGGTGCTGACCTGGGATCGCGCCTTCATCGTCGAGCCGCGCGGTGACTCCGATGTGGCCGACGTGCTGGAAGTGGCCAACGCCCAGTTGCTGGAGCAGCGCTACTACGACGAGCTGCTGGACGACGAGCTGCCCCGCATGTACGACCTGGTGGAGCAGGCGCAACGCGCCAGCCACTGGTACGCGCCACGCCGCTTCGCCGACCTGGCGCGCCGCTTCTACACCCTGGTGGCGGAGGTGACCGAGCTGACCGAGAAGGCGGACAACGCCCTGCAGGTCACCGAGGATGTCTACCTGGCCCGCATCTACGCCGCCGCGCTGGAGCAGTTCCGCGTGCCGAAGATCGGTGCGGCAGTGGACCGCAAGCTGGCCATCATGCGCGACACCTATACCGCCCTCTACAACGAAGCCGCCGGCCGCCGCGGCGAGCTGATGGAGCTGGCCATCATCGTGCTGATCCTGGTGGAGATCGTGGTGGCGCTGGTGCAGAAATTCTGAGCGGCCGCCAGGCGTCTCCGGAGCGAATCTGACATGGGTCTGCAATGAAAGTTGACTACGCTGTCAGATCGTCAACCTGCCTTCCTGTCATGACCGCCAATAAATCAGTTCAACAGCGCAGCGCACTGCGCGATCCCTGGGCCCGTACTCTCATTGCCATCGCCTGCGCCAGCCTCGCGGCCTGCGGCGGCAGCGGCGGCACCGATAACGGTAGCAGTAGTGGCGGGAGCAGCGGCGGCAATTCAGCAACGGTCAGCGGCAAGGTGGTCGGCGCGTCGGTGCAGTATCCGACCGGCGTTGCCAATTCCAGCAAGGCCGGCGTCGACTACGCCAAGAGCACCACCGGTGATTCCGCAGTGTGGACGGCGCAGGGCGTCGCCTATGCCGGGGCCAAGGTTTGCGTGGACCTCAACGACAACGGCTTCTGCGACACCAACGAGGAAACCACCACCACCGGTTCGGACGGCTCCTTCACCCTCAAGTACACGCAGGGCATGCCGCTGACGGCGATCGTCGGCACCACATCCGGCGCGGCCCGCGACATGATCCTGCGCGCGGCGCCGGACCAGGTGCAGGCGGCCAACGGCCAAGTGCTGGTCAGCGCCCTGTCGAGCGAAGTGCTGCGCTCGATGGAAACAACCGGCAAGCTCTCCTATGCCGACGCGCGCCAGGCCATCGCCCTGCGCCTGAGCCTGAACAACAGCCCGGCGCTGCCCACCGACGTCAGCGTCACCGCCGACCAGGTCGCCGCCGACGTCTCCGCGGTCAGCGACGCCAATGCGCGCAACGCCCTGCTGTTCGAGGAAAACGCCCTGCAGAATCGCCAGGCCCTGGCCGCGACCATGCTGGAGCGCGGCTACGTCAGCGCCATGGCGGTCGACCCGGTGAAGACCATCCAGGACGCGCAGGCGGCCGCGTACAAGCCCGAGGACATCCCCCGCTACGACCACCTGTTCGTGGTGATCTTCGAGAACCACAGCAACGCCACCATCGACAGCCCGCTCAACGCCAACTTCTACAAGTACCTGCACGTCGACGGCAACCGCGCCGCCAACTACTTCTCCACCGGCAATCCGAGCGAGCCGAACTACATCTCCACCGCCAGCGCCGACACCTGGGGCACCACCGGCGACGACGGCTGGAACTGCGTGCCGGACGGCGACACCGCCGACCTGCCCACCGACGTCTACAACCCGCGCGGCACCTGCACCGACACCGCCAACCACAACCAGAAGGGCCGCCACAACATGTTCACCGCGCTGTACCAGGCCGGCCTGGGTGCGCGCGTCTACAGCGAGTCGATGGATCCGGGCCAGGACCCGCGCGTCGACGGCAACGGCAACGCCGCCATCACCGGCGCCAACAAGGCCTCGGGCAAGCTGGAGCCGTTCATCAGCAGCCTCTACCGGACCAAGCACCACCCGGCGATGTACTGGGACGAAGTGCGCAACCGGCCGGACTTCTTCCACAACCTGACGCGCAGCGTCGGCGGCGGCCAGTGGGACGACGGCATAGCCGCCTACGCCACCGCCAACAACATCAGCTGGAACACGCACCAGCTCGAAGACGATCTCAAGTCCGGCGACATCGGTGCGCTGAACTACATCGTTCCCGACCAGTGCGACGACATCCACACCACCGGCACCGAAGTGGCGGACTGCACCCAGCTCGCCTACTTCGCCAGCGGCATCCAGCGCGGCGACCACTACGCCAAGTACCTGGTCGACACCATCCAGGCCTCGCCGGTATGGAAGAACCCCGCGCGCAAGGTCGGCATCGTGCTGATCTTCGACGAAGGCTCGGTGTTCTTCGGCAGCTCCTCCTGTTGCGGCTGGAACGCCGGCGGCGGCGCCACCAGCGGCGCGCCGCTGGGCGAGGGCATCACCACCGCCGTGCCTGCCTACAGCGACGGCAACAAGGGCGACGGCCCCACCATCTTCGCCGTGCTCAACAACCAGGCGTCCGCGCCCAAGGGCATCGTCGACTCGGACGCCTACAGCCACTTCTCCTTCGTGCGCACCTTGCAGGACATGTTCGGCCTGGCCGATCCGGGCACGCCCGAGTCGTACATGAACCGCTCCAAGTACACCGAGTCCTACATCGCCGCGAACCTGGACAAGCT
>JAQGNS010000237.1 GCA_028291705.1 Nevskia sp.
CCAACGTCACTGACCTGCAGGTACCGGACAGCCTCGGCGGCCTCGTGCTGGCGGTGCTGGGTCCGAACAACATGGCCGAGTTCAAGACCAGCCTGGAGCAGCAGGAAGCGCGTGCCGTGCTGACGCCGCTGACCCCCGGTGCCTCGCGCGCCCTGGGCATGCTGAAAGGGGCGAGCGCCGCGGCGGCCGCGGCAGGGCAGGTCATCACGGCGTTCCCACCCACCGCCTGGGACATCGCCTATGACGCCGGCACCTCGCCGGACGGCTCGCAATCCACCATCGCCATCTCCACCTACGGCAGCGAGAACGTCAGCGTGGTCGACGACCTGCGCCAGATGGAGCGGCAATACGGCCTGCCCTATGTACCGGTCGAAATCCGTGAAACGACGCCGTTCAGCGTGCCGACACCGGTCGGCGCCGGCGACGACGAATGGGACCTCGACACGCAGTCCTCCACCGCCATCGCCCACAACGTCAAGAAGCTGATCATCTACGCCTCCGAAAGCACCACGGACCTGATCAGCCAGTACAACGACTTCGCTACCAGCGGCGACGCCATCGCCGGCAACATGTCCTATGGCAGCTGCGAACTGCTGGCGCCCACCGGCCTGCTGCTGCCGAGCATCGCGTCCTCCGACCAGGTCTTCAAGCAGGCGGCGGCGGAAGGCCTGAGCTGGCATGCCTCCACCGGCGACGATGGCGGCGTCTGCTCGCCGATCAATCTGCTGGGCCTGCCGCTGGCCGGGGTGCCCTTGCTGGCCAACTATCCCGATTCTTCGCCTTATGTTGTTGCGGTCGGCGGCACTTCCCTGATCACCGATGCGAAATTCAACTACAGCTCGGAGAGTGCGTGGCTTTCCGGCGGCGGCGGCTTCAGCGTGCTGGAAGCTGCGCCGGTCTGGCAGAAGGGTATCGTGCCGACTGCCAACCTGAGCTCGCTCCCGGCGATCAGCCTCGTCAGCAAACTGCTGGGCGGTACGGGCATCGGCCGCGGCGTGCCGGATATCTCGATGGATGCGGGTATCTACCTGCCCGAGGTCGCCATCGCCGCCTCGGCCGACGCCATCGTCGGCGGCACCCATTACGCCGTGGTCGGCACCAGCCTGTCCTCGCCGCTGGCTGTCGGCGCCTGGGCGCGACTGCAAAGCGCGCACTGCAATACCCTGGGCTTCGCCGCACCGGCGTATTACAAGCTGGACACGACCGGCGGCCTGTTCTCCACCGCCACCGGTTTCCATGACGTCACCACCGGCATCAATGGCGACTACATCGCCACCACCGGCTGGGACTACACCACCGGCTTCGGCAGTATCGACCTGGCCGCGGTCAATGCCGCGCTGCCGGCCGCGTCCGGGAACTGCGTCGCGCCGAGGCCGCCGGTGGCGCGGCTCAAGTCGGGTGCCAGCAGCGGCAAGGCGCCGCTGAATGTCAGCTTCGATGCAAGCACTTCCAGCGATCCCGCCGGCGAAGCCATCGAGTACTACACCATCGATTTCGGCGACGACACGCTGCCGCTGCAACAGCTGGTGCCGGCCTTCGTGCCGCATGCCTACGCCTCGCCTGGCGTCTATACCGCCAGCCTGACGGTACGCAATGCGCGCGGCGCGGTCAGCGCCCCGGTGACGCAGACGGTGACGGTGGCGGGCGTGCCCACGGCTTGCACGGTGCCGGGCAAGACCCTGGTCACTTCGCCGGCCGGCAGTTCCAGCATCCCGCTGCCGGTGCCGATTGTCGGCAGCCTGCTGCCGGTGGTGCCGGATCCCCTGCCGGGGCAGGACCTGCTCACGGCCAGCGTCGCCGAGCCGGCGAACATGCCGGGCAAGCTGGTGTTCACGCTCAAGGTGGATACCCTGGCCACGGTGACGCCGCTGACCCGCTGGGCGGTGTTCTTCACCCTGCCGGGCGACACCACCGCCTACTACGTCTCTATGAGCACCGATTCGCTGAAGCCGACCTTCCGCTACGGCAAGCGCGGCAGCCTCGGCGGCGTCAAGATCAGCGTCCTCGGCCTGCTCACCCTGTATCAGGACATGGGCTCGCTCGATGCGGCCAGCGGCTTCAAGGCCGACGGCACCATCACCCTGGTGCTGGACAAGTCCGTGCTCAAGCTGAGCACCGGCGAAACACTGCAGGCCATTCTGAGCACCACCGCCATCCTCATCGATCTGCCGCCCAGCATCGCCGGCGCCGGCACGCAGATCGCGGTGGGCGAGACGGTCGATGCGGCCAGTACGCGCTTCGGCTACACGCTGATCGGCAACGATACCTGCGGCACCGGTTCGGGCAGCAGTTCCAGCTCGGGCGGCTCCGGTAGCAGCTCGTCGGGCGGCAGCTCATCCGGTGGCAGTTCCTCGGGTAGCAGTTCTTCCGGCGGCTCTTCCAGCGGTTCGTCTTCCGGCAGTGCCTCGTCGAGCGGCAGCGGCAGTTCTTCGGGCAGCTCGTCTTCGGGGAGTTCTTCCTCCGGCAGTGGCTCCTCCAGCAGCGGCTCTTCAAGCAGCTCTTCTGGCGGCCGATCTTCCAGCAGTGGTTCGTCGGGCAGCAGCTCGGGTGCCGGTTCGTCGGGCGGCGTGTCGTCGTCCGGCGGCGGAACTTCCAGCAGCAGTTCCTCGGGTGGCACCACGTCCAGCAGTTCTTCCGGCGGCGGCTCGTCGTCGGGCGGCTCTGCGCCGAGCAGCAGTTCGTCGAGCGGTGCCGCGTCGGGCAGCAGTTCTTCCAGCGGTGGTTCGGGTGGTGGAGGTGGCGGCGGTGCCTTCGGCCTGTTCACCCTGTTGCCGCTCGGTGTGGCGGCGCTGCGTCGCCGGCGGCGTCAGGGCTAGGTAAATCCGGTACGGGCTGGCGGTGCGATGGCGCCGCCAGCCAGCGGACGCGATGCGCGGCGGGCAGGGAAGGCCCTGTCCGCCAAAACCGTTTAGCGGCCCTGTTGAGCGGGCAGCTTCGCCAGTTCCACTTCGACGTAACTCGCCGCCATGTCGGCCAGCCCCTGCACCAGGTCCTCGAAGCGGATGCTCGGGCTGGGCTCGGCCAGGTAGCGGATGATGGTGAAGATGCCGCCGTTGATGATGATGTAGCTCATCGTCGCCATATTGCGCAATCGCGTCAGCTCCGGGTGGTGCATCACGTATTGCAGGGCCAGCTCGGTCAGCAGCTTCTGGATCGGCGCCAGTTGCCGGCGATGATCGGCATGCATGGTGTAGCTGGCGTATTTCAGATAGCGGTCCTCGTCGCGGTGCAGCAAGTCGCGGAAGCGCGACAGCAGCTCGACCACCAGGGCGCGGATGTCGCTGCGCACCAGCACCGGCATCGACTGCCGGATCATGGCCACGATCTCGTCGACCATGTGCTGGTTCATGGCCCGGTAGACCGCTTCCTTGTTGTCGAAGTACTCGTAGAGCGAGCCGACGCCGATGCCGGCGATGTCGGCGATATGCCGCGTGGTGGTGCCCTCCAGGCCATGGCGGGACAGCGAGATGAAGCCGGCTTCGACGATCGACTCGACCGTCGCCTTGGAGCGGGCCTGCTGCGGTTTGCGAGGCATCGGCGATTCCGAATTGAATCCGAACATTAGTTCGGATTACATTGACATCAATCAATGTAACGGTCAACAACGGCATTTCAGACCGCATCCGGAGCCCCGTCATCGCCCTCATGTCCAGAAGAAAAGTTTCGCACCAGGCCGCCGCCGTCGTCACCGGTGCCGGCAGCGGCATCGGCCGCGCCTTTGCGCTGGAGATCGCCCGGCGCGGCGG
>JAQGNS010000411.1 GCA_028291705.1 Nevskia sp.
GGAGAGCAGTTCGGCGTTCTGGAAATGCCATTGCGCCCCGTCCAGCAGGGCGTAGCGGACGATCAGTTCCGCGCCGGCTTCCAGCTCTTGCTTGATGGTTGTCGCAGGCATCCTGCCTCTCCCGGAATCGGTGCATGGAAACCCATGCCGCCGAACAGGGCCGCTCGCGCTTTGACGGAATCGGCCGTCAGGAATTGTGACATACCTGCCCGCGGGAAATGTTACGACGCTGTGAGCGGCGCGCCGATCGGGTGACAGCCGGTAGTGTTCGGCCGGCGGGCGTGGTGACGAGGATGACGTCATGTTGACGTGTACCCGGCAGCCGCTAAGCTGGACTATTCAAGGGATGCATGGGAGATCAAGGGGGCGGCTCCGGGCATTGGTCCATCGCTGGTGATGGAACGCGCAGCGTGCCAGGCGGTTCGAATGAATTCTGATGGGGAGTGGCGCATGGTGGATGCGATCTATATCGGCAGGGATGGTCAGCAGTTGGGGCCGTACAGCAAGGTGCAGGTTGCGGCGATGGCCGCGGCCGGAGAAGTACGGCACGGAGACATGGCCTGGCACCAGGGGATGCAAGGCTGGGAGCCGGCGGCCACGGTGTTGGCCCAATTGGGCATTGGTCCCGGATCGCAGCCGCCGCCGGTGCCACCGATCTCGCCGGGAGGCGTGGTCATTCCATCGCGCAACGCACCGGGCGCGGGCACGAATGCGACGGCCGGGGGCGCTGCGGCTGCTGCCGCGACGGACAGAAACCTGGCGGCTGGTCTGGGTACGCGCTGGCTGGCGTCCATCATCGATGGCTTGATCGTGGGTTTTGCCACGGTGGCGATCTCCCTCGTTGGGGGCAACGCCTCGGCCATTTTGGGGGGATACAGCGGAAAATTCATGCTGCTCGCCCTGGTGGTCCAGGTGCTCTATTTCACCCTGATGCAGGGCGGCCGGGGCATGGCGACGGTGGGGAAGCGCGCGATGGGCATGATCGTGGTGGGCCGCGATGGCCAGCCTGTCGGCTATCCGCTCGCCGCGGTGCGATATATCCTGCTGTTGATCACTTCGTATCTGTTTCCGCTGCTGCTGGTGGTGTTTTTCACCCGGCGCCGGCAGGGTCTGCATGACCTGGTGGTGGGCAGCGTGGTGCTGGATCGGGACAGCTATGACCCCGCGCACTTCGATTACGAGCAGGTCAGGAAAAGCCCGCGCGGCGGCGGTGCGCTGGTGGTGCTGGCGATCGCCGCGGTGATATTCGTGTTCTTCGGCGGGATCCTGGCGGCGATCGCCATTCCCGCCTACCAGGACTACACCTTGCGCGCGAAGATCCAGGCGCTGATCCAGCAAACCGATCCGATCAAGGCGGCGGTGACCAAGCACTACGTCAGCAGCAACGAGCCGGTGCAGTACGCCGATCTCGGCATGAGCGGGCCGCTGGCCTTGAAGGGCGACCAGGGTCTGATCACGGTGAATGCGAACGGGGTCATCACCATCATGCTGGGGATGAAGCCGCTGATCGGGCAGAGCATCCGCCTGACGCCGACGGTGAGTTCGGCCGGCACCGGTTGGAGTTGCGTCAGCGACGATGTGCGCAAGGCCTACCTGCCGCTGTCCTGCCGCTGAGGCGCGGCGGCAGCAACGGTGGGAGGCTGTGCACGGTTCATGCTTGTGCTTGAGGCGGGAGATTCCGGGAGCACAGCATGTCCGACACGATTTACCTGGGCCGCGATGGCCGGCAGATGGGGCCTTTTGCCTGGGCGCAGATCGCGGCCATGGCTTCGGCCGGGCAGGTGCGGCCCGACGATCTGGCCTGGCATGACGGCATGGCGGGCTGGCTGCCGGCGCACCAGGTGCTGACCCGGCTGGGGCTCAGCGTGAGCACCGAGCCGATGCCGCCGCTGTTCGTGGCGCAGGCTCCGGTCCGGCGCGCCGCGGCGAAGCCGGCGAAACCGGTGGTGCCGAAAGCGGCCGGCGGTTTCGGCGGCAGGCTGGCGAAACTGCTGCCTGGCAGGGCCGCGCCCAAGTCCTGATCGGGTCCCGGCGTTGATCCGATGCGTGGCGTCAGTGCGGCCATGAGGCCGCCGTGCCTGCGATGCGGGCGCGATTGATGGTGTTGCAGGCTCTAAGATAGGCGTAGGGCCGGAACATTCCGGCCACGGGAATATCCGGGAAGCCGAACCTCTGCATGTCCGCCAAGCGTGAACCCAAGGCGCAGCGTCCCTGGCTGCTGTATCTGCTGGAGTGCGCGGGCGACAAGCTGTATGTCGGCATCAGCCCGGATCCGGAGGCGCGGTTCCAGTTGCATCTGCGCGGCACCGGGGCGAAATACACGCGGGCCAATCCGCCGCTGCGCATCCTGGCGGCGCAGGTTTACGCGGATCGTTCGGCGGCTTCGGTGGCGGAGTATGCGTTGAAGCAGTTGCGGCGCGAGGCCAAGCTGCTGTGGGCGCGGGAGCGGACCTGGCCGCTGGCGACGAAGGCCGCGGCGAAAAAAGCTGTGGCGAAAAAGGCGATGCGTGTGAAGCCGTCGGCGGCCGGTAAAGCCGTGGCGAAGGCCCCCAAAACTTCAAGCCGCCAGAAGCTGCGGTAGCGCGTCCGCATCCGGCACGGAGATCAGCAGGCGCAGCAGTTCGTCGAGCCTGGCGCAGTCGTTCTCACGGCGCACGGCGACGAACAGGGCGGCGGCTTCCGGGTAGCTGCGGCCGAGCCAGTTGAGCCATTGCTTGAGGCGGCCGGGCGCGAAGCGCGGCGGCAGCTTGATCAGCACCTGTCGCCAGAAGTCCCGCAGCAGCGGCACCATCTGGGCCCAGCTCATCGGTGCCACTTCATGCCCGTCGCGTGCGGCGGCGATCTGCAGGGCCAGGTCGGGGCGGGCGATGAGGCCGCGGCCGAGCATGATGTCGTCGACGCCGCTGACGGCGCGGCAGCGGCGCCAGTCGTCCAGGCTCCAGATTTCGCCGTTGGCAAAGACCGGCACGGCGACCACGTCCTGGATGCGCGCCACCCATTCCCAGTGCGCCGGCGGTTTGTAGCCGTCGGCCTTGGTGCGGGCGTGCACCACGATCTGTGAGGCGCCGCCGTCGGCCAGGGCGCGGGCGCAGTCCAGCGCGTCATCGGTGTGGTCGAAGCCCAGGCGCATCTTGGCGGTGACCGGAATCTCCGCCGGCACGGTGCGGCGCACTTCGCGCACGATGGCGTGCAGCAGGCGCGGTTCCTTCAGCAGCACGGCGCCGCCGCGCGAGCGGTTGACGGTCTTGGCCGGGCAGCCGAAGTTGAGGTCGATCACCGGGGCGCCGAGGGTGCAGGCGAGGGCGGCGTTGTCGGCCAGGCAGGCGGGGTCCGAGCCGAGCAGCTGCACCCGCATCGGCGTGCCGGCGCGAGTGCGGGCGCCGTCGGCCAGTTCAGGTGCGAGCTTGTGGAAGTAGGCCGGGGGCAGCAGGGTGTCGTTGACGCGCACGAATTCGGTGACGCACCAGTCGACGCCGCCGACGCGGGTCAGCACGTCGCGCAGGATCTCGTCGACCAGGCCTTCCATCGGTGCGAGTGCGATCTGCATGGGCGTTTCAACAGGGGTAGGCGCCCATTTTAAGGGTTTCGCGGCGGGGGCATATTTCCACCCCCCATTCTGATCTCCGATAGGCCGGTGGAGCGGGCGGTTCACTGTGTGATAATCGTAAGGTGAGCGAGGGGCGGCCGGTGGCAAGCTGGCGGCCCAGCGCACGACGATTGCCTCACGACTTCAGGGAACGATGCCGAAGTGACCGAACCGAACGAAAACAAGCCCAGGATGGACTTGCCGGGCCTGAGCCTGCTGCGCAAGATTCCGCCGATTCCGCGCATTTCCTGGCGCGATCTTGCTGTCACGCTGGGCCCGGTGCTGCTGCTCAGCGTGGCCGCGGTCCTGCTGGCGCTGCATTTCGTGCGCCCCGCGCCCCCGAGCAGCCTGACCATCAGTGCCGGGCCGGCCGGCAGCCGCTTCCAGATGGTGGCGGAAAGCTACCGCAAGATCCTGGCGAGCAGTGGCATCAAGCTGGTGATCAAGCCGTCCAAGGGTTCGCTGGAAAACCTGGAGCAGCTGATCAATCCTGATTCGGGAGTGGATGTCGCCTTCGTGCAGAGCGGCCTCACCGTCGATGGCGATACCAGCGACCTGGTGTCGCTGGGCGGTGTGTTCTACCAGCCGCTGACGGTTTTTTACCGCAGCTCGAAGCCGCTGACGCTGCTGTCGGAACTGGAGGGCAAGCGCATCGCCATCGGTTCCGAGGGCAGCGGCACCCGTACGCTGGCGCTGGCCATGCTCAAGGCCAACGGCATCGAGGCGAAGGGAACGACCAAGCTGCTCGACCTGGAGGGCGAGCCGGCGGTGAAGGCGCTCGACGCACGCCAGGTCGATGCCATCTTCCTCTCCGGCGACTCGGCCTCGACCGGCAGCATCCGCCAGATGCTGCATACCGATGGGGTGCGCTTGTTCGACTTTCCGCAGGCCGACGCCTACGTGCGGCGCTTTCCCTACCTGAGCAAGCTGTCCCTGCCGCCCGGCTCATTCGACCTGGGCGACAACCTGCCGTCGGCGCCCATCGCCATGCTGGCGCCGACGGTGGAGCTGGTGGCGCGCTCGGACCTGCACCCGGCGCTGTCGGACCTGCTGATCGACGCGGCGCAGAAAGTGAACGGCAAGGCGTCGCTGCTGCAGAGCGCGGGCGAGTTTCCCTCGGCCCTGCATCACGAGTTCCCGCTCAGCGACGATGCGGCCCGCTATTACAAATCAGGCAAGAGCTTCGCCTACCGCTTCCTGCCGTTCTGGCTGGCCAGCCTGCTCGATCGCGCCATCGCGGTACTGGTGCCGATCATCGTGGTGCTGGTGCCGGGCCTGCGGATCGTGCCGGCGCTCTATGGCTGGCGCATCAACAACCGCATTTATCGCCGCTACGGCGAGCTGATGGCGCTGGAGCGCGCGGTGCTGGAGCCGATGTCGGACGAGGAGAAGGAGGCGCTGGTGGCGCGCCTGGGCGAGATCGAGAAAGGCATCATCGGCACCAAGATGCCGGGCGCCTACGCCAACCAGATCTATGTGCTGCGCCAGCACATCAAGTTCGTGCGCGACCAGCTGGCGCAGAACGGCAAGGCGAAGGTGCCGGATGCCGCGCCGCCTCCCGGCCCGGATGCGGTGCCGCGCCCGGCATGACAGCTCTTTTCAGATAACGCTGCTGCCGCCCGCGCCAGCCCGGTCCGCCGGGGTGCCGGGCGGCGAGACGAAGGCGGTGCCCGTGGGCATGGGTCCGCCGCGCACCACGCCGATGAACATGGGCACCTCGATGATGAAGGTGGCGAGCACGCCGGCGGCGGTGAGGGCCTGGGCAATCCAGGTGGCGAGCAGGCCCCATGGCGGCACCAGCGCCAGGAAGGCCACCACCAGGATGCTGGAGGCGAAGCCGCCGAGGGACATGGAGACGAACTGGGCGCGGCTGTTGCGCACATTGTCGAAGCGGAACAGGAACAGGGTTTCGGTCACGGTGGCGGGCAGGACGAAGGTGCCGCCGGCGATCCAGGCGCCGATCAGGTGTCCCCACTCGTGCAGCAGGTAGCCGACGAACACGGTCAGCAGTCCGGTTGCCAGGTGCACCGCCACCGACAGCAGGTCATGCGGCTTGCCCAGGTTGAGGGTCCAGGCCCACAGCGCCAGCGTCAGCGCGATGATCAGGCTGTCGCGCAACACGAAGGCGAAGAAACGGTTCCATTGCTTGTGCATGTCAACTCCTAACTGCGCGGCGGCAGCGGCAGCAGGGCCGATACCTTGCGCATGTGTTCGCGGTAGGCGGGGCGCCGCTCGACGCTGCGGGTGTCCATCAGGGGAATGCTGGCGAACAGGAACATGGTGCTCATGGCCAGGGCGCCGGGCGCGATCCACCACCATTGCGCGGGCGCGACCGCCAGGCCGAACAGCATCAGGCCCCACCAGAAGCTCAGTTCGCCGAAGTAGTTGGGATGGCGCGACCAGCCCCACAGGCCGCTGGTGATGAAGGTGCCGGGCTGGCGTCTGGCGATGAAGGCGTGCAGTTGCAGGTCGGCGATGGTCTCGATGGCGATGGCGCCGAGGGTGACGACGAAGGCCAGCGCGTCGAGCCAGCCCAGCGGCGCATCGGGGCGGCTCATCACGGCGTAGACCGGCAGGCAGCCGAGGAACACCTGCACGGTGGGGAACAGGTGGATGCCGAACAGGTCGGCCCACACCGCCGCCTTGCCGGCGCGGGCGCGCACGATGGGATAGCGCCAGTCCTCGTGATGCAGGCCGCCCCAGTACACCGACCAGTTGGTGGTGAGGCGGATCGCCCACAGCCATACCAGGACCATGACCAGTTGCGCGCGCAGGCTGTGCTCGATGCCGGGGTGGCGCCACATCCAGTACAACGCCAGCAGGGGCGGGATTACGCTCCAGTAGGCATCGTAGAAACTGGAATTGCGGTAGCGCAGGCTGAACGCGAAGATCACCAGGGTGGCGGCCACGTCGGCGGCGAAGGCGTCCCAGGCCTGCGGCAGGTGCAGGCCGAACAGCACGGCGGCGCCGGCGGCGATGCATAGCACATAGGCGACGACAATCGGTGCGAAGTCCGATCTTGCGGCCATCCATCCCCTCCAGGCTGCGTGGCGCGTGGTTATGGTGCCACTATGCCGTCGCGGCCGGGGGGTGAGCCTCATCTGAGTGGATGAGGGTTGGCTGTCCTGTATTTATGAAAGAACCGGTGCTGGCGTTCCTTTTGTGACCTCAACTCCCCGCCAGGGCGACGATGTCGCGGCTTTCCAGGATGGGCTTGGGTGCGCCGCGTTTGGCCACGACGAGCATGGCCCGGCCGACGGCTTCGGTGGTGGTGACGAGATTAGGGAAGGCGCGGCGCAGCAGGGACAGCAGCGGCCCGAGCAGGCTGTAGAAGAACTGGTATGACGGGGTCTTGGAGCGGATGCCGTGCAGGGGCTCGATGGCGCCGGGGCGGAACATGTAGGCGGCTTTGAAGGGCAGGCGCAGCAGGGCGTTCTCGGTGCGGCCCTTGACCCTTGCCCACATGCTGCGGCCCTGCTCGCTGCTGTCGGTACCGGCGCCGGTGACATAGTTGAAAGTCATCTGCGGGTTGAGACGCGCCAGCACTTCCGCCGCGGCCAGGGTGTAGCCGTAGGTGATGCGGGTATAGGCGTCCTCCTTCATGCCGGCGGAGGAGACGCCGAGGCAGAAGAAGCAGGCGTCGAAGCCGGTCAGGTCGGCTTCGAGCGAGGCGTATTCCATCAGGTCCGAGTGCACGATCTGGCGCAGCTTGGGATGGCGATTGCTGGTGGCGCTGCGGCCGATGGTGACCACGGATTGCACCTCGGGATCGAGCAGGCATTCGCGCAGGACGCCCTGGCCGACCATGCCGGTGGCGCCGAAGATGAGGATGTTCATGAGCGGGTTCCTTCTGTGATTACTTGCTGCTGGGCCAATGTGCGCCGGTCAGTTCGCCGGAGCGTTCCCACAAGCGGGCGGCGACCGCTACGTCCCGGGCCTGCCTGCCGATGACGGCGGTCCCCGGCGGCCCCTTGAGTTCGAGCCTATTGCGGGGACCATAGTAGGCCGCGCCTGTGGCATCGGCGGCGGTGGCCGCGAACAGGGTGGGCAGGGCGCCGTCGGCGGCGGAATGGCTCATTAGCGGCATCAGCAGCAGGCTGAGTTTCACGGCGAAGCTGTCGGTGCCGGGTCCGTTGGCAATCAACTCGGTGCGGGCGAAGCCGGGGTGGGCGGCATTGCTACGCAGGTTCCAGCCGGCGGCGTCGCTGCGGCGCTGCAATTCGAGGGCGAACATCAGCATCGCCAGCTTGGACTGGGCGTAGGCGGCATTGGGGCGGTAGCGATGCTGCCCCTGCAAGTCGTCGAAGTCGATCACGCCCCAGCGGTGCACCAGGCTGGCCAGGTTCACCACGCGCGGCACGCGGCTGCGGCGCAATAAAGGCAGCAAGCGCGCGGTGAGGGCGAAGTGGCCGAGGTAGTTGGTGCCGAACTGCAGTTCGAAGCCGTCGGCCGTGGTGTGGCGCCGGGGTGTCGCCATGACGCCGGCATTGTTCACCAGCAGGTCGATGGGCCGGTCTTCGGCGGTGAGGCAGCCGGAGAACTCCGCTACCGAGTCCAGGCTGGCGAGATCCAGGGTCTTGAAGCGCACCGCGGCACGCGGATGGCGCTCGACGATCCTGCGCACGGCGTCCTGGCCCTTGGCCTGGCTGCGGCCGGCAATGACGACTTCGGCGCCGGCGCCGGCCAGGGCCAGCGCGGTTTCGTACCCGAGTCCGCCGGTGCCGGTGACCACCGCGAGGGTTCCGGCCTGGGAAGGGATGTCGTTGACGGTCCAGTTCGATGATGCGGATTTCCGCAGGGTCGATAGAGTCGATTCCCGGCGCGGGTTGCGGCAGAGCGGGGGCAATGAATCCTGAATGATCATATGTGTGAGTACTCAGTCATTAATGAGGCAAAAAAGGGGCTGGAAAATCATTCGAGGGAAATGCCTTTCCAGAACAGCTCGAAGCCGGCGGCGCAGTAGTAGGCGCGCTTGCGGCTCTCCTGGGCGATGAAGACCATGGTGGTTTCCGCCATGGCGCCCAGCATGGCGGCGATGAAGGGATGCGGGTAATCGCGGATCTGCTTGCGCCGGATGCTGTCCACGCCCATGCGTTCGATTTCAGCGAACGGGGCATAGCCGATGGCCCGGCTTTCCGCGGTGATGTTTTCCAGTACGTGCAGCTGCGCCATCACCTTGCGCTTGTCCGCGTTGGCCACGCCCCAATGCACGTAGGTGTTCCAGAAGTGCTGGTACTTGCCGCGGATGTCCGCGGCCCTGGGGAAGGTCGAGAGCAGGACGTCCGCCATTTCCAGCTTGAGCGCGCGGTAAAGCTCGTTCACCAGCGCGTCCTTGGTGGCGAAGTAGGTGAACAGGGTTCCTTCCGCCACACCCGCCGCCTTGGAGATGGCCGAGGTCGGCGTGGCGCCGACGCCGCGTTGCGCGAATACGGCGACTGCCGCATCGAGTATCGCCTTGCGCTTGTCCTCGCTTCTGGGTCTGGCCATTCGGGGTTGGTTTTCCGGCTCGCTGCGGATGTCTATGACTGAGTACGCACTCAATTATAGAGGCGCCGCCGGGACTGTCAAGGGCGCACGGGTCGGCTGCGAGTGACGATCCAGTTGCCGCGTTCCGACCACCACACCGCCAGGGCCATTAGCAGCCAGGCGAGCAGGAAGGGCCAGCGTGGCAGAGGGACTGCGTGCGGCGCGACCGCCGGCAGTTCGGCGGGGCGAATCTGGACCAGCCATTGCGTTGCCTGCCGGTCACGCGCGGCGCGCAGGGCGGCGCCATCGTCGGCGGCGCGGATGTAGAAGGGCCAGCTGGCGCCGGCGCTTTGCAGGATGTGCCAGCCGGACTGGGCCGGCCAGTAGGCGGCGCAGTGTCCGGCATTGATGCTCAACGCCACCGGTTCGGCGACACCGGGGGCGCGCACGGCGGCGGCGTCACCCAGTCCGCACAGCACGGCGCGTTCGCCGGCCCAGGACAGTCGCGGCAGTTCGGGACCGGGTGGCGGTGGCGCGTGCGGACGCGCCAGTGGTGAAAGCAGGCTGGCCCATAGCGTGCCGTATCGCGCCGGCTCGCCGATCAGTTGCAGGCGGTAGCTGTCCACCAGGCGCAGCAGGCCGACGCGGCCATGGCCGAGCGGGCGCTGCCAGGCGAGGACTTCGCCGTCGTCGGCGGTGAGCAGGGCCGTGGCGTCGGGCGCGTCCACGGTAACCGGCGCTTCGGTGAAGGTCTGGCGTTCGTGCAGGCCCAGGCTGTGGTCGAGGACGACATCATTGGGTGTGTCGCGCGGGGCTGCTGCCGCAGCGACCTTGTAGCCGAATGCTGTCCAGTCGGCGGCGGTGGTGTCTGCGGGCGGCACGTCGGCGCGCAGCAGCAGGCCCAGGCCCTGTTCCACGGCGCTGCGCACGGCAGCCTTCTGCGCGGGCGGCAGCAGCTCCCAGGTGCGGGCGTCGATCAGCAGCAGATCGGCGGCGGCCAGTCGCTCCGGCGTCAGCTCAATCTGGCCCTGGTGCACGGCGACGTTCTGCGTCAGGCCGGTGCTGACGCCGAGGTCGAAGCCGGCATCGGCAGCCCAACGTTGCCAGTACTTGCCTTCGGCGCCCGGTGCGCCCTCCAGCGTCAGCAGCGACAGCTTCGTACCACCGCGTACCAGGATCGGGATCGAGGTGATCTCCTCGGGCTGGCCGGCCTTGACCATGTGCAGTTCGAAGCGCGCTGCGCCTTCGCCGCGCACGGCGGCGGAAACGCTGAAGCGGCCCTGCGCGTCGGGCAGGGCGGTGTCCACCACCGCGCCGGCGGGGTCGTGCAGTTCCAGGCGCGCACCTTGTGTTGCGATATGTCCACCGGCGGTCCATTGCTGGCCGAGCGGGATGGTGGTCGGCGCATGCAGTTCGACCACGCCCTGCTGCGGCGCCGCGTCGAAGCGCAGGTTCAGCTTCGCGGCGACGGACTGGTCGCGTGGTGGCAGGCCGGTGCCGGTCACATCGAGTTCGCGGAGTTGCGGATGCAGGCGCAAGGCGGTGGCGAGATCGGGAACGCGCTCGGCACTTTGCACCTGCGGTGCACCGGGCAGGGCGGCGCGCATTTCACCGAAGGGCAGGGTGTGCAACTGTTGCGGTGTCGCGCCCGGCGTGACGAGGTGCAGCACGTCGCCACGGCCGTGCAGTGCCGGCGGGAACAGTGCGCAATAGAGCAGCACCGCGAGCGGGACTTGTGCCCAGGTGCGCGGCCGCCGCCAGCCACCGTTGCGCGCGCTGGCCCAGGTGCCGGCGAGAGCCCCCAGGGCGAGCAGTACGGCGCAGAGCATGGGCAGCGACGTGGCGCTCACTTGGCCGCTCCCTGCGCAGGAGATGCGGATAACGAATCGAGATAAGCGGCACCTGCCGTGTCGGGTGTGCCGCGCGGTGTGACGGCGGTCGGCGGCGCTGGCAGCAGCGGCCACAGCAGGGATTGCAACTCGCTGCGGCAGGGCTGGCACGACGGATCGCCTTGCAGCTTGTCCGCGGCGGCGATGAGGCTTAATGCATTGGGCGCGGTGTCGGCATGTGCATGCAGCCAGTCTTGCAGTGCCGCGGTATCGACCATGCCGCCGGTAGCGGCTGCGTGATACAGGGTGGTGAGCGTGCTGTCGCCGCTTTGCGCTGCCGGTAGCGCGGCGTTGCGGTCGGCGAGGCCGGCACGGTCACCGCTGAGGCGGCGCGACAGGTCCGGCTGCGGCAGCTCCAGGCCGGCGCGGGCGAGGTAGATCCGCTCGGCCTGCTGCACCTGCTTGATGTAGTCGAGCGCCTTGTATTCGAAGGGCAGGGCCTGCTCGGGCAGGGCCTGACGCAGGCGCAGCTCCGCCTGCCACATCTCGTCCAGCGCGGACTTGAGGATCTTGCGCGTCACCGGGTCGAGCAGGGTGGTGGCCTCGGCGATGTCGTGGATATGGCCGTACTCGTGGAGGATGTTGCCTTCCTTGCCGAAGGCGTCGCTGCCCGGCGCGGTGTTGGGCGGGGCGTCGTGATCTTCGGCGCCGGCTTCTTTCTTGCCGTCCTTAGGATTTTCCTTGCGCGGGTCGTGCTCGGCGTTGCTTTCGAATTCCTCGCCGAGGAACTGGCCATAGCGCAGGCGCAGCATCTTCTGGTCGACGCCGAGGGCATCGGCGCGCGCGGTGAAGCGTGACGCTTCCAGGCCGCCACGCTCGGCTTGCAGGGCTTCGGTGTCGATGATGAGCTGGCGCTCGCTGCGGAAGAAGGCGGGCGTGGCGTTCTGCACCGGGCCTTCCACGCCGGAACCCTGCTTCATCGCCTCTTCGGGCCAGCGCAGGATGAAGCTGGTGCTGCGCGTGATGTTGGGCTGCGGCTGGCGGTTGTCGGCCACGCTGAGGCGCACGATCAGGTCGTCGCCGCGGGCGAAGCCCATGGCGTTCAGATCCAGCGTCGTGGTGTAGCTGCGATGGCGCGCGTCGCCGTGGCCGTCCAGCACCAGCTTGCGCTCGGTGGTCTTGACGTTGTCGCCGGAGCCTTGCGCCAGCGAGATGGAAAGCTCTGCCGGGCCCAGACCGTAGTCGTCACTGGCTTCGAACGACAGCTCCCAGGTCTTCTGCTTGTCGGCGAGCAGGTTGAGCGTCTTGTCCGGGGCGTGCACCACCACTTCGGGTGGACGGTCGGGCAGGGCTTCCAGGCGATGCAGGGGCTGGCTGGCGGCGGAGGCGCCGTCCAGTTGCAGGCGGTAGAGGGCCGAGGCATCGAGCTTGAGCGTGCCTTTCCAGGCCTGGTCCTGCTGCTTCAGCTCCAGCTTGTGGCCGTCGGCGAAGGCCAGCGTCACTGTCGCCGCCTGTTGCGCGATGCCGAAGGAGAATTCGAGCGTGCTGCCGGCGGGAGCTTTTACGTCGAGCTGGTCGATATCACTTGCGGACAGGCCGGTGTAGGCGGGTGGCAGGATATGGACGCGCGGCGTCACGGTGGCTTCACCCACGCCTTGCGTCACGGTGGCCGGGCGCTGCTTGATGATGCCGCGCAGCGCGTCGCCGGCATAGGCCAGAACGGCCAGTACCAGTCCGGCGCCGCAGGCCAGCAGCAGTTGGCGGCGCGGGTAGCGCGGCCGCAGGTCGGGCAGCGTGGTCTGTGCCAGCCGGGCGTCGAGACGCGCACGCTGCAGAACGGCCAGGGACGAGAGCGCCGTCGTGTCGCGCAGCAGCAGTTCGGCGCTGTCTTCCAGCGCGGGCAGGTGTGCGTCGAGGCCGCGGATGAGCCAGCGCGGGTCTAGTGCGCGCCAGGCGCGCAGCGACAGCGCGATCCATGCGAGCAGCAGCAAAACCGCGGACGTTGCGGCCAGGACCGGCGAGGCCTGGCGATGGAGCAGCAGCAACAGGCCGGCGGCCGGCGGCAGCACGATCAGTGTGGTGATGGCCATGACGCGCAGCCGGGCGGCGAGCAGTACGCGGTGCAGGGTGGGGGTCAGTGTTGCGCCGCTCATGTCCGCTGCCTCGCGGCGCGCAGAGACAGGATGCGTTCGGCCAGGAACAGCAGGGCGGCGAGCAGCGCCAGCCAGGTGTCGAGCGAAGTCGCGGCGGCGGTGTTTGGCGCGGTGTCCGTCACGCGCAGCGGCGACACGCTGGCGGCCGGCGCGCGGTCGGGTGGCGTGGCGTCGTGGCGCAGCAGCGTCAGCAGACGCGTCGGCAGTTCGGGATTGCGCAGAGCCGCGTTGTGCGCGGGGTCCAGGGATGCGGAGAACAACAGGAGACGTCCCCGGCCGAGTGTGATGGGCATCGGCAGTCCTGTATCGGCGTCGGATGTGCCGGCTGCCTGCTCCGGCGCTGCGGGATCGGCTGCGATCAGCGTGCCGCCCGCGCGTGCCCATTGCCGTATCGGTTCGGGCAGTTCCGCGCCGAGCCAGAACAAGGCGTCAACGCTGGCTGCGGGCGCGGTATCGGATTGTGCTTCGTCCACAGTCACGTTGAGGCCCGCGGCGCGCCAGGCTGCTGCCAGTGCGCGCACCAACGGCAGGCCGGCGGTGTGCTGCGCGTCGTAGCGCAGGGTCAGTTGGAGATCGTTGCCTGTGTGCGCCGGCATAGCTGATGGCGCCAGGGTGTTGCCGGTGACCACGCGCCATTCCACGGCGCGGTGCAGTTGCAGGCGCTCGGCGTCGAGGCCGGAGAGTTCCTGCGGCACGACTACCTGGAGCGCGGCGCCGGGGGGCAGTTGGGCGTCGAGCTGGCGCAGCAGGCTGGCGAAGGCTTCACCGGCCGGTGCGGGTGCTGCGGTATCGAGAGCGGGAAATGCCGGGGCTAGCCAATGCCATTCGGTGGGTGAGCCTTCGACCACCGCGCGTGCGGCGGTCGGATCAAGGCCGGGTGTCACCACCACCCAGGGCTGACTTGCGGTGGCCGCGCTACGCCACACCGGCACCGCGAGCAGAAACACCAGCGCGGCCGGCAGAAGCAGGCGCACTGCCAGCAGCAAGCGTTGCTCCAGCCGCACCTGGCTGCGCGGGCGCGCACCCTGGCCGAGCCAGCGCAGCGCGGCGAAGCGCACCAGCTTCTGTTCCGAGCGGCGCCGCAGGTGGAGCAGCGGCGGCACGGCCAGCGCGGTCAGCGCCAGCAGGGCGCCGGGGGCGAGCAGGGACAGCATCAGTTCGGCGCCGCCCAGCCGCCGGCGCGGAACAGGCGCTGCAGCGGCGCGTCGAGCGCTTCGTCCAGGTAGTGGTCACAGTGGCGGATGCCGGCGGCGGCGAGCTGTCGCGACAGGCCGGCGCGCGCGGCCTGGAAGCGGCCGATGAACTCGTCGGCGCCGCCGCGCGCTTCGAGATGCAACTCCGCGCCGGACTCCGGTTCGTGGAAGCGGTGGCCGCCGAGGAAGGGGAAGTCGCGCTCTTCGGCGCTGAGCAGGCCGATGGAGAGCACGTCGCGGCCGGCTGCGGCGAGCCGCTCGGCGAACGCCACCAGGGTGTCGTCGAAATCGTCCGAGAGAGTCAGCACCAGGGTGCCGGGCGCGATGCGTTCCCACAGCGGGCGCACCGCGGTCTCGGCGGGCAGGGTGCCGCCGTGACGCAGGGCGCGCAGTTCCAGCCAGAGCTGGTCGCGGTGGCGACGGCCGCCGCCGGGCATCAGCACCTGCATGCCGGCGCCGCTCAGCGCGGCGAGGCCGAAGCTGTCGCCCTGCTGCAAGGCGATCTCGGCGACGCAGGCGGCGAGGGCGCAGGCGGCGTCGAGCTTGCGGTAGTGCGGGCGCACGGCGTCGGCCTGTTCCATCGAGGCGCTGGCGTCGAGCAGCAGCCAGATGGTCAGCGGGCTTTCGCGCAGGGCATCACGCACGAAGTAGCGGTCGGAGCGGGCGAACAGCTTCCAGTCCACCTGGCGCGGCTCGTCGCCCTGGCCATAGGCGCGGTACTGCGCGAACTCGAGACCGGCGCCGCGGCTGTGGCCGGTGTGCTGGCCGATGCCGGCGCTGCGCGAATTCAGCCGCGTGCCCAGGCGCAGGCCGCGCAGGCGCGCACGCACTTCGGCGGGGATCGCGGCCGGGTCGAAGCCGGCGGCGTAGCTGGGCTCGCTCACGCCGCGCTCACTTCACAGTCATGCGGGACGCGGTCATACGCAGGACGATCATGCGGGGAAGAGCACCGCGCGCAGCAGGGCTTCGATGACGTCGTCGGCGCTGCGCCGGTCGGCTTCGGCGGCGAAGGACAGCACCAGGCGGTGGCGCAGCACCGGCGCGGTCATGGCCTTGACGTCGTCGCGGGTGGCGGCGAGGCGGCCGTGCAATAGCGCGCGCGCCTTGGCGGTGAGCACCAGGGCCTGACCGGCGCGCGGGCCGGCACCCCAGCGCAGCCACGAGGCCAGCTCGGCCGGCGCGCCGGTCTGCGGGCGGGTGGCGCGCACCAGGCGCACGATCCAGTCGAGCACGTCGTCGCCCAGGTGCACCTGGCGCACCAGCTTCTGCAAGGCCAGCACTTCGGCGCCGCTGATCACGGCCTGCACCTCGGCATCGCCCAGGCCGGTGGTCTGGGTCAGGATGGCGCGCTCTTCGATTTCCGTCGGATAGGCGACGCGCACGTGCAGCAGGAAGCGGTCGAGCTGCGCTTCCGGCAGGGGATAGGTGCCGGCCTGCTCCAGCGGGTTCTGCGTGGCCAGCACGAAGAACGGCTCGGGCAACTTGTGGGTGAGGCCGGCGTAGCTGACGGTGTGCTCCTGCATCGCTTCCAGCAGCGCCGCCTGGGTCTTGGGCGGGGTGCGGTTGAGCTCGTCGGCGAGCAGCAGGTTGGTGAACACCGGGCCCTTCTGGAAGCGGAAGTGGCGCTTGCCGGTGCCGTGGTCCTCTTCCAGGATCTCGGTGCCGAGGATGTCGCTGGGCATCAGGTCCGGGGTGAACTGGACGCGGCCGAAGTCCAGCGCCAGTGCTCGGCCCAGGGTGCGCGCCAGCAGGGTCTTGCCGAGGCCAGGCACGCCCTCGATGAGACAGTGGCCGCCGGCCAGCAGGCCGATCAGCAACTGCTCCACCACCTCGGCCTGGCCGACGATGGCGCGGCCGATGGCGCTGCGCACCTGGCCCAGGCGTTCCAGTTGGGCGCCCACGGCGGCTTCGGTCAGCGGCTCGCTCATGGCGCGCTCCGCTTCAGGCGCTCAAGGCGTAGATCACTACATTGACGCCGAACTTGCTGATGTCCTGCGCGCTGAAGCGCTTGTTGTGCCAATCGAAATCCCATTCGCATCCGTAATCCTTGTTGCTGTAGAGCACACCGAGGCGACCGCCGATGGTGATGCCCTTGAGGTAGTCGTGTACCAGGTCGTCGCCCCAGCCGTTGAGCTCGATGGAGGTGGCGGGCGGTCCGTCGAAGCCGAAGAAGCTGTGATAGATCGCGTGGTCCTTGGGCAGCTTCTGCACCGCGTCCGCGCCGAAGATGGAACTCATCTGCGATTCGAAGGACTTGGCGAAGAGGCCGTCGATGTCGTGGTTGCAGTCGTCGGCGAAGACGAAGCCGCCGTTGCGGACGTAGCGCTCGAAGTTGCGGCGCTCGTCCGGGTTGAATTCCACCAGGCGATGGCCGGCCATGTAACAGAAGGGCGCGGTGAGCATGCGCGGGTCGGCCAGCGGGATGACGCGCTCCTGCGGATCCACCCGCAGGGTGGTGTATTGCAGCAGCGCGTCGATCAGGTTGGACGGCATGCGCTGGTCCACGTCCCAGTCGCCGGACTCGTACATCAGCCGGGTGAACCAGAAGTCGTAGGGCCCGCGTGCGCTGCTTGCCGCGTCCTGGGGCGATGCCGCAAAAGCGGGCAGTGCGGCCGCGGCCGCACTGCCCAGCAGCATGCGCAGGAACTGCGCGCGCGTCGGGTTCCGCCAGGCGGCGCGGTCCCCGGGCGCTCCCATCAAACCGCGTCCGACAGCGAGGTGAAGGTGAACTCGCGCAGCTTCATCGGCGGGATCATCATGACGAAGTTGGATTCGTCGTCGGTGACGCGCACCGGCTTGCCGAATTCCTCGACGTTGTTGAGCATGATCACCGGCGACTCGTTGAAGCGGAAGTTCTTGATCGGATACTTGATCTCGCCGTCCTCGATGTAGAAGGTGCCGTCGCGGGTCAGGCCGGTGAGCAGCACGGTCTGCGGGTCGACCAGGCGGATGTACCAGGTGCGGGTCACCAGGATGCCCTTCTTGGTGGTCTTGACCAGGTCCATGGTGGACTTGTCGCCGCCGACCAGGATGATGTTGCCGTGCTTGGCGCTGGGCTGCTGGCCCTTGAGCTTGGCCCAGTAGCGCGAATACTCCAGGCTGTCGACCACGCCCTTGGTGATGATCGGCGTGCGCTGCCGCGCCATGCCTTCCTCGTCCCACGGCACCACGGCGGAGTCCGCGTCCCAGGGATCGGCGTAGAGGGTGACGCGTTCGTCGAAGACTTTTTCGCCGAGGCGGTTGCCGCCGCCCTTCTTGGTCAGGAAGCTGCGGCCCTCGTCGCACTGGCGCGCGTCGAAGCCGGTCATCATGTCGGAGATCAGGTGGGCGCTGGCCGCCGGCTCCAGCACCACGGTGTACTTGCCCGGCTCCAGGGCCTTGGCGTCGACCGAGCGCTTGGCCTTGTCGATGGCGATGCTGATCTCGCTCTTGGTGTTGAACTTCGACACGTCGGCGACGTTGCGCGCCACCCAGCCGGAGCCCTGGCCGTCGGCGGTGCGCACGGTGCAGGTGAAGTTGGCGTCGGCGCTGCGCTGGTAGCCGAAGTTGCCGTTGCTGTTGCAGATGGCGGTGAAGGCCTGGGTGTCGTTGAAGAAGCCCGCGGCCACCAGGTTGTCCTTGCGGCAGGGCAGGATGCAGTCGGCCGCCACCTGGGCGCGGAAATCAGGATTGATGGCCGCGGTCTTGTCGGACCAGGTGTTGCTCGGCTTGTACTCCTGCTTGGGAATGGCCGGCATGAATTCCGGGTTTTCCGGGGCCAGCTTGGCCAATTCCTCGGCGCGGCGCACGCAGTGCTCGAGCGAGGCGTCGTCGAAGCGGTTGATGGTGGAGGTGCCGACGCGCTTGCCGTAAGCCACGGACACGGCGAGGTCGCAGTCGTTGATCACGCCGCTGGTGGAGATGTTGTTGAGCGCGTAGCGGATGTTGCCGTCGATCTTGCCGTCCAGCGTGGCCGTGCATTCGTCGGCCTTGGACATCTTCACCACCTTTTCCAGCAGTGCGCGGGCGTCCTGTTCGTTAAACATGTTCATTTGGATGTCCTTATATCAGCCGAGGCTGCGGGCGGTGTTGATGACGTTGACGCCGTTGAAGCGCGCCGTGCTGGAGCCGTGCGATACCGCCGATACCTGGATCGGCTGGCCCTTGCCGTCGAAGAACGAACCGCCGAAGCGGAAGTCGCGCTCGTCGCACACGCCGACGCAGGAGTTCCAGAACTCCGGCGTGCGGATCTGGTAAGCCACGTCCTCGATCTGCTGGGTGATGGCGCCGTTCTTGATCTCGTAGAACAACTGGCCGCCGAACTGTGCGTTGTAGCGCTGCTGGTCGATGGAGAAGGAGCCGTCGCCGATGATGTAGATGCCGTTCTCGACGTTCTTGATCATCTCCGCCGCGGTCTGCTTGTCCTTGCCGGGCGCCAGCGAAACGTTGGCCATGCGCTGGAATTGCACATTGGCCCAGTTGTCGGCATAGCAGCAGCCCTGCGAGGCCTTGAGGCCGAGGATGTGGGCCTGGTCGCGGATCGCCTGGTAGTTGACCAGCACGCCGTCCTTGATCAGGTCCCAGCGCTGGGTCTTCACGCCCTCGTCGTCGTAGCCCACGGCGCCCAGGGTGTGGGGCTGGGTCTTGTCGGCGAAGATGGTGATCTTGTCGCTGCCGTACTTGAAGTTCCCGGACTTCCACTTGTCCAGGGTGACGAAGCTGGTGCC
>JAQGNS010000412.1 GCA_028291705.1 Nevskia sp.
CCCAGCGCAAGCAGGTCTTCGCCGATGCCGCCGCCAAGGGCACGCTGCTCGGCGCCGCGCACATCTCCTTCCCCGGCCTCGGCCATATCCGGGCGGAAGGCAAGGGCTATGTGTGGGTGCCGGTGAACTACGCGCCGATTTATTGATCGTGGCGTATTGATAGGGCGGGTTGGCGTAGCGTCCCACAGGGATTCCCGCTGGTCATGATCCGCCTTCCGCGAAAGGCGGGTTACGCTCCTGCGGAGCTAACCCGCCCTACGTGGCCCCGCGTTGACTGATGGCGGGCTTGCGCATGCGGCGGGGCACAGCCCCCGGCTCCCGACTATTGTTCACGCCCTGTAAATATCGCCGGTGGACCCACAGGGCAGGACTAGGCTGGGTCGAGGCTGCGTCAACTGCCGTGTAACCGGCATCCGCTTGCGGACTCGACGACAGGGCGTGTTCCGGTGCAGCCCTTACCGGAGATTCCAGATGAAGACAGCGTTCCAGGCCGCCGCACTGGCCATCGCCATGTTCGGCGCCTCCACCGCCCTCGCGGACGACACCGGCGTCGCCGCCGGCTCCAGCACCACAGCCTCATCCGTCGCTACCGGCTCCACTGCGACGATCGTCGCCGCTGGTGTCGGCGTCGCCGCGGTGATCGGCGCGCTGGTGGCGGGCTCGTCCAGCAACGGCAGCACTTCCACCACTTCTACCACTTCTACCAGCAAATAAAGCAAGCCTGGCGGGATGGCAAGGCGGACTGGCTCCCGCGGAGCTGACCCACCCTGCGTTGGCCTTGGTAAGCTGAGCGCCGGACAGACGCCGGAGCCAGCATGTCGCCTCCAATCACCATACGCCCCGTGGCACAGACGGATTTCGATGCCTGGCTGCCGTTGTGGGATGGCTACAACAAGTTCTACGGACGCCATGGCGCCACCGCCCTGCCCGCCGAGATCACGCGGACGACCTGGGGGCGGTTCTTCGATGCGCATGAGCCGGTGCATGCGCTGGTGGCCGAGAGCGAGGGGCACCTGATCGGGTTGGTGCATTACCTGTTTCATCGCAGCACCACGCTGCTGGCACCGATCTGCTATTTGCAGGACTTGTACACCGATGAGATTGCGCGTGGCCGGGGTGTGGGCAGGGCGTTGATCGAGGCGGTGTACGAGCAGGCCCGCATGGCCGGCTCGGCGCGGGTGTACTGGCAAACGCATGAGACCAACCTGACGGCGATGAAGTTGTATGACCAGGTGGCGGAGCGTTCGGGGTTTGTGGTTTACCGCAAGCAGGTTTGAGTAGGCGCTGTCGCTCCGCGGCATCAATTCCGGCAGCATCGCAACGCGTTCCGCCTGCGGCGGAAGGGCGGCCCCGACACGGTGCCCGAGCGTAGCGAGGTGGGTGCGGGAGGGGGCGTCCGCCTGCGTTAGCTAAATTATCCCGGGGCTGCTGCACCTGCTCCCGCACCCACGCTTCGCGGCACCGTGTCGCGGGCGGAATGCGCTTCGCTTATTCCGCCCTACAGGGTCGCGCACCGGCGCCAAGCGGCTGCGCGGATACGCTACCATGCGGCCCCGAATTTCCGATCGGCAGGACCGCGTGACGCGACGACTTACCCTCTGGCTGCTGCTGGCGCTGGTTGGCCTGGGCGTGCTGGCGATTTACCAGCGGCCGAAGGCTCCGGTGGCGCACACGCTGATCGGGCCAGTGCCGACGCCGTTCGGCTGGGCGGTGCGGCTTACGCTGCTGGCGGGCGATGGGGTGTCGGGGCTGCGCGACGGACCGGGGGCGCAGGCGCGCTTTGCCGATCCTTATGGCGTGGCGGTGAGCGCGGCGGGCCGGGTTTATGTGGCCGACGCGGGGGACAACAACCGCATCCGCGGCATCGCACCGGACGGTACGGTGAGTACGCTGGCCGGCGGGACTGAGGGCTTCGCCGATGGGCTGGGTGCGGCGGCGCGCTTCAATACGCCGTCCGGGCTGGCGCTGGACGCGGCGGGCAATCTGTATGTGGCCGATACCGGCAACCACGCCATCCGCAAGGTCACGCCGCAGGGGCTGGTGAGCACGCTGGCCGGCGATGGGGTAGCGGGCTTCCGTGATGGGCCGACGGCGCAGGCGCGCTTCAACGGGCCGATCGGCGTAGCGGTGGATGGGCAGGGCAAGGTCTATGTGGCGGACACGTACAACGACCGCATCCGCGTGATCGGCACGGACGGCGTGGTGAGCACGCTGGCGGGCGGCGAGCTGCCCGGCTTCGTCGACGGCCATGGCGTGGACGCGCGCTTCGATACGCCCGTCGCGCTGGCGGTGGATGCGCAGGGCACGCTGTGGATCGCCGATCCGCGCAATCATGCGATCCGCAAACTGGCGCCGGACGGCACGGTGAGCACCTTCGCTTCGACCCTGCCGGAAGACACCGAGGCGCTGCTGCGCCGGCCACTAAGTATCGCGGTGACGCATGACGGCTTTCTCTACGTGGGCGAGTCGGGGCGCGGACGGGTGTTGCAATATTCACCGGACGGGCAGGTGGTGGCGTTGACCGGCGCGCTGGCGCTGAACGAGCGGCTGCTGCGGCCCGCGGGCCTGGCGGTGGATGCAGCGGGCGCGGTCTATGCGGTGGATGCGCAGAGCGCACGGGTGCACAAGATCGTGGCGCAAACAACCACGCCCAATGTCATGACGTCTGCTGCCGCGCAGCCGATCACGGTCAGCGGCCCGGCGCCCGATGCGCCGCTGCCGCAGACGCTGGCGCGCTGGCCGGTGGCGCCGCAGAACGCCTGGCATGAAGTGACCGGCACGCTGGGCGAGGTGCGCGGCAACGACAAGGGCGAGAGCCGCGATCATCTGCATGACGGGCTGGACATCCACGCCGAGGTGGGCGCACAGGTGCTGGCCATCGCCGACGGCAAGGTGAGCAGTCCGCTCTCCACCTGGCGCTTCGGCGAGCTGAGCGAGGGGCTGGCGCTGGATACGCTGGACTACATCCACATGCGCGTGGGCCGCACGCCGCAGAACGCGCTGCTGGACCCTTCGCGCTTCCTGCTGCTGCGCGACGCGGCCGGCAAGCCGGAGCGGGTGCGCGTGCGCCGCGGCACGCGCTTCAAGGCGGGCGAGGCACTGGGCACGATCAACGCGTTTTCGCATGTGCACCTGAGCCTGGACGGCAACGATGCGCAGCGCAATGCCGTGGCGCTGGGCTTCGTCGACTTCGCCGACCACGTCGCGCCGCATATCGACGGTGTGCAGGTCTTCGATGCGGCGGGGCAGTTGCTGGACAAGAAGCTCAAGGGCCGGCTGCTGGTGCCGCGCGACGCGGCGGGCGTACAGATCGTGGTGGATGCCTGGGACCAGGTGGACGGCAATCTGCCGCGCCGCCGCCTGGGGCTTTATGCACTGGGCTACCAGGTGTTGCATGCCGACGGCAGCGCCCTGCCCGGCTTCGAGACGCCGCGCATGAACATCGCGTTCAACCGCATGCCGCTGGACGAGCATGCGGCGAAGATCGCCTATGACGCGCGCAGCGGCGAAACGGTGCATGGCAGTGCCGTCACGCGCTTCCGCTACGTGGTCACCAACCTGGTGCGCGACGGGCTGTCGCAGGCCGGGAGCTGGCGCACCGACACGCTGCCGCCGGGCGACTACACGCTGCGCATCACCGCACTGGATTACGCCGGCAACCGGGCCACGCGCGGGGATGAGCTGGCGCTGACGCTGCAGTAGGATGGCGGCAGGCACGAGGACAAAGCAGGCATGGCCAACGCAGACGCACACTACTACCAGCCGGCCGACGGGCACGGGCTGAAGCACGACCCGCTGAACTCGATCATCGGGCCGCGGCCGATCGGCTGGATCGCCTCGCTCAGCGCGGCGGGCGTGGCCAACCTCGCGCCCTACAGCTTCTTCAACGCCTTCAACTACCGGCCGCCGATCATCGGCTTCGCCAGCACCGGCCGCAAAGACAGCCTCAACAACATTGAGGCGACCAAGGAATTCGTCTGGAACCTCGCCACGCGCCCGCTGGCGGAGCGGATGAACGCCACCTCGGCCACGGTGGCGCCGGAAGTGGACGAGTTCGGGCTGGGCGGGCTGACGCCGGTGGCAAGCCGGCTGGTGAAGCCGCCGCGCGTGCTGGAGAGCCCGGTCAACTTCGAGTGCCGGCTGACGCAGATCCTCCAGTTGCAAAGCGCGGCCGGTGACAAGATCGAGACCTGGCTGGTACTGGGCGAGGTGGTGGCGGTGCATATCGAGCGGCAGCTGCTGGTCGACGGCGTCTACGACACGGCGGCGGCACGGCCGATCCTGCGCGCGGGCGGCCTGGGCTACTACGCCGAGATCCGGCCGGACGCGATGTTCGAGATGCTCCGGCCGCGCTAAGTACCAGGCGGAACCGCTCATCCCGCTCGCGGCGGCCGGACGGCGGACCGCTACCGTCTGTCGGTCTAATCTCCGCTATGTTCGATATCGCACAGACAAGGACTCCCTGAAAAGGGAAGCTCGGCCCATCCACGACTTCGGGACGCCCCCGAAGCCACAAACCCCGGCCCACCGGGGTGGCTAGGCCTCATACCCCCCGATCCGTTTTCCCCGCAAACCGGTCCCGGTTGCACATCATCGTACCCTCCGCGCGCTGCCATTCCAGCTCTCCGAGGTTTTTGGAGATATACCGCATGGGCAGCATGGAACAGCAAGTCATCAAGATGGTCGCCGAACAGCTCAGCATCAACGAGAGCCGCATCACCCCGGAGGCCGCCTTCATCGAAGACCTGGGCGCGGATTCGCTCGACAAAGTGGAACTGGTGATGAACCTCGAGCAGGCCTTCGACATCAAGGTGAAGGACGAGGACGGCGAGAAGGTCTCCACCATCCAGGACGTCTACAACCTGATCCGCGCGCATATGCCGCCGCTGGCGGCGTAAAGCTTTACTGCCGCCGCCGAGCCCGGTGGCGGACAGGCAGAAGCGGGACGGATCGAGCAACGCATCCGCCCCGCCGCTCAGCCGGTGACTACTGGTTGACGCAGGGTTTGGGTACCGTGACGTTCTTGTCGACGTAAGCGCCGCAGCTCGTTGCGGAGCAAGCCTGAATCCTGAAGC
The DNA here is from genome assembly GCA_028291705.1 of Nevskia sp. Lineage (GTDB taxonomy): Bacteria > Pseudomonadota > Gammaproteobacteria > Nevskiales > Nevskiaceae > Nevskia. Next base: position 5,076 of record JAQGNS010000412.1, read on the forward strand.
TGGTAGTCGTGCCCTGGGCTACCGAATGGTAGAGGTCACTGGTGTCGGAACCCTGGTAGATGACACCCCAGACGCCGGAGGTTTCACGCTCCAGACTTACCGAGGTCGCGTCAGAGTAAGTCCAGTCGAACAGGACGCTGGCCGTGCCGCCGCTACACAGGTACTCGGCAGTGAAGCTGTCGATAGTTTGAGCCTGCGCAGCGCCCGCCCAAAGCAATGCCGCCGCACCCGCAGCGCACAACTTGATTGCACTCTTCATCGTCACTTCTCCTTGTGAAGCACAAGAGGCTTCCCGGCGATTGATGCGTGGCGCATGGGCTGCACGTTCCGACCAACTTCTTTCCTGCGACACGCACTAGCGCACCGGATTACCTCATCAGGGTTTGAGCCATCCCATGCGGACGCATGGAATCGGCACATGAATGCCCGTGCCGGATGGCGCGGACGACAACTTCGTGGAACCGGATGCAGGAATGAGTGCTGGGGCGCGTAACGCGAGGACGGCCAAAGGCGGCGGGACACTCGGGTAGCACGGAACATCGGGACACGGGGCGTGGCGCCGGCGCCGGAAGCAGCGGCGCAACCAACAAAGCCCGGGTTCTCCGCAGACCGTCCATGGCCCCTCCCTGGTCGATGCGACGGGTTTTCCCGTCCATCACTGCCGACGCTCCGCGATGCGGAATCGTTACCGTCAGTACTCCCTTATGCCGAGCTTATACCTGTCTCCGGGCGGCGAACAGTCCACGCGATGCGTGGACTGTAAACGTATGTAAAGAGCGTGATGCGAATGCCGTTGCCGCGGGCGGCACGGTTCGTCACAAGGGCGTTTGTATGTGGCGGTCGCGCTGTACACAATCCATGCGCTGGTCCACTCAAATCAAAGGGAGTCCACCGTGAACGTCACCCTGCTCTACGCCGGCGCGCTGGCGTTGTGGTTCTTCGTGCTCAGCCTGCGGGTCTCCCTCGCCCGCGTCGGCCCCGGCAAACCCAGCCTGGGGGACGGCGGCAGCCCCAAGCTGCAACGCATGATCCGCGGGCAGGCCAACTTCGCCGAATACGTGCCGCTGATCCTGCTGCTGATCGGCCTGCTGGAACTGCACGGCCTGCCGAAGTGGGCGGTGCACGGCCTGGGCGCGATGCTGCTCATCGGCCGCCTGCTGCATGGCTATGCGCTTTCCTTCACGGCGAACTCGGTATTCGGGCGTTCGGCGGGGATTGCGTTGACGTTTGTTGCGTTGCTGGGGGCCGGGGTGCTGTGCCTGTTGATGGGCTTGCAGGGACTTTAGGATCGGCCGGGTTGAAGGCGTAGCCCGGATGAAGTGAAACGGAATCCGGGAGCTTCGGCACAGTCCCGGATTACACTGCGTTTCATCCGGGCTACTTGGTGCGGCGCATGCGCTATGTCAACGTCGCCGGCGCATCCTCAACGCCGGCGCGGCGCTTTTGCGTTGGGGCGGAGCGGCCCTGGGGCGCAGGCGTTCCAGTTCGGCGATGACTTCGTTGTAGCCTTCCAGTGATTCCACGGCTTTCATCGGCAGGACGCGGGCGTTGGCGACGCGTGGGGTGTAGGTGTACATCCAGGCGCCGGCCTGGCGGCGGTTGCCGAAGACGGATTCGGCCAGGGCTTCGGCCTTGAGAATGCGGGCGCGTTGTGCGGGGGTTTTGCCGGCGAGGCCGTAGATGGAGCCAGTGCCGGGGTTGGGGCCTGAACCGGGGCCGGAGTCGTTGTTTGCTGCCATGGCGCATCTCGGCAGGGGGATGGACGGATACTGTACATATGGACAGTACTCACGGCAAGCCCCTCGTCCCTATCCGGGCAGGTCGGGCACGTCGTCGAGCAGGCCGGGATCGTCGTTGCGGGCGGAATTGAGGCGGCGGCTGACGGGGCGAGTGTTGAACTCGGCCAGGGTGTTGGCCTTGAGCAGCTCGGCCACTCTCTGCGCGTCGCGCAGGGCGGGATCGAGCCAGTGCAGCCAGGCGGCCGGGGCGAGCACGACCGGCATGCGCTCGTGGACGTGGATCACCGATGGCGCGGCGGCGGTGGTGAGGATGGCGTAGCTCAGCAGTTCCTCGCCATCGGGCGCGGTCCAGCGGGACCAGAGGCCGGCGAACATGAAGGTGTCCCTGCCGTCACCGCGGGTGATGGCATGCGGCACCTTGAGGCCCTGTTCCTGGCGCCACTCGTACCAGTGGGTGGCGGGGATGAGGCAGCGCTGGAATTTCCAGGCGTCGCGCCACATGGGTTTGCCGGCGGCGTCTTCGGAGCGGGCGTTGATGGTGTTGGTGGGCGGGGCGGCGTTCTTCCACCAGTGCGGCACCAAGCCCCAACGTGCTTCGATGACACCGGGTGCGTTGATGGCGCGATCATGCACGACGATGGGCACGGTGGCGCTGGGGGCGATGTTGTAGCGGGCCTTCTGCGCGATGAGCACGTCGGCCACGGCATCGCCGAGGATCGCCCGGATGGGCGCCCAGGCGATGGAGGACGGGACGAGGGCGAAGCGGCCGCACATGGACTGGAAGGATAGCGTGATTGATGCGGCAAGAGTGGTTACGCAGGGGACTGTAAATCCCCGCATGCGAATTCCGGTGCACCGGTCCGGTTCGTCGCCGCGTCGGCCCACAAAAAAGGCCCCCTTGCGGGGGCCAGTACAGCATCGTTTATTTAACCCAAAACATGATTCAGAGGTTTCGCCCGGCCACCGCAGTTCTCCCGCGGGGTTGTGTCGGCGTTGAAGCGTGTGGGCATTATCAGATTTATCTTCTGTGTTCCACAGCTGTACTTTGGGACTAGTACGAAAGGCTGAGAAACGTGGGCCGGGTTGAGTGCAACGAAACCCGGCGGGCGGCACTGGAACGACGCTGGGATTCGCCTTGCTTATCCCAGCCTACGGCCGCACTCGATAGTAGGGCGGAATAAGCGAAGCGCATTGCGCCTGCTCCCGCACCCACGCTTCGCGGCACCGTGTCGCCGGCGGAATGCGCTTCGCTTATTCCGCCCTACGGTTGGTGCAGTGATGGATGCCGCGTGTTTGCGCCTTACGGCGTGCAGGTGAACAACAACTCTTCGGAGACGAATACGGTACCGGCGGGATACGCTTTCCCGGTGGTCTGGTCGATCAGCGTCACGGCGAGTTGCGCGATCTGGCGGCCGGTGTCTTCGGCTTCGACTTCTTCGGGGCGGACGGGGTTGCGGAGCAGCTCGGCGTGGCGCTGGAACAGGCCGCGCACTTGCTCGAACGCCGGCGCGGGTACGAGGCGGCCGGAGAGGCATTCCTCGTGCGGCCATTCCAGGTGGACGCTGCCCCACTCGCGGCCCTGGGCGTCGCGCACGCGGTAGTGGCCGTCCAGGTGCGGCAGCGGCTCAGCAGTCATGCTGCTGCCGATGGATTCGCAATGCTTCCCCCGCCATCTTTGTCCTTTTCATTCTCACACCGGAATGCGCCGGCGCATCCCCGCTTGCCGCATCGGCAACTCCACGTTCGCGGAAGGCCGGCTTGCCGTTGCCGACGACACGGTGACGGCGGCACGGATGGCGGGGTGCGATAGGGTAACGCAATCCATCATCGTTGTGCCGAGCCTTAACCTTGCTCTATTGCAACGTGGTAAATGAAATTCCTGGTTTATAGTCGTACTCATGACAACGTTTCTGACAGGGCTTCCGGAAATGCCCATTACAGTGCGGTGACAACAGTCCGCGACATCGACATGTGTGTGCCTGCGGACAGCCGCGCGGGTTCGCGTTAGGCTAGCGCGGGGATTGCCGATGGACCGGAAGCGGGGGCTCACGGCCGCCCTCGCCCGCGGTCGCGCGCGGTGATCCGCAAGCATGAAACCCATCGGCATATCGGCGGCACACCCGTAGCCCGGGCAAGCTGCCTGACTCAAATGGAGAACCCGGCATGATCGTGCTTCTGGCAGCCAGCGGCTTCGCGGTTCTTGCGGCGGCGGCGGATGTGCCCTCGCGGCCCGACGCGGGAAGCGGCGCGCCCGCTGCGAGCAGCGGAACGATCAGCGCGTCAGCCAGGGCAACAGGTACCGGCCGGGACGCGCAGGCCGGCGAGCAGACCAAGGATCAAGCCAGGGACCAGGCCGCGACGGACAAGGCGGCGCAGGAGCGCGTCTACAAGGCGGAGGAACTGGCCATCGGCGCTGCGAAGGAATCGATCGAGGCTTCGCGCCAGGCGGTGTCGGACATCAAGGAGGAAGTGGAGCAGCAGGATCACTTTCTCGCCTACGGCGGCGGCGCGCTGGCGCTGCTGTTCTCGGTACTGGGCTTCACCACTTGGCGCGACGCGCGCAAGGCGATCGGCGAGAGCAACGAGGAGCTGAAGCTGATCCGCGACCAGAACCAGGAGCTGCGCACGCAGCGCGGCAAGCTGCTCAAGTCGTTCAGCAAGGAGCTGATGGCGCAGACCGACCTGATGCTGGCCTACGCGGCGAAGATCACGGAGTTCTCCGACCTGCGGCGCAAGGTGGAGCAGGCGGTGCACGCGCTGGCGCAGGCGCGGCATGCGGGCGCGACGCCGGAGCAGGCGGCGGGGCTGAAGGCGGTGGTGGCCAAGGCGGTGGACGCGGCCTGGGAACGGCTGGAGGAAGCGCAGACGCTGGTGCAGGGCATCGACGGCATTTCCGCCGATGCGCGCTCGCCGGAGACGCCCGCCGCCCGCGCCTTCAGCTACATCATGGCGGAGCGCGCCTATCTGCTCTATTACCAGGAGCGCTATGTGGACGCGCTGCAATCCGCGCTGCGCTCGGCGCGGATCAACCCGGCGGCGCGCTACGATCGCTGGTTCAACGTGGCGAGCATCCAGGGCAAGCTCAACGAGCTGTATCCGCTTGATCGTTCACACCGGGAAGGCGCGGTGAAGGCGATCCGCGAGGCGCTGAACATCGCGCAGGCGCACGACGACAAGAAGCGGGGGGAACTGCGGGAAGCGATGGAGTCTTTCAGCCGGGAAATGCAGCCGGGCGGCGACCTGCATTCACTGCGCGACCTGGTGCAGCAGGAGCTGGCCCCTTATCAGGGAAAAACCAGTCCGTAGACCCCGGGAGGGATCAGCTGACCGGCGGCTTGATGCTGACGGGAGGTTTGATCATGGAAAGAGTGTAAGGCC
>JAQGNS010000413.1 GCA_028291705.1 Nevskia sp.
GATCTGGCCGGAAGTCGATCATTGCGGCGTGCGAAAACTCGCTACGCCGCCTGCAGACGGACTACATCGACCTGTACTGGTTGCATAACTGGGACGTGCACACGCCGATCGAAGAGACGATGGCCGCTCTCGAGGATCTCGTTCGCTCCGGCAAGGTGCGCTACCTCGGCGTCTCCGACACACCGGCGTGGAAGGTCGCCGAGGCGAACGTCACGGCGCGCTTCCGTGGCTGGTCCGCGTTCGTCGGACTGCAGATCGAATACTCGCTGCTCGAGCGGACCGTCGAGCAGGAGCTCGTGCCGATGGCACGCGAACTCGGCCTCGGCATTACGCCGTGGTCGCCCCTCAAGAGCGGCGTGCTCAGCGGCAAGTACACGCGGAGCAACGCGGGCCAAGTCAAGGCGGATCGCGGCTCCATGGCCGACTCGGCGCTCAACGAGAAGACCTACGAGATCGTGGACGAGTTGCACATCATCGCCAAGGCGCACGAGAGCACGGTCGCCCGCGTCGCGCTGGCCTGGGTTCAGGCGCAGCCCGGCGTGACTTCGACGCTTATCGGCGCGCGACGACTCGCGCAGCTCGAGGACAATCTGAAGGCCCTTGAGGTCAAACTCTCAGCAGAGGAGTTTGACCGGCTCGACGCGCTAACGAAGCCGACGTTCAGCTTCCCCCAAAAGATGCAGCCATGGTTTGCGGCCGTCCAGAATGGCGGTACCTCAGTGAACGGCGTCGCCGCGCCGCCGTCGTTTCCCAGGGTGGAAAAGGGCGACAAGATCTACTGACTGTCAGCGCGCGGTCGCACGGCTCGTGCAATCCAACCGAGTGCGACGAGCGACCGCGCGCCCTTCTGCGTGTTCCGCTGAAGGCGGATACATTTCCGGCCATGCCGGAGCGCTTCACATATGGAATTTGCGGCTCCGGGCCGGGCGCTCAGTATCCCTGTTCCACCGGCAGGCATCCTTATCCTGGAAAATGAGCTCCGGACCACGTGGACGAACTGAGATCGGTCTGTTAAAGAACAGCTTTGACAATGATCGCATTGCCCGAGCAAATGGTTGGGCCGCCGAATTGGAGTAGTTAACTTTAACCGGATGCCATCGTTTGTTTAGCCGGGCTGTTTGCGAACGTCCGCTTATACGACGAAGGCATCTAGAGGAGATAAAGAATGATAGTCGAACGCGTAGAGTTTCAGCTTGCATCAGGTCAGGAAGAAGAATTCATGCGCGTCATGAAAGAACACGGAGGGATTCTGAAGAACGCCCGAGGGTGTAGGTCGATGAGCTTCGGCCGCGGAATAGAAAACCCTTCGAAGGCTCTGCTGCTGTTGGAATGGGACGCCGTAGAGTCGCATGTGGCATTCACTAAAACGAAGGAATTTGCTTCATTTGGGGGCTTAGTATCTGCGCTTTTCAACGCACCACCAGTCACGGAACACTTTCGTCTTGGCTGACAGTCGCTACGTAGGCGATCATAGGCTACACCAAATACTTCGATGTTCATGCGGAAACGGCTAGAGGCCTCAGGCGGTGATCCCTCCGTCCACGGAAAAATACTATCCCGTGGCCTGAGCGACTTCCGCCCCCAATATTGCGACACGTGCTTTGCCGCCATCATCGAGCAGGATCTTACCCATTTGAAGAAGGACTTTGAGGCCAAACGGGACCTGCGCGCCTTCAAGAAACTGTTCGAGCTGTGGGTCGAAGGCACCCAGATTCTGGTTCCCAAGCCATCCGCCCTAGCTGAATCTGTTTCGGCCGAGGCTAGGCAATTTGGGCGACAATTCCCCGTTATCACGGGTAGGGCAGGGCTGCTACCTCCCAAAACGAGGCGATGGGACCTCGTGCAAAATGAATGGCCGCTCCTGGCGGGTTCAGTCATTCATCAAGCAGCTACCGGCGCCATACCAGTCGTGGCGAACGTCCGGTTTCAGGAAATGTATTTTATGTCGTCGCGCGCGATGCACTGATTCTGCTCGCTGTCTTTGTCGGTGCGAGCAACGCACAAGCAATCGAAAAAAAAGTCGCTGTCTGCCAGGCCTGCCATCTAACCGGCACGTTGCCAGGCACCTCAGTGATTCCAAATATCTGGGGCAAGAGCGAGGGTTATATCTACATTCAGCTGCGTGATTTCAAAAGCGGCGCGCGTAATACGCCGGAAGACGCGGCCATGCGCAGCTTCGTCGCGACAATGAGCGATGCAGATATGCTCGAAATTTACAATACGCATCGACCCAGCGCTGGCCGAAGGTCGGGCCCATCTCGAGTGATGCGACATTGCTCAAGAAAGGCGCCTACGCTGCCGCCACGGTCGGCTGTGGCAGCTGTCGCTTCAACGACTGGAAAGGCTTTAGCGCCAATCTGCGCATTGGCAATCAGGGCGCCGCCTATCTCGCGGCCACGATCCACCAGTTCCGCGGCGGCTCGCACGCCAATTCACCGGGTATATCCGATCTAGTGCGTACGTTCGATGAAGGCGATATCGACGCAGTCGCGGCATGCATCAACGCAGCACAATAGTCACTCGCACCTGCAAGTGTGCAAGGGCTACTGCACATAATTTGCCTCCCCCGCTGATCCACGCAAGTTTTGCCAAAGAAAGTACGGCCTATCGGCGTTTCATCTAACACCCCATGGATCGGCCTTTCGCACACAACTAAGTCAAATAGGAGTGCGCACTTACAACGTTGCGCCAGAACGCGGCTACTCCGCCTTCGTTGAACGGCTGCTCTCGGGTGCCGAGATTTAGACGGCGATAGGCCGCTTCTGGCCCACTGCGGCGAATTGCGGTAAACCCGGATAGCTCACCCGCTCCCCAGCCCGGCTCTATCACTTTCCAACAACAATTAACGTGCCGGTCCAATCCCGCGTCCGTATGCTTGGCCTCGTGTAACGGGAGTGCGCGGGGCCACGTCAAAGGTGGTTACTGAAAGGATTCATATGGACGGACTATCGCTCAAAGCCCCTGTTTCTGCCGAGGCAAGGCCATCGCCATGGACCGCCGTGTCATACAGGGCGGCAACGTTCTTCGCACCCACCAAGCCGCGCGTCGTATCGCTGATCGTCTTCACGGCGGTGAGCGGGATGCTCCTCGCCACGCCGGGAATAGTGGCTCCACGGCTTTTGCTGTTCGGCGCAGTCGGCATCGCACTGGTTGCTTGCTCTGCCGCCGCAATGAACTGTCTGCTCGAACGGTACATCGATGCCCGCATGGCGCGTACCCGCAGCCGGCCTCTGGTCACCGGGAGGCTTGATGCGACAGAAGCAGCAGCGTTTGCGCTTGTCCTGGGGACTGCCGGCCTCGTCCTGCTGTATACGCTCGCCAATCCGCTGACCGCGTGGCTGACCTTCGCAACGTTTTTCGGTTACGCATTCGTATACACCCTGTTCCTCAAACCCTATACCCCGCAGAACATCGTGCTTGGCGGTGCGGCGGGTGCGATGCCACCCGTGCTCGGCTGGACCGCCGTGACGGGGGAGGTGTCCGCAGACGCAATGCTACTTTTCCTGATTATCTTCGTCTGGACACCACCGCATTTCTGGTCCCTGGCGCTCTATCGTCGTAAGGAGTATGCGAAGGCGGGAGTGCCGATGCTGCCGGTAACGCAAGGCGTGCGCCATACCAAGGCGCAAGTGCTGCGTTATACGCTCGGCCTATTTGGCGTCAGCCTGTTGCCGTTCTACACAGGCATGAGCGGGCTCGTCTATTTCGCCAGCGCGCTGGTGCTGGGCCTGATCTTCGTGATGTATGCGGCCGCGCTCTGCCGCAGCTACAGCGACCGGCTGGCACATGCCGGCTTCCGCTACTCGATCGTCTACTTAGCGCTGCTGTTCGCCGCCTTGCTGGCCGATCACTACCTATGAGGATGCACATGAAGGCGTTCGCCACCCTTCTCGCCTCGCTTGCGCTTTGCGGCTGCAGCGACGGCATCTTCGATCCCCATGGGGCTGTTGGCGTGGCCGAGAAGACCATTCTGCTGAACTCTCTGTTCATCATGATGGTGGTAGGCGCTCCTATCATCCTGGCGACGCTGCTCTTCGCCTGGTGGTTCCGCGCCTCCAACCGCCACGCCAGATATCTGCCGTACTGGGTGTACTCCGGGCGGCTGGAGGTCATCGTCTGGGTGATTCCGGGGCTGGTGGTGCTGTTTCTCGGCGGGATCGCCTGGATCGGCTCGCACGATCTGGATCCCTACAAGCCCTTGCAGTCGGAACGAGAGCCGCTGCAAGTCGAAGTTGTGTCCCTCGACTGGAAATGGCTGTTCATCTACCCGGAGCAGCAAGTTGCCAGCGTCAATGAGTTGGTGGTTCCCGCGGGGCGCCCCGTGCATTTCCGCCTGACTTCCGCGACGGTGATGAACAGCTTCTTCATTCCCCAGCTCGGCAGCCAGATCTACACCATGGCGGGCATGGCCACCGAGCTGAACCTGATCGCTGACCAGGAAGGCACCTACCACGGCCTCTCCGCACAGTTCAGCGGGGACGGTTTCTCCGACATGCACTTCGAGGCGCGCGCCGTGTCGGACGCCGACTTCATCGCGTGGGCCAGGGCTGCGGCCACGGTAGGTCCACCGCTCGATGCACAAGGTTACCAGCAACTGCTCAAGCCAGGGACGGAACCCACGCCGCACACCTACGCAGCCGTGGCTCCCGGCCTATTCGACACCGCGCTGATGCTGCCGATGCAGGCATCCGCCGCCCCCCACGCGCCGGAGAACTGAGATGTTCGGAAAGCTGTCCTGGAGCGCCATCCCGCTGCATGAGCCGATCCCCTTGATCACGTGCATGGTCATCGTTGCGATCATCTTCGGTACCCTGCTGCTGGTCCTGCTCAAAGGTTGGGCGCCTTACCTGTGGAAAGAGTGGATCACCAGCGTCGATCACAAGCGCGTCGGCGTGATGTACTTCCTTCTCGGCTTCATCATGCTGCTGCGCGGCTTCTCGGACGCGATCATGATGCGATCGCAGCTGGCCGTGGCGTACAACGCGCCGGGTTACCTGCCGCCGGATCACTACGACCAGATCTTCTCGGCACACGGCACCATCATGATCTTCTTCGTGGCCATGCCCTTCGTCATCGGGCTGATGAACTTCGTGGTGCCGCTGCAGATCGGCTCACGCGATGTCGCGTTTCCCACCCTGAATTCCGTCAGTTTGTGGCTGACCGCCTCGGGTGTCTTGCTGGTCAACTTGTCGCTGGGAATCGGCGAGTTTTCGCGGGCCGGCTGGCTGGCGTATCCGCCGCTGTCCGAGCTGAGCTTCTCTCCAGGCGTCGGCGTGGACTACTACCTGTGGTCGCTGCAGATATCCGGCATCGGCACCTTACTGTCCGGGGTCAACTTGGTCACCACCATCCTGAAGCTGCGGGCGCCCGGCATGGCTCTGTCCAGAATGCCGGTGTTCTCCTGGACCGCCCTGGCGTCCAACCTGCTGATCGTGGCCGCCTTCCCGATCTTGACCGCGACGTTCGCGATGCTGCTGCTGGACCGCTACCTCGACTTTCACTTCTTCACCAACGAGCTCGGCGGCAATCCGATGATGTACATCAACTTGATCTGGGCCTGGGGCCACCCGGAAGTCTATATCCTGATCCTGCCGTGCTTCGGTGTGTTCTCCGAGGTCATCTCCACCTTCTCCAGCAAGCCGCTGTTCGGCTACCGCTCCATGGTCATGGCGACGATGGTGATCTGCGTGCTGTCCTTCATGGTGTGGCTACATCACTTCTTCACCATGGGCGCCGGAGCCGACGTTAACGGCTTCTTCGGCATCATGACCATGATTATCGCCGTGCCGACCGGCGTGAAGGTGTTCAACTGGCTGTTCACTATGTACGGCGGACGCATCCGCTTCACGACACCGATCCTCTGGGCAGTGGGCTTCATGGTAACTTTCGTCATCGGCGGCATCACCGGCGTGCTGATGGCGGTGCCGCCGGCGGACTTCATACTCCACAACAGCCTGTTCCTGATCGCCCACTTCCATAACGTCATCATCGGCGGCGTGGTGTTCGGGGCCTTCGCTGGATACACCTACTGGTTCCCCAAGGTGTTCGGCTTCAAGCTGCACGAGGGCTGGGGCAAGGCGGCCTTCTGGTTCTGGTTCTTCGGCTTCTACGTCGCCTTCATGCCGCTGTACGTGCTGGGTGGCATGGGCATGACGCGGCGCATGCAGCACTACGACGTGGCCGCATGGAAACCATACCTGGTGGTCGCGGCCCTCGGCGCCGTGCTGATCCTGTGCGGCATCGTCTGCCACATCGCGCAGCTCGTCGTCAGCATCCGCTCGCGCCACCGTCTCGCCGACCTGACCGGAGATCCATGGGACGGGCGCACGCTGGAATGGATCACCACCTCCCCGCCGCCCGTCTTCAATTTCGCCGTGCTGCCCAACGTCAAGGGCGAGGAGGCCTACTGGGGCATGAAGCAGAAGGCGCTCGCCGCCGGCCAGCTTGCGGAAGAACCGATTTACGAGGATATCGAAGTGCCGCGCAACACACCCACGGGATTCGTCACCGCATTCTTCTCCACCATCACCGGTTTCGCCCTGATCTGGCATATCTGGTGGCTCGTCTGCCTCGGCCTGCTCGGCGCCTTCCTGACCTTCGTCCGCTTCGCCTGGCGTAACGAAGACGAGTACCGCATACCGGCTTCCGAGGTGGCCCGACTGGATCGCGAGCGACGCCGGACACGCAGCGCCGTCATCGCATCCGGGAGCATCGAGTGAGCACCATCGCCTCAGAACTACCCGGGTTCGACCCCCACCGCCTCGGTCACCGCGGCGATGGGCCGGATCCGGCCGACCACGGCCCCGCGCCCAAGCGGATCGTCGTCGGCTACGGCTTCTGGATCTTCCTGCTGTCCGATTTTGTGATGTTCTCGGGGTTCTTTGCGGCCTACGCGGTCCTTTCCACCTCTACCGCGGGCGGGCCTTCTGGGCGGGATTTGTTCGATCTCCATAACGTCGCCATCGAAACCGCTTGCCTGCTGGCCTCCAGCTTCGCCTGCGGCATGGCCAGCATCGCCGTCGAAGAGCGCAAGGCCCTGCCGGCACAGCTGTGGCTCGCCGTCACCGCGGTGCTGGGCCTGGCCTTCCTGATATTGGAGGTCAAGGAATTCCTGGCCTTGATCGCAGCCGGCAACGACCCTCAACACAGCGCGTTCCTGTCGTCGTTCTTCACCCTGGTGGGCTGCCACGGCCTGCACGTCAGCGCGGGCGTGCTGTGGCTGCTGACTATGATGGCGCAACTGTTTTCTAAGGGCTTCGCGCCCAATCTGCTGCGGCGCTTCCGCTGCTTCAGCCTGTTTTGGCACGCCCTTGACATCATCTGGGTGGCCGTCTTCACGGTGGTCTATCTAATCGGGGTGACGCAATGAGCACACAGCACGAAGCCGACTGGCAAGGTGAACTGGCGCCGGGCGACGAGCGCCAGGGCGACAGCGGAGCGTCCGGAGGGGTACGCGGCTATCTCCTCGCCCTTGCGCTGTCGGTGCTGCTGACCGCCGCCTCTTTCGCAGTGGTCGGCACCAAGCTGCTATGGGCGCCGGGGATCCCGGTTGCGCTGGCAGTGTTCGCAGTTGCCCAGATGGGTGTGCACCTAGTGTTTTTCCTGCACATCAACAGCGGGCCCGACAACACCAACAACATCCTCGCCCTGGCCTTCGGCATTCTCATCGTGTCGATCATCATCTCCGGTTCGCTGTGGATCATGTTCCACCTGAACCACAACATGATGCCGATGAACAAGCTGACCGATCTGCACCTGCAGCACTGATCATGGTGCACGGAGGAATACGTGTGGCAACGTTTTGTGGCCGCCAGGGCGGTATACAAAGCTCCGCTACAGGCGCATCGGCCGACATGCTGGCCACCAACTATCCGCCGAATGCGCGGCGCGAGCTGGGCCTGAGCTACGAGAAGATCGCGCGGCTCAACCCGCGCTCGATTTACGCCGACATCACCGACTACGGCATCAACGGGCCCGATGCCTCCAAGACACTATGGGAGAGAGCGTGTGCAGACAATGGACGCCGCATCGCATCAACTTGTTGGGTCCAAGCGGACCAGCTAGACGCGGCTGGGAAGGAAATCCAGGACCAGAGCCGGCGAGACTAGCATAACGGTGCAGCGACCCGATTGCAGGCATACGTTGAGGATGTTCAAGCGACACCCACCCGCGCTCAGGAGGCAGCCAGTATCTTGAACCGAATTTGGCAGCCTAGTGATGACGTAGAGCCAGACCGGTGAAGATACGGCTCACATTTTCTAACAATTAATAACGTGTTCCGAACTCACTGCGCCATTAAGATCAAACCGCAGAGGATCTTTGCCTAGAGGCACCAGAGGTGAGGCCGTTAGGCATCATTCGACCCCGCACCTATACAGAGAAGGTTAACCATGAGAGCAGTTCAAAGCCCCGGTTCGACTTCAAGCGAAACACGCCTGGCGCGATTGTTTCTCCTTGAGCTCAGCGGCGGGCGCATTCATTCGATGAATCCAGACGGATCCGACCGCAAGGTAATCGTTTCGAATTGCCGCCTTCCCGATGGCATCGTCGTGGATGAAAATGGCGGTCGCATCTATTGGACCAACATGGGCACGCTCGGCCACGATGATGGCACTATCGAGAGCGCCGATGTCGATGGTGGGAATCGTCGAGTCGTCGTTCCGCCAGGCGTCACGCACACGCCCAAACAGATCCACATCGAAAAAAGCAGCGGCAAGCTCTATTGGTGCGACCGTGAAGGTATGCGCGTGATGCGCGTTAACCTTGATGGGTCGCATGTAGAAACCCTGGTGGAAGCAGGGCGAGGCGATGAGAATCGTCGCGACCAGACGCGCTGGTGCGTTGGGATCACGATTGACCCGAAGCTCAACAAGATCTACTGGACGCAAAAGGGTTCGGACAATGCGGGCGTCGGACGCATCTTCCGCGCCGGCATCGACCTCCCGAAAGGCGAAAGCCCGGCATACCGCTCGGACATCGAAGTGTTGTTCGACCATTTGCCGGAGCCCATCGACCTTGAGCTTGACCTCAAAAACCGCGTGCTCTATTGGACAGACCGAGGCGACCCGCCGCGCGGCAACACAGTCAATCGCGCTCCGATCGACAAAAAGGCCGAGCCGGAAATCCTGGTCACGCATTTGATGGAGGGAATCGGCATTGCCCTCGACGTTTTGGGGAACCGGATGTTCGTCACCGACTTGGGCGGATCCCTCTACTCCGCGAACCTCGATGGAACGAGCAGACGCGACATTCTTTTCGCGCAGGGCAATCTCGCTGGCATCGCATACGCCGAAATCTGATCAACACTTTGAAGGAACGAAAATGAACGCCACCCCTATACGCCGTATTGCCATCATCGGCACAGGCGTCATCGGCGCGAGCTGGACCGCGTTGTATCTCGCCAAAGGACTGCAGGTTGTCGCGACCGACCCCGCGCCGAATGCGGAGGCGTCGCTGCAGAAATTCGTGGATGCCGCCTGGCCGGCGCTCCAGCGATTGGGCCTCTCGCCCGGAGCGTCGAAATCGAACGTCACGTTCACGCCCGTACTCGCCGACGCGCTCGCTGGTGTGGACCTCGTCCAGGAGAACGGGCCCGAGCGGATCGATTTCAAGCAGAAGCTATACGGGCAAATCGACCAGCTACTACGGCCCGAGGTGATCATAGCGTCGAGCTCGTCCGGGCTCACCATGAGCGAAATCCAGAAGGGCGCCGCGGCCCATCCCGGGCGCTGCGTGATCGCCCATCCGTTCAATCCGCCGCACCTGATACCCCTGGTCGAGATCGTCGGCGGCACGAAGACCTCGGAAGAGACCGTTCAGCGCGCGACGGCCTTTTACACATCGATCGGCCAACGGACCGTGCGGCTAAACAAGGAAATGCCGGGGCATGTCGCCAACCGTCTGCAGGCGGCGTTGGCACGCGAGGTTTATCACCTGGTCGCCGACGGCGTCGTGAGCGCCGCCGACGTTGACACGGCACTGTGTTGGGGCCCGGGCCTGCGCTGGGGCGTCATGGGGAATCTGATGCTCAACCACCTCGGCGGCGGCCCAGGTGGGATTGAACACTTCTTCCAGCAGTTCACCGGTCCGCTGACGGCTTGGTGGAAGACCCTCGGCTCACCGGTGCTGACGCCGGAGGTGCAAAAGAAGCTCATCGACGGCGTCCATGCCGAGGCTGGGTCGCGCACCATCGAAGAGCTGGAAGCGCAACGCGACGAGATGTTGCTGCGGCTGATCGAGGCAAGGCATCAAGTCGAGAATGGGACCGCTTCACATAACGTCGGACATGGTGTCGGCTAGTCGGCCTCGAGACACGCCCTCGTTACCACACTAATGAATGGAGTCATTACGATGAACAATCCCCAAGCGGATCTACTCACAGGGACGATTCAGGCGAAGATCGCCAATCCCGAGCGTAGTTCTACATTCGACTTGCACGCTAGCGTCGATGACGTGCTGAATGACGTCGGACTGTCTATTAAGGACAGCGGCAGCAAACTCAGCTTCTACGGCCAGGATCCAATTATTCCGAGCACCCTGCGCTTCGGCAGCATGGCCGCAGTGACGTTGGCAGCGAAGGCGGTTGCGGTAGCTGTGCTTTGGAGACATCGCACTGGCGATGGACAAGACATCGCAGTGGATGTCCGCAAAGCGCTGCGGCGTTTCGCCGGCTTCTTCGATTTGAAATGGGAAACCATGAACGGCCGCCCCCCGGCCTTTGAAGACCCGTTGAATCCATTCATCGAGAGGGCATTGTTTCACGAGACCCGCGACGGGCGCCACGTCCTGGCTCTAAACATCTATCCCAAGCTGGCGGTTCGTGCGCTCAACGTGCTCAAGGCCACGAACACCGCGGAATCTGTACGAAATGCCATTCTGCAGTGGCGTGCCGATGACCTGGAGAATGCAGCTGCCGAGGCCGGAATCGTGATCGCCAAGGTGCGCACCTTCGAGGAATTCAGCAAGGAGCTTCAGTACACGGAAGTGCTGTCGAGGATGCCGCTGATCACGGTGACAAAAATCGGAGACAGCGACCCGATCCCGTTTAAAGAGAAGCCCACAAGCCCGCTCGATGGGATTCGTGCACTCGGAATGGGGCATGTGATTGCCGGCGCCGCTATTGGTCGGGACTTGGCTCTCTATGGAGCCGATGTGCTGAACGTTTGGCGGCCTCAGGATACCGAGATTGAGGCGTTTTTCTGGGACGTTCAGGTCGGGATGCGTTCCACGATCCTGGGTGACTCCAAAGACGATCGCGCAAAATTCGGGAATCTGCTGGAAGGCACGGATATCTTCTTCGCCAACAAGCGTCCTGGCTTCCTTGAAAGCCACGGCTTCGACGCTGAAACGCTCGCTGCAAAGAAACCGGGATTGATCCATGTGAGCGTCCTCCTGCACGGCGACAGGGGGCCTTGGAAGAATCGTCCCGGCTTCGACGAGATCGGCGCAGCGGTTTCGGGGCTGTTCGCTATCGAAGGCACGCCTAGCCAGCCGAAGCAGCCCCCGATTATTCCTATCGTTGACAACGTGGTCGGGTGGCTCGGCACGATCGGTGTTCTCTCGGCGTTGCGCCGACGCGCTATCGATGGTGGCAGCTACCGAGTCACTGTATCCCTGACCCGTACCGTCCTATGGCTGATGTCGCTCGGCATTTTCGACAAGGGCTATGCCAAAGCTACTGCCGGATCGTCTGACGAGCACGCGAACGTCGCTCCCGACCTCTTTACAGCCGAGACAGCACTGGGCACGTATCAGGGAATGACCGATCAAACGATCATGTCGAAAACACCTGGCTTCTATCGAACGGTTCTCGTGCCGCGAGGTTCAAGCAAGCCGGAATGGCTGGGAGACGGCAGATCATGAATGACGCTCTTTCAATCGCCGGAGCGCCGGAGGCTGATCGGTCTCCGCGCGATGCTGAAGGGCTTCAAGCAAAAAAGGTTAATCCACTCCGATCAGGACAAAAGGCGCGGATCGTCGTCGTCGGCGGCGGCTTTGCCGGAGTCGCGGCGGTACGTGCCCTACGCGGTTCCGACGCCGAAATTCTCCTGATCGACCGTCGTAATCACCATATTTTCCAACCGCTGCTGTACCAGGTCGCAACAGCGGTGCTGTCTCCTGCGGAGATATCCGCACCGATCCGGCAGCTCGAGGTAAAGCAGCAGAACTTGAGCGTGCTTCTGGCGGAGGTGGCCGGCGTCAATGTCGATGACCGCATGCTCGAGGCAGTTTTGCCAGAAGGCGGCATTCGCAAAATAGCATTCGATTACCTGGTGGTCGCGACAGGAATGCTTCCGAGCTATTTTGGCCATGACGAGTTTGCCCGATATGCGCCGGCACTCAAGACGCTGAGTGATGCTGAGAATATCCGCGCTAAGATTCTCGGGGCCTTCGAACGAGCGACAACTGTTGTCGACGAGGGCGAACGCGCGCGGCTGATGACGTTCGTTCTGATCGGGGCAGGCCCCACTGGCGTAGAGCTCGCTGCGTCCCTGGCGCATCTGGTCAAGATTACGTTAGTCGGAAACTTCCGCCATATTGATCCATCGAGGAGCGCTATCATTCTACTCGACGCTTCTAAACGAATCCTCCCAACGTTTGCTGAGGAGCTCTCTCAGAGAGTGGCCAAACGCCTTACGAAGCTCGGTGTGACGGTATTGACCGGAGTCAAGGTAGAAGCCGTGGATGAGCAAGGTGTTGTCGCCGGCGGAAAGAGGATTCCGACCGCCACGGCGCTGTGGACTGCCGGAGTGGCAGCTTCGCCGCTCCCCAAGATGCTCGGCGGAGAAACAGATCGGGCGGGGCGAATGATCGTTGATCCATTCCTTGCAGTGGCCGATCTACCCGGCGTGTTTGTAGTCGGTGACGCAGCGTCCGTCATACAGGGTGAGCATCCAGTGCCCGGTGTAGCTCAGGCGGCGATACAGCAGGGACGGTACGTCGGCCAGTTAATAGCGAAAGAGTTAAGGGGCCAGGAAACAACGCGCCCGTTCCGTTACGTCGACAAGGGCAATATGGCCGTCGTCGGCAAGAATTACGCGGTTTTAGAGCGCGGTCGGCTGCGCACAAGCGGTTTCCTCACATGGCTGGTGTGGGCATTTGTGCATATACTTGCGTTGCCGCAGCTGCAGAACCGCCTGCGCGTTCAACGTCAATGGCTCTGGTCCTATTTCACGGGCGAGCGCGGATCCCGCGTGATTCCTGAGTCGCCGCGAATCAAATGAGCATCATGTCACACCCCTCGAATGGGTCCGGTGTGGCTACACTCTAGTAGATAGGCACCATGCCTAGTCTCAATATGTTTGTTCATTGTTCTCTCGCCACGTTCCCATCCAAAGTCTAATACGCGCAAAAGCAGCCGTTCAACGAAGGCGGAAATAGCCGCTTTTTGGTGCAGCGCTGTAAGTGCTCACTCCCTGTTGACCCAATTGTGCGCGAAAGGCTGATCCATGGGGTGTTAGATGAAACGCCGATAGGCCGCACTTTCTTTGGTATTGCTTTCGTGGATCATTGGGGGAGGCAAAATATGAGCAGCAGCCCTTACAGGCCTGTATTTGCGAGTTACTATTGTGCTGCGTTGAGGTATGCCGCGACTGCGTCGATATCGCCTTCATCGAACGTACGCACTAAATCTGACATGCCCGGTGAATTGGCGCGCGAGCCGCCGCGAAACTGGCGGATCGTGGCTGCGAGATAGGCGGTGCTCTGATTGCCAATGCGCGGATTGGCGCTAAAACCTTTCCAATCGTTGAAATGACAACCGCCACAGCCGACCATGGCGGCAGCGTAGGCGCCTTTCTTGAGTAATGCCGTATCCTTCGAGATAGGCCCGACCTTCGGCCAAGGCTGGGTCGATGCGTATTTGGCAATTTCGAGCATATCTGCATCACTCATTGTCGCCGCGAAGCCGCGCATGGCTGCGTCTTCCGGCGCACTACGCGCGCCGCTTTTGAAGTCGCGCAACTGGATGTAGATATAGCCTTCGCTCTGGCCCCAGATATTGGGAATTACCGAGGTGCTTGGCAACGTGCCGGTTAAATGGCAGTCTTGGCAGACAGTGACGTTTTGTTCGATTGTCTGTGCCTGGGCGGCACTCACACCAGTACAGCCGGCGAGCAGAATCAGTGCACTGCGCGCGATGATTTTCAATAGGACCATTTGTGACATTGCTGGCCTCGCTTCAAGGCGGATAGATCGGTTCGTGACCATGTCATCAGTAGGCGAACACATAATATTTATTGCCACGCTTGAAATTCAATTGCGTATTGCCACCTGCGCCGACAACGACGTATTGCTTTCCATCGAGCATATAAGTTGATGCCGGCGCGTTAACGCCCGCATCGGTCTTGTAGCTCCACAACTCTTTGCCGGTGGTCGAGTCATACGCCCCGAATTCACCGCTGCCTTCGCCGGTAAAGATCAAGCCACCGGCCGTGGCGAGAATCCCTCCAAACATCGGCAACGGTTTTTTGACCTTCCAGCGGATCTTGCCGGTGTTGTAATCAGTCGCCACGATAGCGCCCCAGGCCGGCTCTTCCGGCGCGCCCTTGAAGCCGCCGCCAAGCCAGAGCTTGCCGTTTGGATATTCGGTGCTCGTAAAAAAGTAATACTTCAAGGCCGATTCATTGGTGAGCGCATAGGCAAGGCCGAGCTTCGGATCTATCGCAAGCGGCGATGCGCTCACACCGCCATTCAAACCTGGGCGGATGACCACACCTTCCTTGGTCGGCAGCGCGCGCTCGTTCTTCGCTTCGACGAGACCCGTGCTGCGAATTAGGCTGCAGTCTTTCGCATCGTGCACATATAGATAGCCGGATTTTCCGGCGTGCAATACGCCCGGAATCTTATTGCCGGCCTTGTCCGAAACAGGCGTGAGCACAGCAGGGCTCACTGCGTCCATATCCCAGATATCGTGTGGAATATATTGCAGATGGCAGATGTACTTGCCGGAGTCCAGATCGACCGATACAAGCGAGTCGGTATACAAATTATCGCCTGGACGAACGCTGCCATCGTCGTCGGGCGACGGATTGCCGACGACGAAGTAGATGCGTTTGTTCGCAAGGTCTATCGCCGGGTTCTGCCAGATCGAGCCGCCGAGCGTTTTGTACGGATCGCCGCGTTTGGCCAGTGCCGCCTTTTCCGCAGCGATATCGCGATGCAGATCGAGGCCCGTCGCATCATGTGTCGCCCATACACCAGCCGAATTGGCCGCTGTTGTGTAGAACGTCCAGACTTCAGCGCCGGTCGTCGCATCAAGCGCCTTGAGCGCCCCGCGAATGCCGTATTCCGCACCGGCCAGGCCGATCAGTATCTTGCCATCCACCGCAGTTGGCGCGGCCGTCACCGAATAACCCTTGAGTGGATCGGCAAGCTGCTTGCTCCACACAACCGCGCCGGTTTTCGCGTCGAGCGCGACAAGTTTTGCATCGAGCGTGGCCATATAGACCAGATCGCCAAGCGCGGCAACACCGCGATTGTTCGGACCACAGCAGACCGACACTGCGGGGTCCATAACGTGCGTGTAGTGCCACAGCTCTTTGCCAGTTTTGGCATCGACCGCAAACAGATGGTTGTACGAGGTGGTTAAGTACATTACGCCGTCATAGACGATCGGCGCACCCTGGATCGATTCGGTGAGATCGACCTGGAAAGTCCAGGCGAGCTTCAGATTCTTGACCGTCCGCGTGTTGATCCGATCGGCCGGGTGATAGCGTGTTTGTGCATAGTTGCCGTGCGTGACTAAGAAATCATTGCTGTCTTGTGCGGAGGAGGTCAAGCGCTCCTGGCTCAGCGAGCCGGGCTCCGCCATGGTCGCAGTGCCATCGGCGAAACTCGTCACACAATATCCAAGCACGATCAGACATACAGCTATCGGACGGCCCAACTGGATCCTATTCGTAAATACCAAGTCGCCGCCCCAATATGAACCACGCACAAAGTTCATGGATGTAATCCTAACGTCCGTTGCCTTCAAGTAACTTGGATAAATTGATGCCGCAGCGTCAATCGGAGCCGCCGCGGACGCGATCGCGTATTCAAAATACGTATACGATGCAGCAACATCGTCCGAACGCATGTTGTAGTCCAATGCAAATGACATGCGGGATACAAACTGAGTTGTCCATTCGATTGCACTGCTGTTTGGCCACTATTCAGTCATCGGCGAGCCAGATGCTGAAGCGTCGCCACCCCTACTTCGGGTTCAAAGGCACCCACGTAGCAGGGACTAAGCAATCCGACGCGCATGCCGTCGACTCCGTTCCAGTGGATGCTTCAGCAGGGCTATTCTCAGGGGTCTTGGATGCTGGTCCACGCTGCGCCTGGGCTTGACCGCGACGATCACGTTCAGCTTCGCCTTCTAGTACCTCTACTACCTTTAGACGAAGATCCTCAACGGCTTGATCCTAGCAGCGTAGAATGTCCGAGGCACGTTATTGATTGTTAGAAAATATTAGGAACCTGAATGAATATCTCCACGCTTCTATGTCAGCTCCGCCCGCTAAGTAGGCCCCTGGCCTGATTTGGTAAACGTCGCCGTCGTGCCTATTGCGAACTGTCCGAATCTGGTGGCAAGAGTGAAGTCGACCATTCTTAGGGAACTCAAAGGTGCTTCACGATCTGATGCCCTGACGCCCAATTACCCCAATTGGGCGCCGCCTAGTGGTGCTATCGATAAGCGGGCAGAAAGTCCTTCAGTGACAAGTCCTTTATTAGGTACATTGTGGTGGAGCGAGTCCGTTGGTGACGGTTCTAGGAGTTAGCTGGTGACGGTCAGATGTCCGCGTCGGTTTGCGCGTAGTTGAGAAAGTAACCCGTGAACAGGGTCAGTCCCAGGTACGCGAACGCCTCGGCGAGCTGGGCATCGCTCCAGCCACCTTGCTGAGCGGCCTTCCAGGTGGCATCGGAGACCTTTCCGGAACTGGCGGCCGCTTCCTTGACCACGCTGGCCAGCGCGTCGATCCTGGTGTCGCCTGTAGCTGCGCCCGCCCGCAAAGCGGCGATCTGCGCTTCGGCCCAACCGTTCATGCCGGCGAATCGGCTGGCGATGCCGATCATGTAGTCATTGCCGACAGTGGCCGCGGTCGCGAGCTTCAAGGCCCAACTTGCCTTCGGATCCAGGGTGCCATGCTCAGCGGTCACGGCGCGCAGCGATGCGTACGCTGCCAGCACCGCTGGAGAATGCGCCATTTGAGCATGCACGTTCAGGGGACGGCCCGTCGGTGAAGATTGGGCGATCTTCTGCAGAATCGGACGCGCCGCCGCGGGCGCGTCCTCGACAGTGTGGGTGGGAACCCGGCTCATGGGCATTCTCCTCCGAAGAAATATGTCTTCAGGCGGCGGACGGAGTCGCGAAGGACGCCTTGGCCCACGCGGCGAAATTCGTCGGCTGCCGGCCCGCGATCCTGTTGGCCAGCGCAATCGCGTCACGCGACTCCGAACCCAGGTAGGTGTGCACTTCGAAGTAGGCGAGCATCGCCGCGATGCTCTCGGCTCCCGGGAAAAAGCCGGCGAAAACCTCGCGCGGCACCCGCGTGAACGAGAACTTGTTCCCCTGCCGATCCAGGATGGCGATGATCTCGTTGAAGCTCAGGAAATCGCCGACCAGCGGCAAATGCTCGCCGTGCCCCGCGAGTTCCGGCTGC
>JAQGNS010000415.1 GCA_028291705.1 Nevskia sp.
TTCGCCGAGTCCGTAATCCTTAGTGCCAGCCATCCTGGTCTCCTCCAGAGGCCATCCCGATGTCGAGGGCTGCATTTTTCCGCCAAAAGCGCCGCATCACATCGTCCACTCGGGTGAAGGATGGCGATCGGTGCGTCCGCGCGCGAACACGGAAAGCCGGAGAAAACCTTCACCGGACAATGTTTTCGGTGTCTTTCGGCTTACCGACCTGTGGCGCTGCTGGTTTTGCCCGCTTCCATCCGCCGCACGCCGTTTCGCCGCCGTGACTGGCTGCTTCCGGCGGTGTTGTCGGCGGCAATGGAACAACCCTCCCGGCGATGTAAAGAAGCGTTAAAAAGGCAGTGTTTACCGATACTTCCGGCCGACGATTCAGCCAGCATTCATGTCTGCGGCACATCCTTGGTACAGTCCAAAAGGAGCATTGCCATGGGCTTTCTGAAACCCGTCATTTCCTGCCTCGCGCTGACCCTGCTGGCCGTGCCGCCGCTCGCCGCGGCGCATGGGCGCGGCGGTTTCGGCGTGGGTATCCGCATCGGCGGCCCCTATTACGGTTATGGCTACGGTTACGGCCCGGGCTGGTATGGCCGCTCGCCCTATTACTACCCGCCCGCCTACTACGGCGGCTATTACGATCCCGCCTACTACTACGGGCCGCCGGCCGTGGTCTACGCGCCGCCGGTGGTTACGGTGCAGCAGGCGCCGGGGGCCTACTGGTATTACTGCCCGCCCGCCAGGGCCTATTACCCCTATGTGGGCGAGTGCCCCTCGGGCTGGCAAGCGGTCGCCGCCGCGCGCAGCGCGCCGCGCAACGCCGCGGCGCCGGTGCAGGCACCCGCCGGCAAGGTCACCTACAGCCTCGGCGACGTGCTGTTCGCCACCGCCAAGGCCGACCTACAGCCGGCGGCGATGGGCACGCTCGACGCCCTGCTGGCATCGATCAACCAGGAACCCGGCCGCAATATCGTCGTCGAAGGCCACACCGACGCGACCGGCAGCAGCGCCTTCAACCGCGACCTGTCGCAGCGCCGCGCCGACGCGGTGATGCAGTACCTCGTCGCCCACGGCGTCGCGCCGCAGCGCATCACCGCGATCGGCAAGGGCCAGGACCATCCGCGCGACAGCAACGCCACCGCCGCCGGACGCAAGCACAACCGCCGCGTCGACGTCGTCGTCGGCTGAGCCTTAATTTCTCCAGGAATGCACGAGACCATGAAGCCCCGCATCAAGACCCTGGTCCGCCTCGGCCTGATCGCCGCCGCCGCGGCCCCGCTTGCCGCCTTTGCCGACCATTACGATCACTATGACCATGGTCCGCATGGCGGCGCTTACTACCACGGCGGCGGCGGACATTATTATTACGGCGGCCGTTACTGGTACGGCCCTTCGCCGCACTTCTACGGCAACGGCTGGTACGGCGGCCACTGGTATCACGGCTGGTATGGCGGCAGCCCGGGTTGGTGGTGGGTGATCGGCGGCAACTGGTACCTGTACCCGACGCCGGTCTATCCCTATCCGGATCCCGCGGCCATGCCGATGACGGTGGTGCCGGCCCCGCCTTCCGGTCCGGCCGCGCAGCAGCAGCAATACTGGTACTGGTGCGACAACCCGGCCGGCTATTATCCGAGCGTCAGCCAGTGCACCGCGCCCTGGCGCCCGGTCGCATCCGGTGCGCCAGCCGCCGCTAGCGCCGATGGCCAGCCGCCGGCCCAGCAGCCCGATGCGCCACCGGCACCGCCGTCGCAGCCTGGCGGCCAGGGATATCCGCAACAGCAAGGATACCCGCAGCAGCAGGGTTATCCGCAGCAGCAGGGGTATCCACAGCAACAGCCGGGGCCGGGCGGCTACCCGCCCGCGCCGCAGAACTATCCGCAGCAGAACTATCCCGCGCCGCAGGGCGCGCCGGCTCAGCCGCCCGCTCCGGTGCCCTCGCCGCCCTCGCCCTGAACGGTGTTGCCGACTACCCGGCGAAATCGGCTCAGCAGGACGAGCCGTTCTGCAAGGCCTGGCCGACGCTGCCCGCGTCCAGCGTGCCGCCGACGCTGCCGGACAAGGTGGCGCTGCCGTCGGCATTGAAGGTGAAGGTCACGTTGCCGCCGCCTGAGATGATCTTCAGCGCACCGCCGACCGGTAGGCTGCTGCCGGCCGAAGTGGTGCCGAGGACCAGCGTGGCGGGCGTGGAGACCGTGACGGTGCCGCCGCTGCAGCCGTCGGCATTGCTGATGTAGCCATAGTCACCGGCGATGGCGATGCTGCTGTTGCCGCTGATCACCTGGTAGAAGGTGCTGCCGGAGCCCAGCGCGAAGCTGCCGTGGTAATCGTTGAAGCCGGTTTCCTGCACATTGAGCGTGGTGTTGAGGGTGGCGCGGGTATCGGTGGTGGTGGTGCCGTTGACCAGTTGCAGCACCCCGATCAGCCCCTGGTCGGCCAGGAACGAATTGTTGCCGGAGGTCTCGCTGGTGCGGACGCGCAGGGGCGTATTTCCGGTACCGGACAGTACATAGCCGGCGCCGCTGTCGGCGGTGCTGCCCGATTCGAGCTGGTTGTCCAGCGTGGTCACGCTGCCGTCGGAGTTGCCCGTGGCGCAGCCCGAATAAGCATGGGTCTCGAAATTCACCGTGCCGGTGCTGGAAAAATAATTGAAGGAAAACGTTTTGCTGCCGCTGTCGACGATGTTGTCGGTGCCGCCCGCGGCGCAACTGGTGGCGGCGCGCGGCAACAGAGCCGCCCGTGCGTGCGCGCCGGCCGGGTGACCCAGGCTGTGCGCCATCTGCCGCGGACCGAAGGCGCGGGCGGTCGGTGCCGCCGACGCGGACGGCGTTGCGGAGGAACTCACATTCACCAGGTCGGTGGTGGTGGAGATATTGCCGAGCTCGCGCAAAGCGTCATTGCTGGACTGCAAACGCACGGCGCCGCCCGGCACCGTGAAATCGTTGTTGTCGTCGTTGCCGCCGCAACCGGCCAGTACCAGTACCGCCAGTCCCGCTGCCCCTGCCATCAGCTTTCCGCGCATGCTCGCTCTCCGTGTCAATGAACGCGGCAAATGCCGCATGCATTGAATCTTACCGAAAGCTTACAAATACGCCATGCCGGACGCCGGTAGCCGCTACGCCCCCACTATGGACGTGTGTACAGGAACAAGCCGTCATGTACCGGGCGCGCGCTGCAACCGATGGGCGGCGCGGTGAAGCCGGAGCAGTTGGAGACGATGCCCGGATGGCTGTTCTGGGCGAACAGCGCCTCGAAGTAGGCGTGGTTGGCGTTGCGGGTGTCGCGCAGCACCGCCTGCACCGCGGTCGCGGCGGGATTGATCCACAGCGTCGCGTCGCCGCCGTTGCCGAGCGCCACGGCGGCATCGGAATGCGCGTAGGCGCTGAGGAAGTACAGGCCCATCAGCCAGTCGTGCATGCCTTCGGTG
>JAQGNS010000416.1 GCA_028291705.1 Nevskia sp.
TTCGCCGAGTCCGTAATCCTTAGTGCCAGCCATCCTGGTCTCCTCCAGAGGCCATCCCGATGTCGAGGGCTGCATTTTTCCGCCAAAAGCGCCGCATCACATCGTCCACTCGGGTGAAGGATGGCGAATGGTGCGCCCGCGCGCGAACACGGAAAGCCGGAGAAAACCTTCGCCGGACAATGTTTCCGGTGTCTTTCGGCCTTCCGGCCTGTGGCGGTGCTGGTTTTGCCCGCCTCCATCCGCCGCACGCCGTTTCGCCGCCGCGACAGGCTGCTTCCGGCGATGTCGTCAGCGGCACTGGAACAACCCCGCCGGCGATGTAAAGAAGCGTTAAAAAGGCAGTGTTTACCGATACTTCCGACCGACGATTCAGCCAGCATTCATGTCTGCGGCACATCCTTGGCACAGTCCAAAAGGAGTATTGCCATGGGCTTTCTCAAACCTGCTATTTCCTGCCTCGCGCTGACCCTGCTGGCCGTGCCACCGCTCGCCGCGGCGCACGGGCGCGGCGGTTTCGGCGTGGGCATCCGCATCGGCGGCCCCTATTACGGCTATAGCTACGGCCCGGGCTGGTACGGCCGCTCGCCCTATTACTACCCACCCGCCTATTACGGCGGCTATTACGACCCCGCCTATTATTACGGGCCGCCCGCCGTGGTCTACGCGCCGCCGGTGGCCACGGTGCAGCAGGCGCCGGGGGCCTACTGGTATTACTGCCCGCCCGCCAGAGCCTATTACCCCTATGTGGGCGAGTGCCCCTCGGGTTGGCAGGCGGTGGCGGCCGGACGCAGCGCGCCGAGCAACGCCGCGGTGCAGGCGCCGGCCGGCAAGGTCACCTACAGCCTCGGCGATGTGCTCTTCGCCACCGCCAAGGCCGACCTGCAGCCGGCGGCGATGGGCACGCTCGACGCCCTGCTGGCTTCGATCAACCAGGAACCCGGTCGCAATATCGTCGTCGAAGGCCATACCGACGCCACCGGCAGCAGCGCCTTCAACCGCGACCTGTCGCAGCGCCGCGCCGACGCGGTGATGCAATACCTCGTCGCCCACGGCGTCGCGCCGCAGCGCATCACGGCGATCGGCAAGGGTCAGGACCATCCGCGCGACAGCAACGCCACCGCTGCCGGGCGCAAGCACAACCGCCGCGTCGACGTCGTCGTCGGCTGAGCCTTAATTTCTCCAGGAATGCACGAGACCATGAAACCCAGCATCAAGACCCTGTTCCGCCTCGGCCTGATCGCCGCTGCCGCAGGCCCGCTTGCCGCTTTTGCCGACCACTATGATCACGGCCCGCATGGCGGCGCTTACTACCACGGCGGTGGCGGACATTATTACTACGGCGGCCGCTACTGGTACGGCCCTTCGCCGCACTTCTACGGCAACGGCTGGTATGGCGGCCACTGGTATCACGGCTGGTACGGCGGCAACCCGGGCTGGTGGTGGGTGATCGGTGGCAACTGGTATCTGTATCCGGCGCCGGTCTATCCCTATCCGGATCCCGCCGCCATGCCGGTGACGGTGGTGCCGGCCCCGCCGTCTGGGCCGGCCGCGCAACAGCAGCAATACTGGTACTGGTGCGACAACCCGGCCGGCTACTATCCGAGTGTGGGCCAGTGCACCGCGCCCTGGCGCCCGGTCGCGGCCGGTGCGCCGGCCGCCGCTACCGCCGATGGCCAGCCGCCAGCCCAGCAACCTGACGCGCCGCCGGCACCGCCGCCGCAGCCTTCCGGCCAGGGTTATCCGCAACAGCAGGGATACCCGCAGCAACCGGGCTATCCGCAGCAGCAGCAGCCGTCGGGGCCGGGGCCGGGCGGCTACACGCCCGCACCGCAGAACTACCCGCAGCAGAACTATCCCGCGCCACAGGGCGCGCCGGCCCAGCCACCCGCTCCGGTGCCCTCGCCGCCCTCGCCCTGAACGGCGTTGGCGACTGCCCGGCGCTTGCGCCGGGTAGTCATTCAGCAGAATCGGCTTAGCAGGACGAGCCGTTCTGCAGGGCCTGTCCGACGCTGCCCGCATCCAGCGTGCCGCCGACGCTGCCGGACAGCGTGGCGCTGCCGTCGGCATTGAAGGTGAAGGTCACATTGCCGCTGCCGGAGATGATCTTCAGCGCGCCGCCGACCGGCAGACTGCTACCGGCCGAAGTGGTGCCGAGAACCAGCGAGGCAGGCGTGGAGACGGTGACGGTGCCGCCGCTGCAACCATCGACATTGCTGGTGTAGCCATAGTCTCCGGCGATGGCGATGCTGCTGTTGCCGCTGATCACCTGGTAGAAGCCGCTGCCGGAGCCCAGCGCGAAGCTGCCGTGGTAATCGGAGAAGCCGGTTTCCTGCACGTTGAGCGTGGTATTGAGGGTGGCGCGGGTATCGGTGGTGGTGCTGCCATTGACCAGCTGCAGCACGCCCAGCAGCCCCTGGTCGGCCAGGAACGAGTTGTTGCCCGAAGTCTCGCTGGTGCGGACGCGCAGCGGCGTATTTCCGGTACCGGACAGTACATAGCCGGCAGTACTGTCGCCGGTGCTGCCCGATTCGAGCTGATTGTCCAGGGTGGTCACGCTGCCGTCGGTGTTGCCCGTGGCGCAGCCGGAATAGGCATGGGTTTCGAAATCCACCGTGCCGGTACTGGAAAAATAATTGAAGGAATACGTCTTGCTGCCGCTGTTGACGACGTTGTCGGTACCACCCGCGGCGCAGCCCGTGGCGGCGCGCGGCAACAGGGCCACGCGTGCGCGCGGGCCGGCCGGGTGACCCAGGCTGCGCGCCATCTGCCGCGGACCGAAGGCGCGAGCCGTCGGCAGCGCCGCCGCGGACGGAGTGGCAGCGGAACTGACATTCACCAGGTCGGTGGTGGTGGAGATATTGCCGAGCTCGCGCAAGGCATCGTTGGTGGACTGCAAGCGCACGGCGCCGCCCGGCACCGTGAAATCGTTGTCGTCGTTGTTGCCGCCGCAACCGGCCAGTACCAGCGCCGCCAGTCCGGCCGCCCCTGCCATCAGCTTTCCGCGCATGCTCGCTCTCCGTGTCAATGCACGCGGCAAATGCCGCATGCATTGAATCTTACCGAAAGCTTACAAATACGCCATGCCGGACGCCGGTAGCCGCTACGCCCCCCACTTATGGACGTGTGTACAGGAACAAGCCGTCATGTATCGGGCGCGCGCTGCACCCGATGGGCGGCGCGGTGAAGCCGGAGCAGTTGGAGACGATGCCCGGATGGCTGTTCTGCGCGAACAGCGCCTCGAAGTAGGCGTGATTGGCGTTGCGGGTGTCGCGCAGCACCGCCTGCACCGCCGCCGCGGCGGGATTGATCCACAGCGTCGCGTCGCCGCCGTTGCCGAGCGCCACGGCGGCATCGGAATGCGCGTAGGCGCTGAGGAAGTACAGTCCCATCAGCCAGTCGTGCATGCCTTCGGTGTAGTCGTGGCCGTCGACGTTGATCAGATGCAGGGTCACCGCGCCGTTGGCGCCGCGCTCGACGCCCACGCCGGTCTGGCCGCCGACCTCGTAGTTGTCGATCGGCCGGCCTTCCTCGGACTGCGCCTCGTCGTAGACGAAACCGCTGGTGTCGATCAGCAGCGGCCCGGAGCCGATGGCGGATACCGCCGGCTTGCCGTCCAGATCCAGCTCCGCCACGTTGTCCTTGCTCGGCGAGGTGCGGCGCGCGTCGGCGTCGTCGCTGTAGAGCAGCAGTGCGCCGCGCTGCACCGACTCGCCCAGGCTGCCGCAGTTATAGGACTGGAACGGCGTGCCGCGCCAGGACTTGGCGCGCTGCGCCGGCGCCAGGTAGACCAGCGAGTCGCCGAGGTCGTCGGTGATCGGCAGGGTGTCGCCGCTGGCGCACAGCGGCAGGGCGTTGCCGTCCATCGCGCACTGCGCCGCCGGCGGATGCTGGGCGAAGAAGCGCTGGCGGTCCTGGCCCAGGGCGTAGCGCGGCAGGCAGATGTTGTCGTGCGGCGTGCCGCTGGCCCAGGCGTCGACGCGGTAGTCGTAGCCGCCGTTGACGCCGGCGATGGCCTGCGCCGGCACGGCGCCTGTATGGTCGCGCAGCAGGCGGTCGAGCGGCTGCACGTAGCGGCCGAGCCAGGCATAGTCCGGCTGGGCGGCGCTGCCCAGGTTGTAGTTCTGCATCGCCACCGCCGGCTGCAGGTCCACCGCGCCGTAGCGGATGTCGAGTTGGTTGATGGTGTAGACCGGACTGGTGTAGTGCAGCGCCTGGCCGAGCAGGCCCTTGTAGTCGATGCGGAAGGTGCAGGCGTAGCGGTGCCACACCAGGGCGTCACGGCTGGCCGGCAGCAGCTGCACCGGGAAGGCCAGGCTGTGGCCGGGCGTGACCGGATCCTGCTGGTCCTCGGCGCAGTTGAAGGCGATGCGCTGCAGCACCGCGTCGCGGGCGCGCTGGTTGATCGCGATGTAATAAGGATGCAGCACCTGCTGGAAAACCTGGCTGGCCGCCTTCATGTAGTCGGAAGGCGGGTGCTCGAGCATTTCCAGCCCCACCACGTCCAGGTCCTTCACCACGAGGTTCAGCGCCGTGCCGGTGACGTTATCCACCAGGTTCTCGACCGCGCCGGCTGCCGGCGAGGGGCTCGCCGCGGCGCCGGCGACACCGGCCGCGCAGGCGCCGATCACGCCGATGCAGAAGATTTCCAGACCACGCCCGCGCCGCTTTCCCTGTGCCTCACTCATTAGTTTTTATCCCGTATCGGTTTAGCCGCTTCGGGGCACACACTAGCGAGGGCGTGTGAAGAATCCGTTGCCGCACTGTTGCGTCATCTTTCTTAACAAAAGTACACAGCCCGCCACCGTCACATATCCGCCGTAATTGGCATATAATTGAGATTAATTCTCACTTAGAGATTCAGTTCGACTCCGTGTACCAGCTGACCGACCTGCCCAGAAACACCAACGCGACCATCCGCGAAGTGACCG
>JAQGNS010000429.1 GCA_028291705.1 Nevskia sp.
CCGTGCATGAACCGTGCACGGACCCCCCCGCCTTTGCTAAAATGAAGGAATCATGATTTCCCCAAGCGATGGAGCGCCGGGCGGCGCAAAACTTGGCAAAGCCCGTGCAAGTGCTTGAATTGCCGCCCCCTGTCGCCCGGATAACGCCCTTGTTCCCCCAAAATCAATGAATTCCGAACCCCGTGCCGTGGTTCTCGGTGAGCATTGCGCCATGGCGCAGGCCCAGCCCAACATCGCCCTGATCAAATACTGGGGCAAGCGCGACGCCGCGCTGAACCTGCCGGTGGTCGGTTCCATCTCCATCACCCTCGACGCCCTGTGGACGCGCACCCGCGTTTCCTTCGAGCCCGGGCTGGAGCAGGACCGCGTCAGCCTCAACGGCCGCAGCGACGCCGCCGAGGCCAAGCGCGTCAGCGCCTGCCTGGACCTCCTGCGCCAGCGCGCGGGCGTCAACTGGCGCGCCGCCGTCGACAGCCGCAACAACTTCCCCACCGCCGCCGGCCTGGCATCCTCCGCCTCCGGTTTCGCCGCGCTGATCCATGCCGGCGACAGCGCTCTGGGCCTTAATCTGAGTGACGCTGAAAAATCCGTGCTGGCCCGCCGCTGCTCCGGCTCCGCCGCCCGCTCGGTCTTCGGCGGCTACGTCGAGTGGGCCCACGGCAAGCTGGCCGACGGCACCGACTCGGTCGCCAGCCCCCTGCTCGCGGGCGAGGCCTGGCCGCTGCGCGTGGCCGTGGCCATCACCTCCACCGCCGCCAAGGAAGTCGGTTCCAGCGAAGGCATGCGCCGCACCGCCCAGACCTCGCCCTTCCAGTCCGCCTGGATCGAAACCCAGGAAGCCGACCTCGCTACCGCCCGCGCCGCCATCCTGGCGCGCGACTTCGCCGCGCTCGCCGCCATCTCCGAATACAGCTGCCTGAAGATGCACGCCCTGGCCCTCGCGGCCCAGCCCGGCCTGCTCTACTGGAACGGCGCCTCGGTTGAATGCATGCGCCGCGTGCGCGCGCTGCGCGGGCAGGGCGTGCCGGTGTTCTTCACCGTCGACGCCGGTCCGCAGGTCAAGGCCGTGTGCGAGCCGCAGGCGGTCGAACAGGTCAAGGCCGCCCTGCGTGACATCCCCGGCGTGCTCGACGTGGTCGAAACCGGCCTCGGCGCCGGCGCCCGCAACCTCACTGAAGCGGAGTACGCGGCATCATGATGGAAGTATTGGCCAGTACCCCCGGCAAGCTGGTTCTGCTCGGCGACTACGCCGTACTCGAAGGCGCCCCGGCCCTGGTCATGGCGGTCAACCGCCACGCCAAGGTGCGCATCGCCGCCAAGGCCGGCGGCCTCGGCGAAGTCAGCGCCCCGGACATGCAGGTTTCCAATGTGCCGCTGCGCATCGGCGCCGACGGCCAGCCGGAATGGCTCGGCACTCCCGAGCAGACCGCCCAGCTGCGCCTGGTTGACCAGACCCTGCGCGGCCTGGCCCACGAAGGCCTGGCGCCGGAACCCGGCCGCGGCTTCAGCCTGCACCTGGATACCGCCGAATTCTTCGACCAGGGTCGCGATGGCCTGGCCAAGCTCGGCCTCGGCTCCAGCGCCGCGCTGACTGTGGCGCTGGCGTCCGCCATGGCCGTGTTCGTCGGCCGCGGCGCCGCCACCGCTAACCGCCGCGTCTGGCTGGAGCACCTGCTGCAGCTCCACCGCGACTTCCAGGGCGGCCACGGCAGCGGCGTCGACGTCGCTGCCGGCCTCATCGGCGGCGTCATTTCCTACCGCCTGCTGGAAGGCGGCACCCAGCCGCGTTTCGAGCCGGTGAACTGGCCCAAAGAGGTTCATTCCCTCTTCGTCTGGTCCGGCCGCTCCGCCAGTACCTCGGACTTCCTCAGCCGGCTGGCGCAGTGGCGCACCGGTCATGGCGCGGAGTATGCAAGCCACATGAGCATGCTCACCGCCATTGCCAAATCGGCCTCCGACGCCATGATGCACGAGCAGGGCAGGGGCTTCGTCGAGGCCGCGACCGCCTATTCCACCGCCCTGCGCGCCTTCGGCAGCGCCTGCGGCCTGGATATCTTTTCGTCCGAGCATGTCCAATTGGGGCAGCTGGCGGCCCAGGCCGGCGTCAGCTACAAGCCCTGCGGGGCCGGCGGTGGCGATTTCGGCGTGGCTTTTTCGCTGGATCCGGACCGCCTGGCCGCGCTCGAGCGCGATATCGTCGCGGCGGGATTTCGCTGCGTGCCGCTGGCGGTGGATGAGCCGGGACTGCACCTGGAATACACGGGTTATTGAGTTTTTTGCTTATTTGAACAGTCCGGCCAGGATGGCCGGTTTCCTGGGCAGGATGCCCATTGTTTCCAGTCATGGATGACTGGTTCTTGGACAGGATGTCCATGCGGAACTGAGGGTTTATGAACAACAGTGAAAGATCGCGCTTCCCCGAGTTCTACAAGCTGTCGGTGTCGGACCGCGTGCGCATCATCCACGAGCGCGGCTGGGTCTCCGCCGAGGACTACCAGGCGCTGATCTCGGGTGACCACACCCTGAAGATCCACAAAGCCGACAAGATGATCGAGAACGTCGTCGGCGTGATGGGCCTGCCGGTCGGTCTCGGTCTCAACTTCCTGGTCAACAACCGCGACTACATCGTGCCGCTGGTGGTGGAAGAGCCCTCCATCGTCGCCGCCCTGTCCTCCGCCGCCAAGGTCGTACGCGGCGCCGGCGGCTTCACCGTCGAAAGCACCGAGCCGGTGCTGATCGGCCAGGTGCAGGTGGTCGACGTGCCGCACGTGGCCAAGGCCAAGGCCGCCCTGCTACAGCGCAAGGGCGAGCTGCTCAACCTCGCCAACAGCCTGCATCCGCAGATGGTCGCGCGCGGCGGCGGCGCCAACGATCTCGAAGTGCACCTGCACGCCCGCCCCGAAGGCGGCGACATGCTGGTGGTGCACCTGCTGGTCGACACCCGCGACGCCATGGGCGCCAACCTGGTCAACACCATGTGCGAGGGCGTCGCCTCGCTGGTCGAGTCCATCACCGGCGGCCGCGTCTTCCTGCGCATCCTGTCCAACCTCACCGACCGCGCCATGGTGCGCGCCCGCTGCGTCATCCCGGTCGATAAGCTCGGCGGACGCCAGGGCTACACCGGCGAGGAAGTGCGCGACGGCGTGATCCTGGCCAACGAATTCGCCACCATCGATCCCTACCGTGCAGCCACCCACAACAAGGGTGTGATGAACGGCGTCGACGCCGTGGCCCTGGCCACCGGCAACGACTGGCGCGCCATCGAAGCGGCGGCCCACGCCTACGCCGCGCGCGGCGGCCGCTACACCTCGCTGACCCGCTGGTACAAGGGCCCCAACGGCGAACTGGTGGGCGAGCTCGACATCCCGATGAAGGTCGGCACCGTCGGCGGCCCGCTGCAATCCAACGCCACCGTCGCGCTGAACCTGCGCCTGCTCGGCGTCAAGACCGCGCGTGAACTGGCCGAGGTGATGGGCGCCGTTGGCCTGGCGCAGAATTTCTCCGCCCTGCGCGCCCTGGTTACCGAAGGCATCCAGCAGGGCCACATGACCCTGCACGCGCGCAGTGTCGCCGTTGCCGCCGGCGCCACCGCCGAAATCTTCGACACCGTGGTCGAGCGCCTGGTGGAAAGCGGCGAGATCAAGATCTGGAAAGCGCAGGAAATCGTGGTGCAGGTGCGCAAGGAAGCCCGCGGCGCCGCCACCGAAGTCATTCCTGAACACGCCGGCCGCGGCTACGGCAAGATCATCCTGCTCGGCGAGCACGCCGTGGTCTATGGCAGCCATGCCATTGCCGCGCCGGTGCCCCTGGCGGTGCGCGCCGCCGTGCAGGACACCAAGTCCGGCGGCGTCGACATGATGATCCCGCGTTGGGGCGTCGAATACCGCCTGCACCGCGATCCGGCGCACCGCGACTCGTTCCAGCGTTCGCTCGGCATCATCTTCGACACCCTCGGCCTGACCGAGCGCTCCGTGCGCATCGAAGTGTTCCCCAACGTGCCGCGCGCCATGGGCCTCGGCGGCTCGGCGGCGATGGCGGTGGCGATCATCCGCGCGCTGGACCAGCACTTCAAGCTGGGCCTCAGCGATGTGCAGGTCAACGAGCTGGCCTTCAGCTGCGAGAAGGTCGCCCACGGCACCCCGTCCGGCATCGACAACACCGTCGCCACCTACGGCAAGTTCGTCCTCTACAAGCGCGGCGACAAGGCCGACGAAGCGCCGCTGATGCGCGAGCTGCACGTGCCCAAGCCCATCCCCATGGTCATCGGCATCAGCGGCAAGGAAAGCCTCACCGCCAAGACCGTCGGCGGCGTACGCACCGCCTGGCAGCGCAACCCCGAACTGTACGAGCGCATCTTCCGCGAGATCGACCAGCTCACCCTGCAGGGGGTGGACGCGGTGCAGGGCAACGACCTCGAGCGCCTCGGCGATCTGATGAATATCTGCCACGGCCTGCTCAACGCCCTGCGCGTGTCGAGCTGGGAAGTGGAGGAACTGGTGCAGATCGCGCGCGAGCACGGCGCCCTCGGCGCCAAACTGACGGGCGGCGGCGGCGGTGGCTCGATCATCGCCCTGTGCCCGGAAAACCCTGAGAAGGTGATCGCCGCGATGCGCGACGCCGGCTACCAGGGCATGGAGGTGAGCATTGGATAGCATGGCACTCGATATGGAAATGCAGGACGCGGACCGCATCGTCTCCTTCGACGACGAGCCGCTGGTGCTGGTCGACGAGCACGACCGCGAAATCGGCTACATGGACAAGGCCTCGGCCCACCTCGGCCACGGCACCCTGCACCGCGCCTTCTCCCTGTTCATCTTCAACGCCAAGGGCGAACTGCTGCTGCAGCAGCGCGCCGCCGGCAAGCGGCTGTGGCCGGGTTATTGGTCCAACACCTGCTGCAGCCACCCGCGCCGCGGCGAGACCCTGGATAACGCCATCCATCGCCGCCTGGACGAGGAACTGGGGCTGAAGTCCTCGCTGCAATACCTGTTCAAGTTCCAGTACCAGGCCCAGTTCGACGCCGAAGGCGCCGAGCACGAATTGTGCTGGGTCTACGCCGGTCGCAGCGACGACAAGGCCAAGGTCAACCCGAACGAGATTTCAGGTCTGCGCTACATCGCCCCGGACGCCCTGGACGCCGAAATGGCGGCCAATCCGGAGGCTTTCACCCCCTGGTTCAAGATCGAATGGGCGCGGATTCGCCGCGACCATGCGGAGGTTCTGGAGCCTCTGGCGAGCCCCTGAACGGTGCGCAAGCCGGAAGTGTGACAAAATTGGTAACTTGAGATTGCAGTCAACCCCCTATGAACGTTGTCCAACCGGACACCGTTCCTGAATTCGGAGTATCCATGGGTATCCCCCTCATCCAGCAGGTCAAGATCGCTAAATATCTGTTGGGCAAGAAGCTCAGCGGTCAAACCAAGTATCCGCTGGCGATGATGTTGGAGCCGCTGTTCCAGTGCAATCTGGAATGCGCCGGCTGCGGCAAGATCGATCAACCGAAGGAAATCCTCAAGAAGCGCATGAGCGTCGAAGACGCCCTGCGCGCGGTGGACGAGTGCGGCGCCCCGGTGGTGTCCATCCCCGGCGGCGAACCCCTGATCCACAAGGAACTGCCGCAGATCGTCGAAGGCCTCCTGGCGCGCAAGAAGTTCGTGTACCTGTGCACCAACGCGATCCTGATGCCCAAGCACATCGACGAGTACAAGCCCTCGCCGTACTTCACCTGGTCGATCCACCTCGACGGCCTGGAAAAGCGCCACGACGAATCCGTGTGCATGGAAGGCGTGTTCGAGAAAGCCGTCGCCGCCATCAAGATGGCGCGCGCGCGCGGCTTCCGCGTCACCATCAACTGCACCCTGTTCAACAAGGAACCGCCGGCCGAGATCGCCGAGTTCTTCGACTACGCCATGACGCTGGGCATCGAGGGCATCACCGTGTCCCCCGGCTACAGCTACCAGCATGCGCCGCGCCAGGACGTGTTCCTGGGCCGCAACGAGAGCAAGCAGCTGTTCCGCGATGTGTTCAAGCTCGGCAAGGAACGCAAGAGCAAGTGGGTGTTCAACCAGTCGTCGATGTTCCTCGACTTCATCGCCGGCAACCAGAGCTACCAGTGCACGCCGTGGTCGAACCCGACGTACAACATCTTCGGATGGCAGAAGCCCTGCTACCTGCTGGTCGATGAAGGCTACGCCAAGACCTACAAGGAACTGATCGAAGACACCGAGTGGGACAAGTACGGCGTCGGCATCAACCCGAAGTGCGACAACTGCATGGCGCATTGCGGCTTCGAGGGCAGCGCCGTCAACGACACCTTCGCCAACCCGATGAAGGCCCTGCGTGTGGCGCTGTTCGGGCCGCGCACCGACGGCGCTTTCGCCGCCGACCTGCCGGTCAAGTACGGCGACCGTGCCGCCGCCACCGCGGTGCACATCCCGGTCAGCGCCATCCAGCGCCGTCCGACCAACGCCGGTGACAGCAAGTCCAGCTAGTGCTGCCGTTGCCTGGAACGTTGCAAGCGCTCAGCCCCGCTCCTCTCCGGAGCGGGGCTGAGCGCTTTACTTCCCTGTATCGAACTCCGTAAATGACCGGCACGGCAGCGCTGTGGCTGGCCGCCCCGGCCGCGATCATCTGGTTCGGCACCCTGCTGGCGCCCTGGCGCCCCTGGAGCACGCGCGAACGCATCGAGCCCGATGCGGCCGCGGCGGGCGAGGCCGACCTCGGCGACATCACCGTGCTGATCCCGGCCCGCGACGAGGCCGAAGTCATCGGCACCACCCTGTCCGGCCTGCAGGCGCAGGGCAGGGGCCTGCAAGTGGTGCTGGTCGACGACCAGTCCACCGACGCCACCGCGCAAATCGCCGCATCCTTTCCCAACACCCGCGTCGTCAGCGGCAAGCCCCTGCCGCAGGGCTGGGCCGGCAAGCTGTGGGCGCTGGAGCAGGGTAAGGCCGAGGTGCGCACGCCGCTGACCTTGCTGCTCGACGCCGACATCGAGTTGCGCCCCGGCCTGCTCGCCGCCCTGCTGCGGCACAAGCGGGCGCAGGGCCTGCACTTCGTCTCGCTGATGGCCGACCTGCGCCGCACCAGTTTCTGGGATCGCCTGCTGCTGCCGGCCTTCGTCTACTACTTCAAGCTGCTCTATCCCTTCGCCCTGTCCAACTCGCGCTTCCGCCACGTTGCCGCCGCCGCTGGCGGCTGCATCCTGGTGGATACCGCCGCCCTGGAAAAAGCCGGCGCCTTCGCCAGCTTGCGCGACGCGCTGATCGACGACTGCACCCTGGCGCGCCTGGTCAAGAACGCCGGCCATCGCACCTGGGTCGGCCTGAGCCGCGGCGTGGTCAGCCTGCGTCCTTACGGCAACCTCGGCTCCATCCACGAGATGGTGGCGCGCTCCGCCTTCACCCAGCTGTACTACTCCAACCTGCTGCTGCTGCTGGTCACCGTGATCTTCGCCGCCGCCTACTGGCTGCCGCTGGCCGCCTTGTTCGTGCCCGGCGTGCAGGTGCTCGCCGCCGCCGCCCTGCTGGCCATGGCCCTGGGCTACTGGCCGACCCTGCGCTACTACGGCCTGTCGCCTCTGTGGCTGCTGCTGGCGCCGCTGGGCGCCACCCTGTACCTGGCGATGACCTGGAGTTCCGCCATCCGCTACTGGCGCGGTACCCGCTCGCGCTGGAAGGGCCGCGTCTACGCCACCGGCGCTGAAAGCACCGAACCCGCCGGTACCGAGAGCTGACGTCGTCGTCAGCTTGCCCGCCCGCGCGCCACATTGAACAATCCGGATTTCCCCCTCCGAGGCAACAGCAAGAGCGAATGGACATGAATCGCGAACAATTCGGCATCAGCGGCATCTCGGTCTTCGTTCCGCCCTACCGCGTCAGCCTGCAGGACTGGTGCGGCTGGACCGGCAACGCCTGGGACAAGATCTCCGCGGTCGTCGGCCACAGCTTCCGCATGGCCGGCCCCGAGGACAGCGTCTACACCATGGCCGCCGAGGCCGTGCTCAAGCTGATCCTCGACTACCAGGTCGATCCCGCCCGCATCGGCTATCTCGCCCTGGCCACCGAATCCAGTTCCGACAATGCCGTCGGCGCCGTCATCGTGCGCGGCCTGGTCGATCAGGCCCTGGCCGTGCGCGGCCTGCAGCCGCTGTCGCGCTATTGCGAAGTGCCCGAATTCAAGCAGGCCTGCATCGCCGGCCTCTATGGCATCAAAGGCGCGATGCGCTACCTGGCCTATGACGGTGAAGGCCGCCAGGCCATCGTCGTCTCCGCCGACATCGCCGAATACGATCGCGGCAGCACCGGTGAGCCCACCCAGGGCGCCGGCGCCGTCGCCATGCTGGTCGATCGCGACCCGCAGCTCCTGGCCCTGGACCTGCACACCTCCGGCAGCTCCTCCAGCTACCGCATCGCCGACTTCCGCAAGCCCTTCCTGCGCTTCAACGGCCAGACCCCGGGCGCCAACGGTCGCCTGCGCGACTTCCCGGTGTTCAACGGCAAGTACTCCACCGCCTGCTACCTGGACGAAGTGGTCTGCGCCTTCGACGCCCTGTTCCTGCGCCGCGACGGCAAGCGCGCCGCCTTCCTACGCAGCCTCACCGCCGGCTTCATGCACCGCCCCTACCACCACATGCCGGTCAGCGCCTGGACCATGGCCTACCTGTTCGCCATGGGCGCGGACGGCGCCGAGGAGCACGAGGAACTCAACGGCTACTGCAGCGCCGCCGGCGTCGAGCTGAAGCAGCTGCTGGCCGAGATGGCGCTGCGTCCCTCCCTGGTCGACAAGGTCATCAGCGGCCACCCGCCGGAAGAGCCGTACCCGCTCACCGCCCAGGTGATGAAGGCCTTCCGCAAGAGCCCCCGCTACAAGGAAGTGGTCGAAGGCAAGCTGCGCCTCGGCGCCGCCGCCATGATGCACATGGGCAACCTTTACACCGCCGCGCTGCCCGCCTGGATGGCCGCCGGCCTGGAAGAAGCCCAGTCCCAGCCCGCCGAGCTGAACGGCCACAAGCTGCTGCTGGTCGGCTACGGCAGCGGCGACGCCGCCGAAACCGTGGTGGCCAAGGTCATGCCCAACTGGCGCGCCGCCGCCGCCAAGATCGGCCTGGCCAAGGCCCAGGGCAACGCCGTCACCGTCGGCCAGGACGACTACGCCCGACTGCACGCCGCCCAATGGCCCCAGGAAGCCCAGATCCCGCAGCGCCCCGGCTTCACCATCGAGCGCGTCGGCAAATCCCACGACGCCAAGTTCTACGACCTCGGCCTCGAGTACTACCGCTACCGCGCCTGAGTAA
>JAQGNS010000435.1 GCA_028291705.1 Nevskia sp.
GGAACGCGGCCTGCGCGCCGATCGACTGCGCCATCGCGTTGGCCATCGAGCCGTGCCAGAAGGAGCCCATCAGGCGGCGCTTGCCGTTCATCGCCAGGTGACGCGCCGCCCATACCGTGGGCAGGCCGACGTCACAGGTGAATACGGCATCTTCCGCTGCGAAGTCGCTCAGCGCCTTGGCCACCTGCTGCGGGTGAATCAGCTTCTTGCCCGGCGTGCCCACCGCCTGTTCATTGAGCGCTGCGCGGGCCTTGCGGTAATGCGCCACCGCCTGGTCGAGATGGCTTTGGTCCGTCTTGTCCTTCAGCAGCGGCAGCAGGGCCGTTAGCGTCGCCGCGATATCACCGACCAATCCCAGGTTGATCGCCGCGCGCCGCCCGAGCTGCTCCGGCCGGAGGTCGATCTGCGCGATGCGGGCGCCGCCTTGCGGGTAGAACTGCCGATAGGGGAAGTCCGTGCCCAGCATCAGCAGCACGTCGCAATCGTTCATGGCGTAGTAGCCGGACGAAAAGCCGATCAGCCCGGTCATGCCGACGTCGTAGGGGTTGTCCCACTCCACGTGCTCCTTGCCCTTGAGCGCATGGACCATCGGCGACTTCAGCTTGCCTCCGAGCGCGAGCAGTTGATCGTGCGCACCGGCACAACCCGAGCCGCACAGCAGTGAAACGCGGCTGGCGCCGTTGAGCAGGTCGGCCAGCGCCTGCAAGTCGGCTTTCTGCGGCACCACCACCGGCTGCGGCGGCAACAGGCTGATGGACTGCGGCAGCGGGGCTTCAGCGGCAGGCTGCAGCGCCACGTCACCCGGAATCACGATGACCGAGACGCCGCGCTTGCCCACCGCCTCGCGGATTGCGATCTCCACCGTGCGCGGCATCTGCTTGGCGCTCGACACCAGCTCGCAATAGTGGCTGCATTCCTTGAACAGATTTTCCGGATGCGTCTCCTGGAAATACCCCGAGCCGACCTCGGCCGAAGGAATGTGCGCCGCGATCGCCAGCACCGGCACCCGCGAGCGGTGGCAGTCGAACAATCCATTGATCAGGTGCAGATTGCCCGGCCCGCAACTGCCGGCGCAGACGGCGAGGGACCCGGTCAGGTGCGCCTCGGCGCCCGCCGCAAAGGCCGCGACTTCCTCATGGCGGACATGGACCCACTCGATCTTGCCCTGGCGCCGGATGGCATCGGTCAGGCCGTTCAGGCTGTCGCCGACGATGCCGTAGATGCGCTTGACCCCTGCGGCAGCCAGCGTTTCCGCGAATTGATCCGCAACCTTTGCCATGGTGACGCTCCTTGTTCAATGAACTGTTCAGACAATTCGGGCAGCACGGCCAGATGGCCGGGCCGGTGTAGCGATCAACGAATTCGGTGCCTTCCCTCAACCCTTCGGCAGCAGCTTCCGCGCCAGGCGGGCGAGTCGCGGCACTGCCATCGGCCGCAGCAGCCGGCTGTCATACCCCGCCATGCGCCGGTCGTTCTCCGCCAGGCATAGCTCCATCAGTTCTCGCGGCTTCAGCTCGATGCCCACCGCGCCGCTGCCGCTCATGGTGAAGTTCGCGTCCTGCGCCTCACCGCCGGCGTCGATGCCGCGGGCGATGCCGATGCGCTCCCATATCAGGAAGGTCCATACCGCCAGCGTCTTGAAAAAGAACGCCGGCCTGCGCCACCACGGCAGATTCTTGCGATACCAGGCGGCCCAGTTGACGAAGAACAGGATGTGGCGGCCTTCCTCCTGCATCACCGGCTCGAAGGTCTCCACCAGTTCCGCCGGGAAGTAGCCGGAGCGCTTCGCCACCTCGAACAGGCCGAAGGCGAAGAAGCTGTCGATGCACTCGCTGTAGCCGGTGACCATCCAGGCCCATTCGGCGTCCTTGGGCTTGAGGTATTCCGGCTCCGGCGCGAGCTTGATGCCATAGGCTTCCACCAGCTTGCTCAGCACCACCTTGTGCCGCGCTTCCTCACCGCCGTCCATGTCCAGCGCCGCGCGCAGCAGCGGGTCGCGCACCGTCTCGGCGAAAGTCTGCACGCGGATCGAGGCGCGCCCTTCGGTCTGCACCGCGATGTCCCAGATCGGCAGCGAGGTCACCCGGTGCAGCGCTTCGGGCGAAAGCTGCGGCCAGTCGATCACCGCCGGCTTGTAGGGATTGTGCGTCTCCAGCAGCATGCGGCAGAACAGGCGCTTGTGCGCCTCCGAACCGATCTCGATCCGGCCCGGATCGGGCCCAGACCAGTTGCGCATGGCGTGGTCGGCATCGGCGATGGTCAAGGCATCGGACATCGGCGGCTCCAGTTCAGGGTTGGATCAGGCGATGAAATATTCCGTCAGGCGTCGGAACGCGTCTCGGACTGCACCAGGGAATTGCGCAGACGGCGTGCTTCCAGCACCTGCCAGCTGAGCAGGGCCGGCACGCCGAACAGCACCTCGCGCATGCGCTTGGCCAGCGACAGCGACAGCGCCACATTGCTGTCGATCCCCACGATCTGGCCGAACAGCACCAGCCCGGCTTCCTGGATGCCGAGCCCCGCGGGCACGATGAAGATGATGTGACGCACTGCCTGCGTACTCGCTTCCACCGCGATCGCCGCCCAGGCGCTCACCGGGTGCCCCAGCAGGCGCAGCGCCAGCCAGGTTTCGAACGCGCCCAGCACATAGCCGGAGAGCTGCCACAGCATCGCCACCAGCAGGCGCCCGTGGCGCGCATACAGCGCGCGGATTTCGGCGTCGAGGCTGGAGCCGTCGAGCAGCGCGGCCATGCCGCCGCCGAGCATGCCCTCGACGAATTTCTCCATCCGCTCGAACACCTTGCCGTAGCGCAGCAGCGCAACCAACAGGATCGGCAACGGCAGGCTCAGCGCCAGGCCGGCCAGGATGGTCCAGGTCTGCTCGGTGGCCTGCGTCGCCGCCACCAGCAACACGATGCCCAGCGCGGTGAACACGTACTGGTTGACCAGGGTCAGCACTACCTCGACGATGATGCTGGCGGTCACCGCCGCGCCATTCGGCACCCGCCACTTGGTCAGGCGGATGCCGACGATCTCGCCGCCGACATTGGCCGTCGGCAGCAGGCGGTTGACCGCCTCGCGCACCGTCGCCACCCAGAACAGGAAGGGCAGGGCCGCGCGTGACTGCGGATCGCGCGGTGCCAGCAGCACCCGCCAACCCTGCGCGTCGAGCAGCAGCGGCAGCGCATGGAACGGCACCAGCCACAATAGTGACCAACCCGCTTCGGAGAGCAGGCGCATCACGTCGTGCAGGCCATGATGCAGGACCAGCACCGTGAGGATGGCCAGGCCGATCAGGCCCGCGATATAGCTGGCGATCTTCATGCGTCGCGGCCGAACAGATCGGCGAAGCCGCCCCGCGGCACACCCAGTTCCTCCACCGCGGCGCGCACCAGCGGCGACAGCAGCGCCGCCAGTTCATCGGCATGGCGGTAGTCCGGCATCGAGGCGGCGATGCCGCTGCCGGAAAGGGTTGCGGGGTGCAGGTAGATTTCGGTGATGCCCATGGGAAGGTGTTGTAGTGCTTCGAGCAGCGCATTCTCGTCCATCCGGCCGCTGCGCGCGATGCCGACCACCTGATCGTTGTGGGCAATGCCGGCGCGATCAAGCCGCCGCGCCAGCAGGCGCAGCCAGGGCCGCAGCAGCACCTGCGCTCCGGCTTCGGCCGGTAAGCGCACTGCACTCAGCCCGTAGTCGCGGCCGATGCGCAGGATCAGCGACAGCACCGTCGGATGCAGGTGGAAATGCTTGTGCGCGTTGACGTGATCGAGCGCGAGGCCCGTTGCGGCATAGGCTTCGAACTGCGCCCGGATCTCCGCCCCCAGTTGCCGCCGTACCGCCGGCAGGAAGAAGAAGCGCACGCCATCCAGCGCCATATTGTTGCCAAAGCGGCCGGCGCCATCGACCAGCGCGGGGATTTGCCCCCGGGGCAGCACCGCGGCGCCATCCGCCAGCACCAGATGCAATCCCACGCGCAGTCCCGGCAGGCGTTGGGCGCGTGCCACCGCATCGGCAACCGCGGGCGCGCCCACCATCAGGCTGGCCGCGGTCAGCACGCCGTCGCGATGCGCCAACTCCACCGCCTCGTTCACGGCGGCATGCAGGCCGAAATCATCGGCCGTGACAATCAGGCCGCGCCTGACAACAGGGATCGACATGGCAGTAAGCGCTGGCGCCAAAGCGCCTGTGGCATCAGGCCTCGTGCGCGCGCAGGAAGCGGAAGAACTCCACGCCCTCGCGCAGCCGGCGCTTCATCATCTCCCAGCTCGCCAGCATCTCCCGCACGATCTCCCAGATCTTGCTGGGGCGGAAATAGAAGCGCCGGTAGAACACTTCCATGCTATGGAAGATCTCTTCCTTCGACAGGTGCGGATAGCTGATCGCCGCCAGTTGCACGCCCTTCTCGTTGACCAGGTTG
Organism: Nevskia sp.; assembly: GCA_028291705.1. Taxonomy (GTDB): domain Bacteria; phylum Pseudomonadota; class Gammaproteobacteria; order Nevskiales; family Nevskiaceae; genus Nevskia. The sequence continues at coordinate 4,418 of JAQGNS010000435.1, forward strand.
ACCGCGTCGTTCTCCTGCAGCCAGCCGTTGTCCACCGCCTGCTTGTACAGGGTGGTGCCGGGGTAGGGCGCCGCCAGCGAGACCTGGATGGTATGCGGGTTGATCGACTTGGCGAACTCGATGGTCTTCTCGATCGTCTCCCTGGTCTCGCCCGGCAGGCCGAGGATGAAGGTGCCATGGATCAGGATGCCCAGCTTGCGGCAATCCTCTGTGAAGCGCCGCGCGATGTCCGTGCGCAAGCCCTTCTTGATGTTGTGCAGGATCTGGTCGTCGCCCGACTCGTAGCCCACCAGCAGCAGGCGCAGCCCGTTGTCCTTCATGATCTTCAATGACTCATACGGGACATTCGCCTTGGCATTGCAGGACCAGGTCATGCCCAGCTTGCCCAGGCCGAGCGCGATTTCGTGCACCCGCTCCATGTTCGAGCTGTCGGTGAAGGTGTCGTCGTCGAACATGATCTCCCGCACCTCGGGCATGTTGTCCTTGATCCACTTCACTTCGGCGATCACGTTGTCCGCCGAGCGCACCCGGTAGCGATGCCCGCCCACCGTCTGCGGCCACAGGCAGAAGGTGCACTTCGAGCGGCAGCCGCGCCCGGTGTAGAAACTGACGTAGGGATGTTTGAGATACCCGATGAAATAGTTTTCGATCTTCAGATCGCGCTTGTACACCGGTGCCACGAAGGGCAGCTCATCCATGTTCTCGATGGTGGCGCGCGGCGTGTTGTGCTTCACCGTGCCGTCCTCGAGCTTGTAGCTGAGCCCCGCGATCTCGCTGTAGGGCCGGCCTTCCGCCACTTCCTTGCAGGTGTAGTCGAATTCCTCGCGTGCCACGAAGTCGATCGCCGCGCTGGCCTTGAGCGAACCGGTCGGGTCCACCGCCACCTTGGCGCCGACCAGGCCGATCTTGATCCCCGGCTTGCGCTGCTTCAGCAGCTCGCCGAACTTCGCGTCGGTGGGGAAGGACGGCGTGCTGGTGTGCATGATCACCAGCTCGTATTCCGCGGCGATCTTCAGCGCCGCTTCCACATCGATCTCATCCGCCGGCGCGTCCAGCACCCGGCTGCCCGGCACCATCGCCGCCGGCTGCGCCAGCCAGGTCGGATACCAGAAAGACTTGATTTCGCGCTTGGCCTGGTAGCGGCTGCCGGCCCCGCCGTCGAAACCGTCGAAAGAGGGCGCCTGAAGGAACAAGGTTTTCATGATGGAAGTCATCGCACAGAGTCCGGATCGGGAAGGGAATTCGGGGGAGAGGCCGGGGCCTGGCTCGGGGCCCGCGGCGCCATCGGCGCGGCGCGCTCGATGGTCGCATCGAGAACCTGGTTGCGCCAGCGTACCCGCGAGCCGGTGTGGGACGCCACCCATTCTCCGAACAGCAGGGTATCGCGCAGCGGCAACAGCAAGACCTCGTAAGCGGGCGCGGGTTCCAGCCGCCACTGGCGCTGCAGGTAATGCAGCACCAGCCGCGCGGTGGTCCCAATGCCGGCCAGCGCCAGGCACAAGCCGGTGTGCGCCAACGCCAGGCTCGCCGCCAGCACCGGGAAGGTGAAGGTGACGAAGGTCAGGGCGAAGCCCGTCGGCGCGGCGGCGCGGATGGTGCGCAGCCAGCGCAACTCATGGGCCCACAATGCCGCAAAGCTGTCGTCGGTCACATCGGTGGTGACCACCACGTTGGACAGCACCGTGCGCAGTCCCTGCAACCGGGTGAATTCACCCAGCCAGAAATCGTCCGCCAGCACATCGTTCAGTGCCTCGAAGCCGCCTGCCGCTTCCAGCGCGTCGCGCCGCAGCGCGATGGTCGAACCGAACGAAAACCGCGTCGAGCCCATCGCATGCGACACCTGCACCGAAGGCGCGAACCAGTCGTCGATGAACAGCGCGCCGAAGCGCGACCACAATCCGGTGTGCGGCACGCCGCGATACAGGCAGGTCACCACCCCCACGCCGGGGTCGGTCAGCGGCGCGGTGACACGGCTCAGGTAATCGCTGCTCACGCCGATATCGCTGTCCGCCAGCACCAGCCACTCGTAACGGGCCTGCGGCAGCAGGTTGAGCAGGTTGCTCACCTTCAGATTGGTGCCATAGATCCGCGGATCGATTACCAGCTGGATATCCACCGCCGGGAACTCCGCCTGCAGGCGCCGCACCACCGCAATGGCGTCATCCGCCGCATCGCGCACGCCGAACAGCAACTGGAACACCGGATGAGACTGCGCGCAGAAACTGCGCAGGTTCTCGTACAGCCCGGGTTCATTGCCGCACAGCGGCTTGAGCACGCTCACCGGCCGCGGGCAGGTGCCGGGACAGACCGAGGCGCGCAGTCCCTCCAGTGCCGCATCGCTGGCGCGACGCACCCCGTTCAACACCGCATAGATGGCAAAGCAGGCATAGCCCGCTGCTGCTGCGGCCAAACAGGTCCCAATCAGGATTGGAAAATGTTCGCTCATGGAAGTGGACGTCCTGTCCAGCGTAAACTTTACAAGTGTTAAGGCGGCGTCTGAGGATATTCTGACAACTTTCCCGACGCCGTGCCCCATTTGAAAGCATGGTGTAAGCTTTTGATTGTCATGGCATGTTCCGAATAATGCGGCGGTGCCGGCGGGCGCTTTTTGCCTGCTTCGCGATGCTGCTGCTGAGCCCCGCCCTGGCCTGGGCCGATCCGGCCGACGCCATCGTCGGCGACTGGCTGGTGGCGAGCGGGGACGCGGTGATCCGCATTGCGCGCAACGGCGACAGCTACGATGGCCACATCGTCTGGCAGCTTCATGACACCTACGGGCCGGAAGACGGCCCCGAGCTGGACGGCAAACCCGTGGTCGACCGCCACAACACCGATCCGGCGCAGCGCTCGCGTACGCTCAATGGCCTGCGGCTGCTGTGGGATCTGCATTACGACCCTGAGAATCAGGAGTGGAATGGTGGGCGGGTCTATGACGCCGACAACGGCCATACGTTCAGTTGCCAGATGTGGATCGTCGACGCCGACCACCTCAAGCTGCGCGGTTATTTCGGCATCAGCCTGATCGGTGGCACCAGCATCTGGACCCGCACCCGCAAAATTCCGCCCTGAGATCCGGACGCGCCGCCGCAGCCGAAGCAGCCGTTTCCCCGGCTGAAAGGTCCGCCGCGCCCCATAGCCGTGCATGAACCGTGCACGGACCCCCCCGCCTTTGCTAAAATGAAGGAATCATGATTTCCCCAAGCGATGGAGCGCCGGGCGGCGCAAAACTTGGCAAAGCCCGTGCAAGTGCTTGAATTGCCGCC
>JAQGNS010000480.1 GCA_028291705.1 Nevskia sp.
AGAGTGCAATGGCATAAGGGTGCTTGACTGCGAGACTGACAAGTCGAGCAGGTGCGAAAGCAGGTCATAGTGATCCGGTGGTTCTGTATGGAAGGGCCATCGCTCAACGGATAAAAGGTACTCCGGGGATAACAGGCTGATACTGCCCAAGAGTCCATATCGACGGCAGTGTTTGGCACCTCGATGTCGGCTCATCACATCCTGGGGCTGTAGCAGGTCCCAAGGGTCTGGCTGTTCGCCAGTTAAAGTGGTACGCGAGCTGGGTTCAGAACGTCGTGAGACAGTTCGGTCCCTATCTGCCGTGGGCGTTCGAGATTTGAGAGGAGTTGACCTTAGTACGAGAGGACCGGGTTGAACGTATCTCTGGTGTTCCGGTTGTCACGCCAGTGGCATCGCCGGGTAGCTAAATACGGACGGGATAACCGCTGAAAGCATCTAAGCGGGAAGCCCACCTCGAGATGAGATCTCGCGCAGATTTAATCTGCCTTAAGAGCCCTTGTAGACCACAAGGTTGATAGGCGCGGTGTGGAAGTGCAGCGATGCACGTAGCTAACGCGTACTAATTGCTCGTGAGGCTTGACCATATAACACTCAAGCATTTTTAGCTGTTAAGTATCTGAGGCTTTGAGAACAAGGCTTTGAGTTATACTTTGTTTGACTACAACCCAATTCGGAGTGACGAGCGTAGCTCGGCATTCCAGTCAGTTTGCCTGGCGGCCATAGCGAGTTGGCACCACCGGTTCCCATCCCGAACACCGAAGTGAAACGACTCAGCGCCGATGGTAGTGTAGCGATGACTATGCGAGAGTAGGACACTGCCAGGCTCTAAACACGGAACAACCCCCCGACGAAAGTCGGGGGGTTTTTTCGTTTATGGCTTGAGCAATATCCATATTCATTGCACCCCCATCCGGATTGGGCATAAAGTAGAAAAAGCGACAATCCGGACCGTCGCCAACAACAGCGCTTCATAGCGCTTAGCTCGGGGGAGCCGCACCGTGAAAGCCGCATACAGCTCAGTCTGCGCAGCGGCCATTGCAGCCGCAATGTTTTTCCACGTGTCTGCAACACACGCTGCTGCCGGCGATCCCTTGGGGCTGGAATTCCAGGTCGACAACGGTACCGGTACCTACTTCAGTGCGCCGGCTGCGGCACGGGATGGAGCCGGCGACACCGTCATCGCCTGGGCGCGCGCCGGCGCCGGCCAGGGCGTCTACGCCAGGCTGTATGATCCAAGCGGCACGCCCAAGGGCCCCGAATTCGCAGTGCCCCTGGGCCATGCACCAGCGGCGGCCGTCCCGGCCGTGGCGATGGACCGTGCCGGCGATTTCGTGGTGGCCAACACCACCGCCGACGCAGCCAAGCAGAGCTTCACCATCCAGGCCCAGCGTTACAGCGTGAACGGCACCGCGCTCGGCGCGCCGATCACCGTGGCCTCGGTGCCGAAGCTCATCGTCCTCGGCTTTGCCAGTGCGCCCTCGCTGGCGATGGATGCCGATGGCGACTTCATCGTGGTGTGGAGCCAGGGCGTGGTTTTCGATTTCAATATTCCCGATACGCTGGACGCCGCGGCCGGCGCTCGCTTGATCTTCGCCCGGCGTTACGGCAGCAACGGTGTAGCCAAGGGCCCGGCCTTCCTGGTGGTCGGAGATCCGCCCGATGTGCTGATCACCGGCGGGGGCCCGCAGGCTGTGGCGATGGACGACAACGGCAACTTCGTCGTCGCCTGGAACAACGAAAACCTCTATCGCGACACCGTCGAGTTCAAGCGCTACAACACCAACGGCCTCCAGCTCGGCCTCAAGGTGGAAGCCAAGCCCTTGAGTGACAAATTTCCCTACGGCCTGCAGCTGGCCATGGATGCCGCCGGCAACTTCATCCTGTTCTGGACCGAGGGCGGTATCGGCGGTCCCTACCACGAGGTGGCCCAGCGTTACTCCGCCGTGGGCAAGGCGCAGGGCGCCGCCGCCGTCATCAGCTCCCAGACCGGCCAAGTCGGCATGCAGTCGGACGGCGAATTCGCCCTCGTTTGGGGGGACAGCAGCAACGTCAAGGCCCAGCGTTACTCCGCCGGCGCCGTTGCGGAGGGCGGCATCATCCCGGTGAGCAGCAGCATCGGCTCGCCGGTTGCCGCGTTCGATGGGTATGGCGATTTCGTCGTAGCCTGGGCCGGCGGCCCGATCTCCGGCGTGAATTTGTACAGCAGCATCCACGCGCGCCTGTTCAGCGGGCACTGAAGCATTATTTGAAACAGCGGGGCCTGCCTGCGGGTTGAGGAGCCACTGCTGACTGCTTCGGCCCGGCGCGTCGGGCAATCCGCGCGGAGTGAAACTCACGCCGCCGCCAAGCTGTCTATCCTTGCAACAAGACAGCGCGAGGCCCGATGGAGGCCACGCACGGCCGCCGCCTGCCCCACGCTCTGGGAAAGGCCCATGACTGGAGAATTCCCGATGCGCCGCCTGCTCACCGGCCTTACCCTGCTGGTGCTGAGTGCCTGCCAGGCCTCGCCCCAGCAGGTTGAAACCCCGCCGTCCGCAACCGCCTCCGTCCCCGTCGCCCGCTGCCAGGCCAGCTCCGGCAGCCACTGCATCGCCGTCGTCGCCGTCGGCAAACCGGATTCCCCCCTGGCCGACGCCCGCGCCGTCACCGAGCGCGACCTCCTTCACAGCGGCCCCTACACCGCCCTCGACGCCCAGTCCTTCCCCGAAAAACCGGACTGGACCCAGCCCCTCCACTACGCCCAGTGGAAAGCCCTCGGCGTCGACTACGTCATCCTCCAGGGCCCCGCCGACAGCGCCCCCGGCCTGCAAACCGTCGGCACCAACCCGGGCGCACTGCATCTGCGTATCGCTGACATCCGCCAGGAAAAAATCACCTGGCTCACCAACCTGCCGCTGCCGCCCAGCGGCAACGTCATCCTCGCCGGCCATCAGTCCTCAGACCTGATCCTCCAGCAACTCACCGGCATCCGCGGCGTCACCGCCACCTCCATCGCCTACGTCGCCGTCGCCCAGCCCGGCCGCAACGCCAGCTACAAACTCATCGTCAGCAATGTCGACGGCGAAGACGAAAAAGTCATCGCCGAATCACGCGATCCCCTCATGTCCCCTGCCTGGTCCCCGGATGCGAAGCGCATCGCCTACGGCGGCTACGATGCCGGCCGCTCCGCCGTCTACGTGCATGACCTGGAAACCGGCAAAACCACCCGCCTCATCAGCGAGAAAGGCATCAACGGCTCCCCCGCCTGGTCCCCGGACGGCAAGACCCTCGCCGTCACCCTCTCCTTCGGCCGCAACCCGGACATCTACTTCATCGATGTCGCCAGCGGCACCCGCCGCCGCATCACCACCGACCCCGGTATCGAAACCGAAGTCAGCTGGTCCCCGGACGGCAAGACCATCGCCTTCACCTCCGACCGCGGCGGCGTCGCCCGCGTCTACACCATGTCCGTCGAAGGCGGCAGCGCCAAGCAATTGCCCGCCTACGGCAAGCAAACCTCAAACCCCAGCTACTCCCCGGACGGAAAAAGCATCGCAGTGGTTGTGGACGAAGGCAGGGACTCCCGCATCGGCCTCGTCAACCTCGATTCCGGCTCCTTCGAATTCATCAGCGGTGGCCCCCGCGACGAAAAACCCAGCTTCGCCCCCAACGGCGCCATGCTCGTCTACGCCGCCGAAGACGCCCGCCGCGGCCAGCTCAAAATCCGCGCCCTGGGCGGCGTCCTGCGCCAACTCCACGCCGACGAGGATGTACGAGAACCCGCCTGGTCCCCATACCGCAACTAATAGTAGGGCGGCCTGTGGCCGCCGTCCTCACCCAGCGAATGTAATGTAGGGCGGGTCAGCGACCCGCCGTTCACCGCGTCGGTCGGCAATAACAGAGTCGGAGTAGGGTGCCCACGACAGCCACATTCACTCTGCGCGCAGCCGTAAATCTATAGGCCAGATCAAGCGAAGCAGATCCGACACCGCACAAAAGCCGAGGCATTGCGCCCTGCTTTTATAAGGGAATTATATACTTCACTCCCCTATCCCTTCAGGGATTCGGGTTCCCACAAAAATATATAAGTTGGGTGCCGTCACGTTTCTTGGCAGATGCGTGCCCAGGTCTTTGTTGAAAATGTTGATGGGAATGTTTGTAGCCTTGAATGCTTCCACGACTACATTTGCTTCCGAACCCAATGAAGATGCCGTGTGGACTCCGAAGGCGTTCGCTTCTAGAAGTGAGTTGGGAATGAGCCGAATGCCTTTTATCCCCGCATCAAAAAATGCGCGGCCTATCGCATGTGCGAACATGAATGCTTCAGGGTCTGCCCTTTCATACTCTATGAGAAGATCAAATAATCCGACCTTGGATCGGATTATGTCCGCAAATTTCCGGCGATCTTCAGCGGTCAGCCTTCGCCAAGCCGTCAATTTCTCAAGCTGCGCAGTTCTTTCTCGTGCGTCTGCGGCTTCTTTTTCTAATTTCGCCGCTCTTTCTTCGGCGATAGCAACTCGCTCGTTTGCCGCCGCTACTTTTTCTTCCGATCTTCGACCTAATTCCTGCTGGAATCTTCCGGCCTTATGTGATGATCTGAATTCTCCATACACAGAAAAAGCAACCGCGAACGTTGTGAAGATAAGCGCCCACGTTTCAAACGGTGATTTGCCCTCGGAGAAATACCAAACAACGACAATTTCTAAAAGCAAAGAAACAACTAGCAACCATTCGTGTCTATCTGCTCTGGTTGAATATTTTTCTAAGCTTTCTCTTAACTGGAATTCAGTCGCAAGATGGGTGTATTTGGGATCTGTAATTTTCTGTGCAATGGTCTGCGTGAATTCGCTCATATACCATCCCCGCTACGGACTGCTCAGGAAGAAGAAATAAATGTCTACTTCTTCTTTTTTTTCTTCTCCGCGCTCTTGGCAATCGCCTTCAGCTTCTTCTTTTTCTTGGGCGGTCTATAGGCAAGGACCGCATCTACCATGCGGTCCAGTTCTGGTGGTGTGTCGATCATTTAATCAAGTCCTCGTAGGTGAGGCGCTGTCCGGCCGTGGCATCAACAAAGCTATCCAGACGGGCAAGCGTTTGGCGCTTCACGTTGCCTTCATTCAGGCGGAAGGAAAACTCATCAACGTAACGCTGCATGTGCTTGACGCTGAAGTGATGGAAGGTGCCGTAGTGACCACGCTTCAGGACAGCCCACACGGACTCAATGCCGTTCGTGTGTGCCATGCCATCAACATATTGCTTGGCACTGTGATTCACGGCGCGATGACGATAGCCCGGAGCGCCCACATAAGCAGCATGTTCGTCCGTGCAGAGGATGGAGCCGGGGGCAATGTTATCGGTAAGTTCGGCTTGGATCGTCTTGGCCTTTGTGTCGGTCAGCACCGTAGCGCGCACTTCGCCGCCGCGCTCGCGCATACCCAGTACGGCGGTCTTGCCGACAGTGCCACGACCAGCCCGGAGTTTCTTGCTAGCGTGCTTGTTGGTTTCTTTGCCGCCGATATAGGTCTCGTCCGCCTCAACGATGCCGGACAGCAGGGAGCCGTCGCCGGAGCCGCAGGCTTCGCGCAGGCGGCCGAGCATGAACCACGCGCTCTTTTGCGTGATGCCGATTTCCTTGGACAGTTGGAGGCTGCTGATACCCTTGCGCGCGGTCATCATCAAGTACATGGCATAGACCCATTTGTGCAACGGGATATGCGAGCGCTCGAAGATAGTGCCGGTGCGGACAGTGAAGTCCAGCTTGCAGGCGTTGCAGCGGTAGAAGCCGCCCTTGCGAATGGTGATGCGTTCGCCGCTCTTGCAGGCTGCGCAGATGACGCCTTTCGGCCACAGACGCGACTCAAGGTAGGTGCGCGCAGTTTCTTCGTCGGGGATCAACTGGAACAATTGAAAGGTGCTGATCGTTACTTTGTCGTCCATCGTGATTCTCCCCTTGATGGACTGAATTATCCCCCTAAAAAGCGAGGGAGTCAAGTATATAATTCCCTTTTATAAGCCCTTCAAAAAATCCCGTTCGTCCCGAGTGAATCGCGAAGCGATTTGTATCCAGGGAGGGGCCAAGGCGACAACGAGCCAAACACCGCTGTCATCCTGAGCGCAGCGAACGATCTGGCCCGGCTATTCCGCAACATTGGGGAACGAGGTAAACAGCAGAGTAGGGCGGCCTATGGCCGCCGGCTGTTGCTTCGCATGCGGAAACGACCCCCTACCCCAAAGCCGCCGCAATCTCCCCCAGATAAGCCGTCAACTTCGGGTGCTCCACCTCAAACCGCCGCACCGCATCCGAAATACTCGCCACCAGCGGCCCACGCTCCTGCGCCTCAACACCGCCGCTCACATGCCCCTCGATATCCGCAATCAGCTGTTCGATATGCCGCCGTGCCACCACATCCCCCGCCTTCAGCCGCCCCAGCTCCTCGCGCAGCCGCTCCAGCGCCGCATCCAGATTCCTGTTTTCCATGGCCCTATCTCCTCAAGTTCCTTCCATCGTAGCGGACCGCCGCGCACGCTGCCGCCAGAACCAGACCTAAGCATACATTCCATCCAGTCGCACAGGCTCCCGGCAGATTGCCGAGCCGCCAGACCCCAAGCCGCGCCGCTCCCGCTATCATGCAACGAGACCACACGGGGACAAGGCGGGAGGACAATGCGCAGTCTCGAGCAAATCGAACAGGCAGCAGCAAGCGGCGACCTCGCCGCCACCGCTGAGCTTGGCTCGCGCCTTCTCGGCGGCGAGCGCGGGCGGCTGCATCAGCAGCGCGGCGCCGAGCTCATCACCGCCGCCGCCGAAAAAGGCAGCGGCGAAGCCGAAGCCCTGTGCGCCATGATGACCGGCGCCGGCGTCTTCCGCCTGCAGAACTGGGAACACGCCCTGGACCACCTCCAGCGGTCCGCCGAACTCGGCTGGAAACAAGCCCAGGCCCAGCTCGCCCTCCTCAGCGCCGATCGCGACCTCGCCACACAAGCCAGCGCCGCCATCCCCGCGGACGCCACCATCTGGGGCCAGCTCCGCCGCACCGTGGACGTCGCCGCCTGGATCAAGGCGCCGCCCAAGCAATCCCTCAGCGATGCCCCCAGGATCCGCAAGGTCGAACACTTCCTGCCCGCCGGCGTCTGCAACTGGCTGATCATGCGCGGCCGCAGCAAACTCCAGCGTGCCCGTGTCTATGCGGCGGACGGCGGCGCGCTGATCGACGCGTCACGCACCAACAGCGAGACCGACTTCAACATCGTCGAAACCGATCTCGTCATGCTGCTCCTGCGCGCCCGCATCGCCAGTGTCACCGGCTTGCCCCCCGCCGTGATGGAGCTGACCAAGGTCCTCCACTACCAGGTCGGCCAGCAGTTCGCCCCCCACTACGACTTCATCGACCCCGTCGCCCCCGGCTTCGCCGAAGAACTCGCCGTGCGCGGCCAGCGCATCGCCACCCTGCTGGTCTACCTCAACGACGACTACCAGGGCGGCGAAACCGACTTCCCCAAACTCGGCCTGCGCTACAAGGGCCGCAAAGGCGATGCGCTCTTATTCGCCAACGTAGACACCAACCAACAACCCGACCCCCGCACCCTCCACGCCGGCCTCCCGCCCACCCAAGGCGAGAAGTGGCTGCTGTCGCAGTGGCTGCGTGACCGCTCCCCCGCCGAATAAAGCGAGTACGCGAATAAAGGTTAATGCGGTCGTGCGTGCGGTGGTCTTGCTTTTATACCCGCCGTCAAAAAACCCCCGTTCGCCTCGAGTGCCCGCGAAGCGGGTGTGCTTTTCCGAATGTCCCGAGTGAATCGCGAAGCGATTTGTATCGAGGGAGAGGCCAGCATCGTCTCCGTAGATCGAATCAAGCAAAGCGAATCCGACACCACTCCGCGACTAAGCCTCGTCCTTAGCCACTCCCTCCACCGGCACCGTCACCCACCGAGCCGCCCCAAAACACCCCGCCATCACCAGATAAGCAATCGCCCAAGGCCAAGCCGGCGCCAGCCGCAACACCGTATCCGCCGGCGTCCACTGATAAGAGTGCAACAACCCCACCGCCGATAACGCGGAAGCCGCCAGGCACCACGCCGCCGCCCGCATGAACTGCCGCTCGATCACCGCCACCGTCATCGCCGAAAGAATCATCGCGCTCAAGATGAAGCCCTGCTCCAGCCGCAGCGCCCCATCGATCCAGATATCCGAATTGCCAAACGTCTTGATCAGGTCCACCGAGAACGGCGTCCCACCCGGTATTCCCGCACCCGCCGCATGCAGCCCCGCCTTCGCCATGAAGGCACTCCACCCCGCCAGCCCCGGCAGCAAGCCCATCACCACCGCCGGCGCATGCGCGCGCGGTACCGCCTGGAACGCCTGCGCCGCAATCACGATCCCGATCCACAACACAATCGCCATCCCCGCATCGATCGGCACCGCCCACGCAATCAGCGACAGCGTCCCCGTGAAACAGATCAGGCTCATGAACACCCCGTTCAAAACGGAATATCCCGCCCGCGCCCCCATCGCCTTCCACCCCGGATGCCCGATATACAAGGTCGTCGGGAAGCAAGAGCCAAACACCGCCGCCACCACGCAGCCCAGCCCATTCACCGCCAGCGAACTGCGCGTCGAGTAACTGTCTCCCGCCGCCTGCGCCGACTCGATGTTCTGCAAGGAGCCGATCACATTGAACAACCCCATCGGCAGAATCACCGAGAAATAAGTCAGCCAGTAATCCCCACGCAGCGCCGTAAAGAGTTCGCCGAGAACCGGCACCGGCAAATGCAAACTCACCCCGCCCGGCGACCCGGTAGGCGCCAGCCCCGAAGCCCACGCAAACCCCGTCCCCAGCACCACCGCCACCAATCCGCCCGGCAACCCGAAGCGAAACCGCACCCGCCCGAAATACACTAGCAGAATGATCGCCAGCGTCCCCAACCCGATGATCGGCTGCGCATAAGTCCGCAACAAAAAGCCCAGCGCAATAAACGTCATCGCAATCCCGGCGAGGGTAGAGAGCAGCGCCGCCCGCGGCGTGGACTTGCGGATCCGCTCCGCCACCAGACTCCCCACCAACTCGATCACCCCCGCCCCGAAACACGCCACTAGCCCCGCATGCCAAGCCACCCGCGCCGGATCCGCAGCTCCGGCAGCCTGCGCCGCCAGCTTCGCCGGGAGCATCACCAGAAACACATACGCAAACAGCGAAACCGTATTGATCCCATAGGGCAGGGCGCATACGTCACTACGGTTCTCCCGCCGTGCCAACTGCCGCGCCTGCCACGCATAAAACAGATTCCCCACCAGAAGCGAAACCGCCGCCCCCGGCAACACCCGCCCAAACACCAACTCCGCCGGAAACCCCAACACCCCCAGGCACAACGAAGACAACACCAGCAACTGCACCAGGTTATCCAGCGCCAACCCAAAAAACCCGTCGATATCCCCACGTACAAACCAGCGCATACCGGCTCCCGATCCAGCTCTTGTCATCCTGAGCGCAGCGAAGGATCTGGCCCCAACATTCCAAAGCCAGACACCGTCCATTCAAACCCAACAGTAGGGCGGCCTGTGGCCGCCGAATCCCACAATCTCGAATGCACCATCCGCGCCAGCCAGCTTTTATCAGCCCAACAAAAACCACCGTTCGTCCCGAGTGAATCGCGAAGCGATTTGTATCGAGGGACGGGCCAGCCCCCCACTCCCCACCAACCCGCTTTAATCAAATTCAATCAAAGCCCCGCCGCCGGCCGCACCACATAAAAGTAATAAGCCGCCTTATAAGCCACCCGCAACTCCGCCCCCACATGTCCCCCATCACACCCATCCGGCGGCGCCTTCCCCGCCACCGTAAACAGCCGCTGCACATACGTCACCGAACTGAAAATCCCATCCCCCGAGTGTGACTTCGCCGCCAGCAGCAACCACGGAATCGCCGTCGCATCCGTCCCGGGATCCTTCGCCTTCACCTCACCCACCACCTTGCTCCCATCCAGCGTCTCCCAGCTCGGCCCCGCGTAATGCTTCCCCACCTGATTGCCTGAAGCGTCATACAACGTCGCCTCCGGCGCCACCAGCGTCCATTCGTACTTCGCCGCATCCAGCGCCTTGCACTGATAAATCTGAAACCCGCTCGCCTGCGTCTTCATCATCAGCACCTGCCCATCCGGCACCTTCAGCGAATCCGGAATCGTCATCGGCGGCGCCACCGTCATATCCGCACAACCTGTCATACCGGCCGCCAGCATCACGCCACCAACAACCGTCAAAGCAAACTGTTTCATCGTGAACCACTCCTTGGATCAGATAACACGTCAGAGGGAATGCAGCGCAGCCTATGGCGCCTAGTGTCCGCCCACGGCACCGTGCAGCGCCAGCGGGGAAGGGGACAAGCTTTCGCGGACATGGTGCGGGCCCCAACCATTGAAGTGAGTGCCGTACGCAAGACAATTGGCTGCAAGGTCGGAGCCTGCTTCTCTCGCAATCAACATAAAAATCCGTTCGTCCCGAGTGAATCGCAAAGCGATTCGTATCGAGGGACGAGGCCAGCGCACCCCCGCCCCAGCGTCATTCCGGCGAAAGCCGGAATCCAGGGCTCGGTAATCGCGCCGCAAAGAAGCGCATACCGCCACCCCACCCCCAACCCAGGCATACTCCCCCCAAGCCACCCCGGAACGAGCCGCCCCCATTACCCCCACCGGCAACACTGCACCCGAACTGCGCCAGGTCGAAACCAGCCGCGCCTGGCCCTGGTTCACCGATGCCTAC